>NZ_QQNA01000162.1 GCF_003346515.1 Streptomyces corynorhini
CTTTGTTAGGACCTCTAAGGGCGCGGCTCAGGGCCGGAGAAGCCACGGGTACGGAACGCGAAAGCGCGGGGCGGGCGGCGCCGCTTGCCGGGCTACGCTCTGCGGCTGCTCACCGCGGAGCGCGTGCGCTCAAGGAGCTGACGTGCGGCGGGGGTTGAGTGGTAGGAGGCGAGCAGGGAGGGGATTGCGGCGACCTGTGCATCGACTCGTCCGGAATGGATGGCTGGATAGTCGTCCAGCACTTTGTTCCAGGTGCCGCAGGCCGCCTCCAGGTGGCCCATTTCCAGCTGACGTTCTGCCAGCATGGCGCCGAACTTGATCTCCGACCTCTTACTGTCGCTGGAATCCCGCAACCGAAAATGATCATGCAGGGATTCAACGCTTCCCTTCACGTCGCCCAGCGCGTGCCTCACCTCCGAGGTGGCGTACGCCAAGGTGGCCGAGCTGAACCCACCGAAGGTTCCGATCTGGCTTTCCGCCTGATTCACCGCCCGTTCTGCCTCGCGAAGGCTGGTCAGCGCGTTCACACGTTCCCCCGCCAGCGCGTAGGCGTGCGCCTGTTGCCCTGCGAGAAACGCGCGCATACGGGGGCCGGACTCCGGAGACGCTTCGGCTGCGGCGTCGGCGAGCCGCACGGCAGGCGAGCCGTGCCCCAGGTTCGCGGCCTGGACGGACATGCCCCGCAGGACATGGCAGTACGTCAGGTGATCGCCGCTGGCGCCCGCCAGCTCCAGGCTTTTGACGTAGTACTGCTGGGCGAGTCCGTGCAATCCCTCGTCCACCGCCATCCACCCGGTCAGGTAACACAGGAATGAAGCAGTGGACATCATCGATTTTCTGATCTCGCTGGATGCCGTCGCCTTCAAATAGGGCCCAACGGTTCTGACCAAGAAGGCGGCGGCCATGGGCCGCGCATAGCGTCCGCCGAAATCGTCATCGATATCCGAGAGGCGCTCGGTCATCGCCGAAACCGCTTGGACTTCGGACTGGCCGATGCGCCTGTGCGGATCGGCCCCGCTCCCCTCCATCCGGCCGACCAGATCCGGCCATCCGGGGATGGTCAAGGCTACGGAGAACAGCCCTGCGCCGAGAACGCCCCGCCGCGACGAATTCATGTCCTGCCTCCCAAGATCCATGATCCCGTCAACGGTGCTCAACTCGTTCTGCTCGCCCGTCGGTGCGGGGAAGCCTGCTTCGGCCGGCGTGACCGGACGGCCCAGCCTTCGCGCGAGCGCCTCCAGGATCAACGGCCGCACGGCTGGACGAGGCAGCCCGCCGTTGAGCCACTGATGCACGGACGGGCCCTGGTACCGGACGGAGGTGCCCTGTTCCGTACCGATCCGGTTCACGGCCCGCGCGCACTGCTGCAAACTCCACTCGGTCTCATGGAACAGCCGCGCGAACCCGGTGTTCGGCTCGGAGGTGCCCACGCTTGTCAACTCCCCACTCCGTGGCGCTCTTAACGCACTTAACTCCTGCGCTCCTGCCCACAGTATCGGCGCACGTGACGATGCGGTTACCTGTAGTGACAATCCGAGGTGAATATGAGGAGGTGCGTCCGTTGGAAGCCTCAGAGCGCGCACGGCTGAACACATACTGGCGGCGGGTGGCCGAACTGCTCGTGCCGCCCGAGCGTCCCGCATCTTTGCTGATCACGCATCTTCTACCTGAGCGCCCCGCGTTCGTGCGGGCGGTCGGCGCGGTCTCCGATCTGCGCGCGGTACTGCCGAAGCCCAAGTCCGTCCATCCGGTGGCGCGGCGCGAAGTCGAGTCGGTGTACGCGGTGGACGATCTGTCTCGCGAACTGTTCACCGACCCGGACGCAGCCGTCGCCTACTTGGAGACCAGGGCACCCGGCGAGCGTGTCGTACTGCTCGATGTGGGCGGGTACTTCGCCCCGGTGCTGGACGCGCTGTGCGAGCGGTTCTCCAGAACCGTACTCGGCGTGGTCGAGGACACCGAGAACGGACACAAGCGCTACGCCGAGTGCGACAAACTTCCCTGTCCCGTGATGTCAGTGGCGCGTTCCCCGCTCAAGGACCCGGAGGACTACCTCGTCGGACAGTCGGTCGTATTCTCCACCGAAGCCCTGTTACGGCAGCGCGGGGACATCTTGCACGGCCGCCCCGCACTGGTGATCGGCTTCGGCAAACTCGGCTCCAGCATCTGCCGGTTGCTGCACGCCAAAGGCATTCATGTCACGGCATACGACATCGATCCCGTACGGCGCGCACAAGCACTCTCACAGGGTTTCGCCGTTGCCCGAAACCGTGAGACCGCGTTGGGTGCGGCCGGGCTTATCCTCTGTGCCACGGGTTCGCTGTCCCTGCGGGGCGAGGACTTCCCCACCCTTCGCAACGGCGCGTATGTCGCCACTGTCACCAGTTCGGAGGACGAACTGGAACTCGACGGGCTGCCGAACGCGTACAGCCGGTCCAACTCTTCCGAGCATGTGAGCCGGTACGAAACCACCGGCCACTACTTCTACTTGCTGAACGGAGGGAACGCGGTCAATTTCCTTCACGGCGCGAGCGTCGGACCGTTCATCTTCCTCGTGCAAGCCGAAATCCTCGCGGGTGTCCGAGCGCTCTCCTGCGGTGACCTCACGTCCGCCATACACGAAGTCCCGGCAGACGACCGAAGCGCCATCGCTCGCCTCTGGCTCAACTACTTCAACAGGTGACTCCATGCCCATGACGCCCGAACACACCCGCGAGACCATCGCCGCGTACGCAGCCGCGTATCCGGACGAGAGGGCCGCGCTGTCCACCGTCCTGGAGGCGCTCGACCGTGGCGACGACGTGGCGAGCCGTAACACCGTACCCGTGCACGTGACCGCCGGAGCTGTGCTCCTCAATGAGCGAGGCGAAGTGCTGTTCGTCCACCACAAGGCGTTGGATCGCTACCTGATGCCCGGCGGGCATCTTGAGCACGAGGACGTGAACCTGATGGGCGCGGCGCTCCGCGAACTGGGAGAAGTTATGTGAGCAACTTCTGTGTCCCACGAGAAAGTGTCTCATCTGCGGTATGGGTGTTGGGGTGGCACTGGCAATCTCGCGTTATCCGGAGTCGCGCGTTCCTCGGCTGTTGAGGGCTCGGGGCCAGCGCGAGTGGTCGCCGGGGGCATAGTGCCGCCAGGTTCCTCCGGCCTCTTCGGCGAGGCGTGCGGTGGTGTCGTTGTGGTAGCCGAGCATCCGCGCGATCACCGGGGCCGGGGCCTCCTGGAGGACAAGGTGGCGGATTGCTGCGATGCGTCCCTGCTGGGCCGGGAAGCCCAGGCGGAGCCGAAGTCCCAAAGTGCCTGGGAGGTATAGGCTGTCCGGCCCTGCAGCCGGGGAAGAGTCATCGGGCGTCGGGGTTGGTCGCGGTCATGGTGTTCGGTCGCTGCCCCAGGTGGTCCAGCAGCATCCCGGCGAAAGGGGCCGGGACGGGGTGACGGCGGTCGCCGAGCCGGACGAGGACTTCGCCTTCCTCGTGCTGAACGTTGTCGGTGCTGAGCCGTGCGATCTGAGTCAGTGGCTGAACCCAATGGGTGCGAGCCTCGCGCTGCGGAGGCCCCCTTGTTGGATGATTGACGTAGAGGGCTATAGTACTAGGCAACTAGGTAAATGGAGGAACGAGTGATTGAGTTCCACCTGAACGCTCGGACCGGTCTGTCTCCCTATCAGCAGCTGGTCCAGCAAGTGCGCCATGCGCTGCGCCTGGGCCTGCTGAAGGAGGGGGACAAGCTGCCCACGGTCAAGGACGTGGCCAAGCAGATCGCGGTCAACCCGAACACGGTGCTCAAGGCGTACCGCGAGCTGGAGCACGAGGGGTTGGTCGGCGCCCGTCCGGGCGTCGGGACTTTCGTGACCCGCACGCTGGCCGACGGCACGCTCGCCGCGCACGGCCCGCTGCGCAAGGACCTCCAGCGCTGGGTGACCAAGGCTCGCCTGGCCGGACTCGACGAGGAAAGCATCGAGGCACTGTTCATGAACACCTTTCGTAACGCAGCCGGAGAGGACGTAGCGTGAGCGCCGTCTTACGAGCCCAGGCACTGGGCAAGAAGTACAAGCAGCGCTGGGCGCTGCAGCACTGCGATCTGGATGTTCCGGCCGGCCGGGTAGTGGGCCTGGTCGGCCCCAACGGGGCGGGCAAGTCCACCCTGCTGAACCTGGCCTCCGGCATGCTGACTCCGACCGCCGGCACCATCGAGGTGTGCGGAGGTCGTCCAGCCGAGGACGTTGAACAGCTGGCCAAGGTCGGCTTCGTCGCCCAGGACACCCCGACCTATGCGTCCTTGAGCGTCGCCGACCACCTCGACTTCGGTCAGCGGCTCAATCCGAACTGGGACGACGCCGTGGCGCGGGACCGGATCCGCCGGCTCGGCCTGGACCCGAAGCAGCGGGCCGGGAAGCTATCCGGGGGCCAGCGGGCGCAACTCGCCCTGACACTGGGCATCGCGAAGCGGCCCGAACTGCTCATCCTGGATGAGCCGGTCGCCGCCCTCGACCCGCTTGCCCGGCGAGAGTTCATGCAGGATCTGATGGAGGCCGTCGCCGAGCACGAGATGAGTGTCGTGCTCTCCTCCCATCTGGTCTCCGACGTGGAGCGGACCTGCGACTACGTCATCGTCCTGGTCGACTCCCAGGTGCAGGTGGCCGGCGACATCGACGACCTGGTCGCCTCGCACCACCGGCTCACCGGCCCGCGCCGTGACCCGGCCGCGCTTCCCTCGGGCCAGCACGTCATCTCTGCCAGTCACACCGACCGGCAGACCACTCTCCTGGTGCGCACCGAGACCGCGGTCCACGATCCTTCCTGGAGCGTGACCCCTCTCGGCCTGGAAGACATTGTCCTGGCCTACATGACGCGCCCTGCGGATGCCTTCCGCGACACCCGCCCCGCCCTTGAGGTGCTGCGATGATCTGGCTGACCTGGCGACAGTTCCGCACCCAAGTCACGGTCGTGTATCTCGCCCTGGCCTTCCTTGCCGTACTCCTCGCGGTCACCGGTCCGCAGCTGGCCGACCTGTACGCCAGTGCCGGGGACGACCTGTTCGGCCGGATCACCAGCGCCGACCAGACCGTGTACTACCTCGGCCTCGTCATCGTCCTGCTCGTGCCGGCCGTGATCGGCATGTTCTGGGGCGCACCGCTGATCACGCGTGAGCTGGAGACGGGCACGTACCGCCTGGCGTGGAACCAGAGCATCACCCGTACCCGCTGGCTCGCCACCAAACTCGTCCTCACTGGCGTGGCCACCATGGCCGCTGCCGCCCTGGCGTCTGTGGCGGTGACCTGGTGGAGTGGTCCGATCGACCAGGCCGTCAACAGCGGCGGGACCGGCGCAGATCCCTTCTACCCGCGCATCGATCCTCTGGTCTTCGGTGAGCGCGGCATCGCCCCGATCGGCTATGCCGCCTTCGCCTTCATGCTCGGCGTCACCCTTGGTGTGCTCATCCGTCGCACCGTGCCCGCGATGGCTGCCACCCTCGCCACGTACGCCGCCGTCCAGATCGCCATGCCCCTGTGGGTCCGGCCCCACTTGGCCCCGTCCGTTGATGCCACACTGTCGTTCACCCAGGCCAAGCCAGTGAACATCGGCATCGACGCCGTGCGCGAGGTGGACTTCGGCCAGCCGGGCGCCTGGATCCTTTCCGAACAGACCGTCAACGCTTCCGGCCAACCGGCCGCCCTGCCCGAGTCGCTCACCGATTGCTCCTCCATGTCGGACTGCGCCGCAAACCTAACCAAGGCGGGGTACCAGCAGCAGGTTTCCTACCAGCCCGCCGGCAATTTCTGGACTCTTCAGTGGGTCGAGACCGGGCTCTACCTCGGCCTCACCCTCGTCCTGACTTGGTTCTGCGCCTGGTGGATCCGCCGTCGACTGACCTGACAGAGGCCAGTGCCACTGGGGGAGCGACCGTGAGGGGCAACCGAGACCGGCTGCCTCTCACGGTCACCAGAGTCCCTTCACCGTTCAAGATCAATCACACCGATCCCGACCGTTCCGTTGGTCCCCGCACAGACCCGGCCTCACCCGGTCAGGCTGCGGTCCCGAAGCCCCCGGCGCGCAGGTCCACCCCGGCCCGGCGGATGATCCGGGCCGGGGTGGGTTGGTCAGGTCGGGCGCAGGGCGCGGACTACTCCGTCGCTGGCGTCGGAGAGTTGTGACCTGAGCTTTCCGGCGTCCTTTTCCAGTTCGGCATTGCGCAAGGCCAGGACCTGGATCTGGTTGGCGTAGGTCGCCACGGTGTCCTTCAACTCCCTGACCTCGGCGGCGTGCTCCTGGCGGAGCGCGCGTTCCTGCTTGCGCAGTCGGGCGACCTCGGTCTTGAGCTCGTCGACCTCGGGCCGCTTGGCCTCGGGGGCAGAGAGGATCTCCTTGATCGCGGCGGCGGCTGGCGAGCGGTAGTAGGAAGCTCGTGACACCCCAGCTTCGGCGGCGATGTTCACTGCTGTCACGGAGCCGTCGGTGATCGCCGGACGGCCGTCCATGAGTCGTTCGAAGGCCCACATGACTTGCCGGTCGATGTTGGTCAGCGCCTCGTGCTCACGGACCAGACGGGCGAAGACGCTCTGAGTGGTGCTGCTGGTGGTCATGCGGACACTCCTTCCTCGTCGCGGAGCTCGGCGATCAGCTGGGTGAGTGTCGACAGGTGTTCCTCGATGGCGATCCGCTGCAACTTGGGAACGCCAGCGGTGCGGGCGAACTCCTCGGCGGCCAGATCGCGGGCTTGGGCCATCCTGGGCAGATGAACCGCCGAGCGGCGTGCGTTCGGGCAGGCCAAGCACGCGCTGAGCATTGGGAGCGGTCGTCCGAGGGACTTGGCGCGCTTGCCGCAGACGGCGGTCCCGGCGTGGTGGAAGCAATCGTTGAGGACGCCCGGATGCAGGGTGCGAGTGAGGTGCCGAAGTGCGGCTCGCAGCCGCTCGGGGCTGGCGACCGTGCCGGGCAGGTCGCCCAGCTCTGCCCTGATCCGGTCGAAATCTGCTGCCACGCGGCCAGCAGCCCCACCGGCGGACCGGCCCCCCTCGTTGTGGTCGTGGTAGAGGTCTTCGACGTAGTCCAGCAGCGCGACCGCCTTCTCCGAGGCGACCTCGTCGGCGAAGCCCGAGGCCGAGGTGCCCGCATAGCCTTCGAAGATCGCGAAGGCGTTGTGCTTGTACTGCCTCGTGCCGGCGACGACGCCGAACGGCTGGTGAGCGATATGCCAGGCCAGCGTGCGCCGGAACTGCCGGGTGTCGAACCACCAGGGCCGAATCGGCCCCATGCCCGCGTCGCCCCCGGCCTCGTCTGCGGCCTCCTGGCCCAACTCGGCATCGTCAGCGGCCTCGTCCTCGGCGTACTCGTCGACGAGGTGCAACGGAATGTAGGGCTCGCCCTGGACGCCGAAGAGGTCGTTGAGGTGCTGCTGGAAGTTCTTCAGCCGCAGCGGCACGTCGCTGAACAGGCCGTAGCCGGCCTTCTCCCCGATCCAGGTTCCGAAGAGGTGGGTGGGATCGTCGTTGATCTGCCTGAGAACCCCGACCGCCTGGTGCACAACGTCCAGGACCACCCACTCGGCCTCGTCGCCAGTGAGCCTGCGGCCTTTGAACACCCGGCCCTTGATCTTGTAGCGGGTGCGGCCGTCGGCCCCAGGCTCGGTGAAGGCGCACTCACGGCCAAGCTCCCGCACCTCCACGTCCCTCATTCCGGACAGATAGGCGATCACGATCCAGCAGGCTGTCCTGAGATGTACCAACTCACTGGCCAGAGCTTCGGCTGACAGTTCGGAGCACCATGGAAGGCCGCTGCCGGGCCAGTCCGACATCGGGATGTCAAGGCCACCGACCTCCCAACCGAGCTCCCTGCCGGCGTCCTTGATCTCCCGCCGCAGGCGTCGGACGCAGTCGGCCCCGATCAGTAGTGCGGTCATGCTCAGGTTGGGGGCCTGCAACACCCCGTCGACGGCATCGGCGGAACAAGCACCTCGATACTTAATCGGCAGAGCCGGCATGCCACGATCCAGCGCACGGCGCGAGGCGATGAAGGCGTCCAGCCGTTCGCGCGTCTGGCCGATGGAGATGTCGCTTTTGGACTGCTCTTCCTGTAGACGATTCAACAGCGCTCGGGCAGCCAGGAGGTCCCGGCTGGCGACTTGGATGTAGAACAGGGCGGCGGACAACAGCGATCGCATGATCTCCTCAGGGATGCGCGGAGTGCTGTTCTCCCGTTGCGTTTTCACCTTGGCCACCTGCTTGGCGCTGCGATGTGGCCAAGGGACGATGGTCAGGCGGTCGCCCGTCAAGAAGGGGCCGTGGCCGGAGAGGTGTTTGAGCAGGTTGACCTTGCTGACGACCGCATGTGGCCCCTGTGCTTCCCAGCGAGTGACCAGCATCTCCAGATGACCAACCTCCACGTCCTGCAGACGCCGGACGCCGACCGAACGCAGGTCCTGGAAGAGGTTGACTAGCCGGGTGCACTGGGTCGGGGCCGCAGTGGGCTTCATCGGGTGGTGGGTGCGTCCGGTGCGGCGTCGCAGTCGCGAGTAGAGGAACTCCTTCGCGGTCTGCCGATGGAGCCCGGCTTCGAACCGGAGGAAGTCGATGCGGCCGGATGCCTCGGTCCGGGGAAAGAAGTCGTTCAGATCCCACACGTCGTCGCCGAAGCGCGGGCCCCGGGAGACGTGGCCCCTGGTCAGCCGATTGGGCAGGACGTAGTCATCCGGTGCGGGGACCGGTGCCGCCACTGCCTTGGACAACGAAAGAGTCATCGCAGCGTCTCCAGAAATGAGGTGGGCAGCGCCAGACGCGGACCATCGGCCTCGGCGATGGCCTGGGCAGTGGCGATCTGAAGCGCGTTAAATCGGGCCAGGACACCTCTGATGATCCGCTCGTGCGCGACCGCGAATCGGGCCGTCCACTCGGCCGTGGAGAACTCCGCGCGCTGGGCCTCGATGGTCCCAAGGACAGAGAGCACCGCCGGCAGGTGACGCGTCGTGAACACCGCGTTTGGGCACTCCAGGCAGACCCAGGGCGGAACCGGACACGCGGCCCCCTTCTTGAGGGAGAAAGGCGAGTCGAAGAAGTTCCGGCAGGACGACAACCACACGTCGGTGGCCCCGGACAGTGCATCGCGGACTGCTTCCAAGGGCACTTCCTGACTGCCGTCGTCCAGGCGCCTGCCGTCCTCGTTCAGCACGACCGGCGGCGGAAGGTGGACGGCGAGTGCCTCGCTCAGGCCGTCCTCGACCGCCTGGTCGTGGATCTCCTCGTGAGCCCCGATGTCCGCGTAGTGACGCCCTGCGACCTCGCGGGTATGGCCGGTGGCAAAATCCGGCAGTACACCCCCGGCCTGCAGATACTGCTTCGACTTGTAGGACTTGCGCAGGCGCCGCAGATCCAGGTTGACCGGCTTCCCGCCCCTGTCCTGCATGGCATCGAAGCCGTGCTCAGCCAGGAAAAGGCCCCGATGGCCAGCACTCAGCAGCACCCGTGCCCCGGACGCGGGGCCCAACGCATTGGTCGCGCTGGAGACGCTCACCCACAGGTCGTCGTATCCGCCCAGCTCCCGTGCGCGCCGGGTCAACCGCATCGCCAGCCGTAGGACCCCGCCCGGAGAGCGCAGGTTGCCGCCATCGCGGATGCGCATGCTCTTATGCGGATCACCGCCCGCACGTCGCTTGTAGTACTGGACACTCACGAGGCCGCGAGCCGCGTTGGTCAGGCAGCCCACCTTGAGTTCCTTGATCGCCTCGGGTTCCATCCCCGTCTGGCAGGCCAGCAGGACGTGGAAGGACAACAAGTCCCGCCTCGACAAGTAGAGGTGGCTGTTGATGCCGCGGATGTACCCGTTCGCGGCGACGCCCCGGATGCCCCGATATTCGGAGGTCAGGGGGCCGTGCTCGTTGATGAACCACAGGATGTTCTCAAGCCGCCCCCAGCCGTGGACCTCCGGATCCCCACCCGCCGCGGCCAGACGCTCTCCCACCAGGATGCGATCGCGGATCCTGCCGACCTCCGCCCGTGCAGCGGCCTCGAACGCCTCAAAGACCGGCACGGGGTAGGCATCCAGTGGCTTCCCGGTGGGCCGCCTCTCGCTCATCGTGTAGGCGATCCGCGAGCGCAGGTCCACATCGAGACGCCCCGGATGGGCCTGGTTGACCTGCCTCAGCAGCCGCACGATCTGCCACATCGCCACCGAAGCCGAGCTGCTGTTAGGGCCGTATTGGTCCGTCAGCCTCTCCTCATAGGCGTCCACCAGATCGGCGTCCAGATCGTCCAGGCCGATGTCCTCGCCGTGCTCGGGCATCACCGCAGCAGCGAACCTGAGGAAGTCACGGACGCGCACCACCAACGACCGGAAGTTCGGGACCACGCGATTGCCGACTACGGCCTTGGGCGGCGTTACCGCCACGATTGCCTGCCCCAGAGCCCGGGCCAGACGAGGGCAGGGCAGGTCGGACAGGTCGACGTGCTCCTCTGCCTCACCGAACCGGACACTGAACACTACGGGCCCCAGCACGGGCACAGGGTCAGTCGGCGCAGGAGCAGGAGTCGCCGAGGTGAATCGGGTGCGTCCCCTGCTCATCGGCTCACCTCCACCGGAACCTCGACGCGGTCCAGGACTGCGGACTGTTCATCCCACTCGGCCAGGGCCGACAGCACGATCTCCTGGGCCTCGTCGAGCACATCGAGGTAGATGTAGACGGTCTCCTCGTGTGCGTGCCCAAGCAGCAGTTGGAGCTTGCGCATCGGGTTGCCGATCAGCATCCGCTTGATCTGGGCCGACGTGAAGTGCCGGTCCTCGTTCATGCCCATCGCCCGGATCGTCTGCCGCAGCAGCAGGCCCAGCATGTGGACGGCGAAGGTGTGCCGCAGCGTATGGGGATGGACGTTGAAGTCGATGCCGAAGGCCGCGCACCGCTCGTTCGCACGCCGGAACGCGGACTGCCAGGTGGCGCTGGACAACGGCTGTCCGTCCTCGCCCAGCCACAACCACAGCGGTCCCGTCGGCCGGCTCCCGGCGTCCATGCCAATCAGCCGGAGCCGGTCGGCATGGCCGAGGTCCGAGTACTTCCAAGCCCTGCGCTTGCCGACCACCACCATCGTCTGCCGGTTCGCCTGACGCACCAGGAACGGGTCATCCCACCGGTAGGCGCCCTCGGCCACCTTGCGCTGCACCAACTCGTCGCGCTCGAAGCCGACATGGTGATGCAGATCGCGCAGGACCTTCCTCCGAATGAACACGGTCCGTGGCGTGTGCCGCTTCGTGACGGCCGGCGACAAGTGCACGTCCCCGCGCCCTTGGGCCAGCGGCGGCAGTTCCGGCAGCACCAGGCTCGCCGCTTCGCGCAGCCGCATCCCCGTACAGACCAGCAGGTCGGCGAAGAGGCCGTTGCGCTCCCCGTTGCGCCCGCGCCACTTCGGATCGCGGCCCCCATCGGGCAGGTAGCCCAGGAGCCCCACATCCCGCCACAGCAGGTAGTCCTCGTAGGGCAAGAACTTCATCTCGGCGTTCCGGGATCCCGGCTCGCACTCGGAGTTCACCCGCACCTGCTTAGGGCCCTGCGGCGTCATCACGGTCTTGTCGACGTAACGAAACGGCTCCTCCTCCAGCAGTCCGGCGTCGAGGGACCACTTCACCCACTTGTCCAACGCGGCCAGTGTGCGCGTCCAGGTGCTGCCAGTGATCCGGTCATCTGGGTCTTCGGCGTGAAGCCGGGCGTACTTGTAAGCACGCAGGTCCTCGCTGTCGATCTGCCAGATCGACTTCCCTCCCCGAGCCTCGTGGAGAAACCGGCACTGCAGCATGATGTCCGAGGCGTACGCATCCATCCCGTTCTCGGATTTCACTCCCCAGTTCGGCAGATCCCGGAAGAACCTGTTGAGGTGGAGGTCGTACGAACCGTCAGGGCCGAGGTAGAACGGCTGGCGTTCGGTGACGCCGGCGCGCTGGAGTACCCCGATGGCTTCAAGATCCAATGTTGGAACCGTTGCCAACTGCCTCTTGGTGCGGTGCAGTGCGGCCACGGCTTCGGGTGCTTCGTGCTGGGGCAAGTCGTCCTCGCGTCTTGTGAGACATGCCTTCTGGAGGCATAGCAATCCTGTCGTTGAGACACGCAAAGGTGCAGCCATAACGGAGGAAACCGGCATTCGTACGAGCATCACGGCCCGGCTTCCGGACCCCGTCCACATCGACGTGCACGAGATCCCGGCGAACGACTCGAAAGGTGAACCGGCCCACCACCACGCCGATGTGCGCTACTTGTTCAGCACGACCGGTGCCGTTGACCTGTCCCTGCAGGACGAGGAGGTGAGCGGCTACGTGTGGCGGAGCCCCGACGCGATCGAGGACGAGCGGTTGCGGAGCCGCGTCATCGCGGCTGTTCCCTCGGGCGCGTGACAGCGCGCGACGCCTCCGGGTGCCGCCCGACGCCGGCTCTCCGGCCGAGCCGGTCGCGGCACCCGTCTCCCACGCGACGCACCCTCCGGCTCAGCGCGACGCCGGCACCCACCGGTACTGCAGCTCCGGCCGCCCCACATGCCCGTACTGCGGGCTGCGCGCCGCCCTCCCGTCGGTGACCAGGTGCTCCAGATAGCGGCGCGCGGTGATCCGGGAGATGCCGACCTCCACGCCCGCCTCGGCGGCGGTCAGCCCGGCGGCCGAGGCGCGCAGCGTGCGCGTCACGGCCTCCAGTGTCGGCGCGCTCAGCCCTTTGGGCAGCGACGACGGCTGGGGCGCCCGCAGCGCGCCCAGCGCCCGGTCCACCTCCTCCTGACCGCTCGCCTCCCCGGCCGCCGCGCGGAACTCCGCGTACCGGGTGAGCCGGTCGCGCAGGGTCGCGAAGGTGAACGGCTTCAGCACGTACTGGACGACCCCCAGCGACACCCCTTCCCGTACCACCGTCAGATCGCGCGCCGAGGTCACCGCGATGACGTCCGCCTGGTGCCCGGCGGCCCGCAGACTCCGCAGCAGCTGAAGCCCGTGCCCGTCCGGCAGATACAGATCGAGCAGGATCAGATCGGTCTCCGTGCGCTCCAGCAGCCTGGCCGCCTCGACGCGCGAGTGCGCCACGCCCACCGTGGTGAAGCCCGGCACCCGCCCCACGTACAGCTGGTGCGCGTCGGCCGCCACGGGGTCGTCCTCGACCACCAGGACCCGGATGCCGGGCTCCGGACGCGCCGCGCTCATGACGACACCCCGGTCGACGAGGCTCTCGCCGAGGAGCCTTCCGCGCCCGCCCCCGCCGACCGCGTGCCCAGCGGCAGTCGTACGACGAACTCGGCGCCGCCCGGCGGCTCCTGATAGGGCCTCAGCTCGACCGTGCCACGGGCCCGGTGCACGGCCTGCCGGACCAGGGCGAGCCCGAGCCCGCGGCCGGGCCCCCGCGTCGACCAGCCGCGCCGGAAGACCTCGTCCCGGTCGCCCGGATCGACCCCGGCGCCGGTGTCCCGCACCCGCAGGAGCAACTCCTCGTCCTCCACCAGCGCGGTCACGGTGACCCGCGCGCCCTCGCCGCCCTGTGCCGCGTCCACCGCGTTGTCGATCAGATTGCCGAGGATGGTCACCAGGTCACGGGCGGGCAGCGTCGCGGGCAGCACCCCGTCGTCGATCCGGCTGTCCTCGGCGAGCACCAGCTCCACCCCCCGCTCGTTGGCCTGCGCCGCCTTGCCCAGCAGCAGCGCGGCGAGCACCGGCTCGCCCACCGCGCCGACCACCCGGTCCGTCAGCGCCTGCGCCAGCTCCAGCTCCGCCGTCGCGAACTCCACCGCCTGCTCCACCCGCCCCAGCTCGATCAGGGAGACCACCGTGTGCAGCCGGTTGGCCGCCTCGTGCGCCTGCGAGCGCAGCGCCTGGGTGAAGCCGCGCTCCGAATCCAACTCACCCGACAGTGCCTGAAGTTCGGTGTGGTCGCGCAGGGTGATGACCGTACCGCGCTGTTCGCCACCGACCACCGGGCGGGTGTTGACCACCACGATCCGGTCGTCGGTCACATGCACCTCGTCCACCCGCGGCTCGGAGGCCAGGAGCGCCCCGGTCAGCGGCGCGGGCAGCCCCAGCTCGCCGATCGGCCGGCCGACGGCCGACTCGTCGAGGCCCAGCAGCTCCCGGCCGCCGTCGTTGATCAGGGCGATCCTGCGCGCGCCGTCGAGCATCAGCAGCCCCTCGCGCACGGCGTGCAGCGCGGCCTGGTGGTAGTTGTGCATCCGGCTCAGCTCGGCCGCGTTCATCCCGTGCGTGTGCCGGCGCAGCCGCGCGTTGATCACGTACGTACCGAGCCCGCCCAGGACCAGCGCCGCGCCCGCCGCCAGCGCCAGCACCTTGACCTGCTGCGTCACCTCCGAGGAGATCCGGTCGACCGTGATGCCCACGCTGACCAGCCCGGTGATCCGGTCGCCGTCCTTGACGGGGGTGACCGCCCGCACCGAGGGGCCCAGGGTGCCGGTGTACGTCTCGGTGAAGGTCCGGCCCTTCAGCGCGGGCTCGGTGCGCCCCAGGAAGGGCATCCCGATCTGCGTCGGGTCGGGATGCGTCCAGCGGATCCCCCGCGGGTTCATGATCGTGATGAAGTCGATTCCGGTGTCCAGCCGTACCCGCTCCGCGTACGGCTGGAGCGCGGCGCTCGGATCGGACGTACGGATGGCGTCCCGTACAGAGGGCGAATCGGCCAGCGCGTGCGCCGTGGCCAGAACCTGCTTCCGCGCCGTCTCGTCGGTGTGGGCGCGCCCGGTGACGTACGCGAACAGCGCGCACCCCGCCACGACGGCGGCGACCAGCACGACCTGCATGGCGAAGAGCTGCGCGGCGAGGGAGCGGGGGCGGGGCAGGTGCATGAAACAAGAATGCCTGGCCTGATTCATATGAACGAAATGAACGTAAGGGTGACCGGCGTCACAGCGTGATGGATAGTCCTCGGGACCCCTCGGGACAGGGACGGGGGATTTGCAGGGACGAGTCAAGGAGGACCCGTGGCCGCAAGGCGGGACCGTACCCACTATCTGTACATCGCGGTGATCGCAGCCGTCGCGCTCGGCATTCTGGTGGGCTTCGCGGCTCCTGGCGTGGCCGTCGAACTGAAGCCGCTCGGGACCGGCTTCGTGAATCTCATCAAGATGATGATCTCGCCGGTCATCTTCTGCACGATCGTGCTGGGTGTGGGTTCCGTCCGGAAGGCCGCGAAGGTCGGCGCGGTGGGCGGGCTCGCCCTCGTCTACTTCATGGCGATGTCGACCGTCGCGCTGGCCGTCGGCCTCCTCGTCGGCAACATCCTCCAGCCCGGCGCCGGGCTGCACATCACCGAAGCCACCAAGGGCGCGGGCGCCGCCCAGGCCGAGGGCGCGAGCGAGTCCACCGCGGACTTCCTGCTCTCGGTCATCCCCAAGACCATGGTCTCGGCCTTCACCGAGGGCTCGGTCCTCCAGACCCTGCTGATCGCGCTGCTCGCCGGCTTCGCCATCCAGGCCATGGGCAAGACGGGCGAGCCCATCATCCGGGGCATCGGCCACATCCAGCGGCTCGTCTTCCGCATCCTCGGCATGATCATGTGGGCCGCGCCGGTAGGCGCCTTCGGCGCCATCGCGGCGGTCGTCGGCGAGACGGGGCTGGACGCCCTGAAGTCCCTCGCGATGATCATGATCGGCTTCTACGTCACCTGCGCCCTCTTCGTCTTCCTGGTGCTGGGCACGCTGCTGCGGCTGGTCTCGGGCGTCAACATCTTCTCGCTGCTGAAGTACCTGGGCCGCGAGTTCCTGCTGATCCTGTCCACCTCGTCCTCCGAGTCGGCGCTGCCGCGCCTGATCGCGAAGATGGAGCACCTGGGCGTCAGCAAGCCCGTCGTCGGCATCACCGTGCCCACCGGCTACTCCTTCAACCTGGACGGCACCGCCATCTATCTGACGATGGCCTCCCTGTTCATCGCCGAGTCCATGGGCGACCCGCTGGCGATCGGTGAGCAGATCTCGCTGCTCCTCTTCATGATCGTCGCCTCGAAGGGCGCGGCGGGCGTCACCGGCGCCGGTCTCGCCACCCTCGCGGGCGGCCTCCAGTCGCACCGGCCCGAGCTGGTCGACGGTGTGGGCCTCATCGTCGGCATCGACCGCTTCATGAGCGAGGCGCGGGCCATGACGAACTTCGCGGGCAACGCGGTCGCGACGGTCCTCATCGGTACGTGGACCAAGGAGATCGACAAGGGCCGGGTCGACGAGGTCCTGGCCGGGAAGTTCCCGTTCGACGAGAAGACGCTGGTCGACGACCACGGAGCCGCTGCCGAGCAGCCCGAGGCCGGAACCGGTTCCGGCAAGCCCGCCGCCGGGGCCGGAAGCGAGGCCGCTCCCGAGGCCGCCGCCGCGCCCAGCGGCGACAAGACCCAGGCCGGGGTCTGACACACCCCAACCCCCCACCCCCCGGCCCTGCCAAGGTGCCCGACCGGCAACACCCACCGGTAGCGGCACCGGAGACCGGCCCGCACGGAGACGCCTTCCGTGCGGGCCGGTTCGTTGTGGTGCGGGGCGGTTCGTTGTGGTGCGGAGCGGTTCGTTGTGGTGCGGGGCGGGTTGTCGGTTCGCTGGTCCGTTGTGGTGCGGGCTGGTTGTCGGTTCGTGTGGTGCGGGGCTGGTTGTCCGTTCGCTCTGGTACGGGCGGATCGCTGGTCCGCTGCTGTACGGGCGGCTCGCCGGTCCGCTGTCGTCCGGGTGCGGCGAGGGTGCCGGGACGGAGCGCGGCGCTCGGGCCGTGGTCCCGGCCGCCTTCTCAGCGGGGATCCGGCGCGGACTCGCGTCCGGCGGCCCGCACCGCCGTTCGCACCGTCGTTCGTATCGCCGTCAGCGCCGCCGCCCACAGATCTCCGTCGTCCGGCTCCGTACCCGCCCACGCCACATGCCCGTCGGGCCGTACGAGCGCGGCCCGCACGCCGGACCACTCGGCGCGCGTCCCGGCCGGGCGCGCGCTGTGCACGAGGACCCCGGGGGCGAGGTCCGCCGACCGGGCGCCGGGCGTCCCGGTGAGGTCCAGCAGGACGGGACGCCCCGCGCGCAGCAGCGCGAACAGCCCGGGGGCCGGAGCCGCGCCCCGGGAATCCGCACTCCCGAACGCCAGGTCCGGCGCGCGCCGCCCGGTCAGCGGGTGGGCCCCGGCCGCGCCTGGACCCACCGGGGGATACGCGACATCGAGTGCGGCCAGCCGCTCGGCCAGCTCCTTCGAGAACGCGGGTACGGTCGCGACGAGTCGGCTCAGGAACGCGCGCAGCGCCTGCCCCTCGGCCGTGTACGCGGTCATGAGCGCGGTCTGCGCCCGGGTGCTCTCCAGCAGGGCGGCGCCGACCGGATGCCGCTCGGCGTGGTAGCTGTCCAGCAGGCCGTCGGCCGCGGTGCCCCGGACCGTCGCCGCCAGCTTCCAGCCGAGGTTCGTGGCGTCCTGGAAGCCGACGTTGAGCCCCACGCCCCCGGTCGGGAAGTGCATATGGGCGGCGTCCCCGGCCAGCAGGACGCGGCCCCGCCGGTAGCGCGCGGCCTGCCGGGTGGCGTTGCCGAACCGCGAGAGCCAGACCGGGTCGCGCATCCCGAAGTCGTCCCCGGCGATCCGTACCGTCTTCGCCCGCAGTTCGTCCAGGGTCAGCTCGCCGCCGTGCTCGGGCCGTACGTCCTCCGGCGTCCCGCCCACGAGCCGGTGCAGGCCGCCCGGCAGCCGTACGGCCATCATTCCGCCCGCCGCGTTGGACACGCTGACGCCGGGGCCCGCGGGCGGGCGCTCCAGGACGACGTCGCCGAGCCAGCCCCACGTCGTCGCCTCCGTCCCGGGGAACTCGATCCCGGCCGCCGCGCGCACGGTGCTCCGCGTTCCGTCGCAGCCCACGACGTGCTCGGCCTCCAGCGTCCAGGGGCCGTCCGGCCCCGTCACCGACACCGTCACCGCGTCCCGGTGCTCCACGAGCCCGGTCACGCGGTGCCCGCGCAGGACGCGTGCGCCGGCCGCGACCGCGTGCGCCTCCAGCAGTTCCTCGGTACGGGCCTGCGGCAGTGCCAGGGTGAAGGGGAACGGGGTGTCCAGCACCCGGAAGTCCATCCGGTCGTCCAGCCCGCCGAAGTGCCCGCTGGGAATTCGCACGCCCTCCGCCAGGAACGGGTCCGCCGCTCCTCGGCAGGAGAGGATCTCGATGGTCCGGGGGTGGATCGTGAGCGCCTTCGAATGCGGATCGGGCTCCCGCCGGGACTCCAGCACGGTGACCTCCACGCCGCCGAGCCGCAGCTCGGCGGCGAGCCACAGCCCGACCGGTCCGCCACCGGCCACGACGACCTGTCCTGTCTGTCGCACGCGTTCCGTCTGCCTTGCCTGCCTTAGCTGCCCCAGGCCCTGATCTGCCTGCCTTGCCTGCCCCAGGCCCTGTTCTGCCTGCTCTGCCTGCCCTGCCTGCCCTGCCTGTTCCAGGCCCTGTCCTGCCTGTCCCGCGGACGGCTCTGCCCGTTCCACGCCCTGCTCTGCCTGTCCCACGACGCCTCCTCGGCTCTCTTCTTGGTCAGTGACCAATAACCTTCGCGCCCAGTAGACTGGGTCAGTGACCAAAAGGCAACCGGGAACCCGTCCCGACGGCTCGCCCAGAACCACCCTCGATCCAGCCGTCGTGGTGCGCGCGGCGCTGGAACTGCTCGACGACAAGGGCGCCGACGCCGTGTCCGTGCGAGGCGTCGCCGACCGGCTGGGCGTCCGCATGAACACCGTCCTCTGGCACGTCAAGACCAAGGCGGGGCTGCTGGAGCTGATGGCGGACGCGATCGTCGCCGAGGTGTCCGTGGAGCGCCTTCCCGGGACCTGGGAGGAGCGGGTGCGCGAGCTGTCCCACCGCTACCGCCGCGCCCTGCTCGCGCACCGCGACGGCGCGGTGATCGTGGCCGGGACGTACGCGCCCGAGCCCGCCACGCTCGGCCTCGCCGAGGCGCTGGTCGGAGCGCTGCTCGACGCCGGGCTGCCGGAGCGGGAGGCGGCCTGGACCTGCTGGACCCTCGTCTACTTCGTGCTGGGGCTCGCCCAGGAGGAACAGGCGCTCCCGGGGGCGGACGGGCCGAGGCTCAACAGAGCGCTCGACTCGGGTCGCTATCCGTCACTGAGCCGGGTCGCGGCCCAGTTGCGGGACCCGTCCTTCGACGAGCGCTTCGCGTACGGGCTCTCCCTGATCCTGGACTCGGTGGCCGCGCGGGCGCGGTGACGGGTGACGGGCGACGGGTGACGGGCACAGTGGCGGGTGTCGGGTGACGGGTGACGGGTGACGGGCACAGTGACGGGTGTCGGACGGGGGCGAGGCGAGCGCGGGCCGGGGCGTGCGCGGGCCGGGGGTGCGAAGGTGCGTGCGGGCCTTGGTGTGACGGGCGTGTGCGGCGCCGTGGTGTGCGGGCCGTGGTGTGCACGCCTTGGCGTGAAGGGCGCCTACGGACCGTGGCGTGAAAGGCGCGTGCGGCCGGAGCGCGAAGGGCGCGTACCGGCCGGGAAGTTGCGGGTGGGGCGAATCGCAGCGCCGGGGCTACGATCGAACGTATAGCCGTCGTGCCCCTCGGTAACTCCCCGTTGAAACTGGGTCACTCCGCGGTTACTCGGCAAGGAGGTTCTCCGCCATGACTTCCACGATGCGCTTGCTGACAGGGCTTCCGGCCGGCCGCGGTGACATGCTGATGAGACTGTCCCACGATGTCCATTTCCCCCAGGACGCGCGGATCTTCGAAGAGGGCAGCCAGGCCGACACGTTCTGGATCATCCACACGGGCACGGTCGCCCTCGACCTGTACGTCCCCGGCCGACGCCGGGTCGTCGTCGACACTCTCGGTGTCGGGGATCTGCTCGGCTGGTCATGGGTCTTCCCTCCGCACCAGTGGCACTTCGGCGCGGAGGCTTTCAGTCCGGTACGGGCGCACGAATTCGACGCCGCCGCCGTACGTGCCCTGTGCGAGGACGACCCGGTCCTCGGTTACACCCTGACCCGCGCGGTCGCCCGGATCCTCGGCCGCCGCCTTGAGGTAGCCCGTACGAAGCTCCTCGACCACTACATGGTCCACGGCGGCGCCGGGCTGTGACCGCGCGGTGCCGCCGTGGGGTGAGGGGTGAGAGAGGGAGGGTGCCTACCAGGTCACCGGCAGCTCGTGCGGGAAGCGGCGGATGGTCCTGGTGTCCCAGCGCACCTCCTCGGCCGGCACCGCGAGACGCAGTCCGGGGAAGCGGCTCAGCAGTCGGCCGATGGCCGTCTCCAGCTCGGCCATGGCCAGCGGCACGGCGATGCACCGGTGGCCGCCCCAGCCGAACGTCATGTGCGGGGTGGGCGGCCGGTCCAGGTCGATGACATCGGGGGCCGGGAAGCGCTCCGGGTCACGGTTGGCCGTCAGATACGAGACATGCACGAAGTCACCCGCGCGCACGGGCACTCCGGCGATCTCCGCGTCCTCGGTGGCGAGGCGCGGGATTCCGACGCCGTTGCGGAACGGGATGTAGCGCAGCAGTTCGTCCAGCGCCCGGGTGAGGGTCTCGGGGCGGCTCCGTAGCCGGTCCGCCAACTCCGGCCGGGTCAGGAGCAGATAGCAGATGTCGCTGATCTGGCAGGTCGCCGTGTCGTGGCCGCTGAGCATGAGGGTCTCGGCCATCACGGCCAGCTCCTCGTCGTCCAGCATGTCGTCGCCGTCCTTGGCGGTGGCCAGCAGACTGATCAGGTCCTCGCCCGGGGAACGGCGCCGCTCGGCCGTCAACTCCCGGAAAAAGCCGATGATCTCGGCCTTGGCGTCCGCTGCCGTCTGTCGGCTGCCCGGGGTCATGGACAGCATCCGCAGCGCGGAGCGCTGGAGCCAGGGCCGGTCGGCCGGGGCGATGTCCAGCAGTTCACAGATGGTGTGCTGGGGGAGTTGGTCCGACAGGTGGTGCACCAGGTCGGCGGGCGGGCCGTGCTCGGCCATCTCGTCGAGGAGGCGGTCGGCGATGGCCTCGATGGCGGGCCGCATCCCGTCCACGTGCTGCTTGGTGAACGCCTGCGAGGTCAGTCGGCGCAGCCTGCTGATCCGGGGCGGGTCGATCACGTTGATCGACTCCGGGGAGAAGATCGGCTCCGGGGTCATCCGGGGGAAGTCCCGGCCCACGACGGCCGCGCGGCTGAAGCGGCGGTCGGTCGTCACCTGCCGTACCGCGTCGAAGCCGGTGACCAGCCAGGCGTCCGCGTCGCCGTGCGAGAGCCGGATACGGGTCACGGGCCCCTGGTGCATGAGGTCCGCGAGTACGGGATCGAACTCCAGCGCCTCGTTGAAGTCGAACGGACAGGTGGGCGGCGTGGACCCGGCCTCGGTGCCGGAGTCGGCGGCGAGGCCGGAGTCGGCGGCGAGGCCGGTCTCCGCGTGCGCGTGCGCGTCCGTGGCTGTGGCCGTGTGCGCCTCTGTCTCTGTCTCTGTCTCTGTGCTTGTGCCGGTGTCTGTGCCGGTCGTCTCGGGCATCGCGTACTCCAGAACGGGCGCGGGCAGGGGGAACGGGGAGGTGCGGGCGTGAGGAGGGATATGTACCTCTCCGGGTTCACCTATATGCATGAAGCGCGTCAAATGGGTACGAGTCGAAGGTATGTTCCCCGACAACCTTGGGTTGACGGTCCCGGATCGTCAACTTATGGTTGACGCATGACGAATCCACTCCAGGACACGCATTCCGTCCGTCTCGACGACCTGATCGAAGCCATCAAGAAAGTCCACCCCGACGCCCTCGACCAGCTCTCCGACGCCGTCATCGCCGCTGACCACCTGGGTGAGGTCGCCGATCATCTGATCGGCCACTTCGTCGACCAGGCGCGCCGCTCGGGCGCCTCCTGGACGGAGATCGGCAGGAGCATGGGGGTCACCAAGCAGGCGGCCCAGAAGCGCTTCGTCACCAAGGACTCGGGCGGAACGGTGGACCTCGACGCCAGCCAGGGGTTCAGCCGCTTCACCAGCCGCGCCCGCAACGTCGTCGTGGCGTCGCAGAACGAGGCGCGCGCGGCGGGCAACGCCGAGATCCGCCCCGAGCACCTCGTACTCGGCCTGCTGAACGAGCCGAACGGGCTGGCCGCGCGGGCGCTCGTCGACCAGGGCGTCACACCGGAGGCCCTCCGGGAGGCCGTCGCCGCCCGGCTCCCCGCGCCCGTCGAGAACGTGCCCGAGCTGATCCCGTACGACATGCGCGGCAAGAAGGCGCTGGAACTCACCTTCCGCGAGGCCCTGCGGCTCGGCCACAACTACGTCGGCACCGAGCACATCCTGCTGGCCCTGCTGGAGCAGGAAGACGGTACGGGCGTGCTCGCCGACCTCGGTGTCGACAAGCCGACGAGCGAGGCCCACGCGGTGGCGGCCATCGCGGCCATCGTCGCGGAGCGCACGGAGTAGGCGCCCCGGTATACGGGGGGGTACGGGGCGCGCGCGGTGTTACGAGA
This sequence comes from Streptomyces corynorhini, assembly GCF_003346515.1. Lineage (GTDB taxonomy): Bacteria > Actinomycetota > Actinomycetes > Streptomycetales > Streptomycetaceae > Streptomyces > Streptomyces corynorhini. The sequence continues at coordinate 22,382 of NZ_QQNA01000162.1, forward strand.
GGCGCAGGGGCCAGCAGGGGCCACGGGAGGCACAGGGCGCACCAGGCGCGCCCCCGACGTCAGCGTCGGCCCAGTATCTCGGCGGCCAGCGTCCCCGCGTGCCGCCACGTGCCCGCCGTGTTCAGGACATCGCGGCTGGTCACCTGCTCCCGGCCGCCGGCCGCCCTCTCGTACAGCGCCCGGACGTCCGCGCCGAAGTAGGGGCTGTACGAGACGTCGTCCGTGTCGCCGCCGGTCTTCCAGCCGCCGATGACCCCGACGATCCCCCAGCCGGAGACCCGCTTGACGAGGAACGGGCCGCCGGAGGACCCGCCCGAGTAGGCGTCGCACTCGATCCGCAGAAAACTGCCGGGAATACCGGGGGACGAGCTGTCGAACCGTTCGGTCCTGTCGGTGCATTCGAGCGGGTGCGACTGGTTGGCGGGGTAGCCGACGAGACGTACGGGGTCGTGCTCGTACCCCGCGTCGGTCAGCAGGTCGGCGCCGCCGACGGCATCCTGCACGTTCTTGCCGTCGCGCGGTTCGAGCTGGAGGAAGTTGAAGTCGAGCCCGGCGGCGGCGTCGCGCCCCCGGGTCAGATACCGCTGGTCGATGAAGATGCCGTCCGGCTTGACCGCGAAGGAGCCGTAGGGCTTCTTGCCGTCGTCGTATCCCGGTACGAAGGCGAGGTTCGGCCGGGCGGTCTTCCCGTCGAAACAGTGGCCCGCGCTCATGACCAGATTCCCGCCGGGACTGTTGACCACGGTCCCGCCGCAGAAGTGCCCCGCACCCTTCGCGTCGCTCCAGAAGAACGTCCCGACGAGGGGCAGACCCGAGGACGGCCTGCTCGGGGCGGCGGCGGAGGAGGCGCGCTCCGGGTCCGCCCTGACGGCTTTCGCGGCCCGCATCCGGTCGGCGGTCCAGTAGCTGTCCGTGGCGCCGGGGGGCGGCACGGCGGCGGAGGGCGGGGCTGCGGCGGAGGGCGGGGGTTGCTGTGTCGCGTGGGCGGAGCTGAGCGGCAGCAGCAGGAAGAGAGCGCCGCTCACGAGGAGGGCCGACCGTCCGACATGTCGCATCGTTGCTTCTCCAGGGTCGAGAGAGCGTGAGACCGGCGGTCGTGCATCACTCTCTGTGTCCACTGTGGCGCGATACCCGAGCGGGGCACGATTCTACTGCCGGGGCTACCTCCTGGCAGCGAACGATGACCGAGATCACCTCACCTCACCTCACCTCACCTCACCTCAACTCGCGAGCAGCCCCGCGTCATGCGCCAGGACGGCCGCCTGCACCCGGTTCGTACAGTCCGTGCGGGTCAGGATGCGGCTGATGTGAGCCTTGACGGTGCTCGTGCTCAGATGCATGGCCGTGG
>NZ_QQNA01000163.1 GCF_003346515.1 Streptomyces corynorhini
CAGCGCCTGGCGATCCGGCACCCTCGGCCGACCGGCCACCAGTTTCGGCCCCGGATCAGGTAACAACGGCTCGATCAGCGACCACAGTTCATCCGAGACGACCCACGGACGCGACTCTCTCTTCCCCACGAACAGCCCAACGAGCATCCAAGCCGACGGTCACACCGATAGTGACTTCTGTTAGGACCTCTTAGCCGCTTTGGACAGCAGGCGGTGCGTGGCCCGGGCGATGGCGGCCTCGTCGTGGCGGTGTCCGCCGGCGGCGAGATGGACCTGCAGTCCTTGCTCCCAGCTCTCTTCGGTCCACCGGTCGTGCAGGATCCGCCGGTGGATGAAGGGCACCTCCACCCACGGGTCGCTGTCTGGGGCGGCCCGGTGGTTGAACAGCCAGGCGACCTCGGGCTGGTTGGGGGAGTAGTGCACCTCCCACCGTCCCTGGGAGGCCGCGAGCCCGGAGGAGCCGCGGAAGGGATCCAGTGCTCCCTTGTCCAGGTTGTAGGTGCGGTTGTTGATCTGGAAGCCCTTGCGGTTGATGCGTGCCCACACGGTCGGCAGCAGCTTGCGGTTTTCGCTCTCGGTCAGCGCCGTGGCCCGGTAGCCGCGCAGCGAGATCAGCGCCGCATACATCTGGTTCGGGGTGAGCTTCAGTCCCGGGGTGAACGGGCTGCGCAGCGCGCCGTGTGGGGTCTGCTGCCAGCGCAGCGCCACCCACTGCTCGAACAGGTCCTGCAGCTGGGCGATCGTCCACAGCGGCTGCTTGCGGACGTGTTTGCCGCGCAGGTCCAGACGGTGGTGCGTGTAGGAGGCCAGGTGCTGGCTGAAGCCGGTCTTGATCGCCAGCATGGCGCGCTCGACGATCGCCTTGTCGACGGGGGTGCGCAGCCGGGCCTCGCGGACCTCGATGCCCAGGGAGTTGCAGGAGCGGGTGAAGTCCGCGGAGACGAACGGTGAGCCGTGGTCGACGACGAGCGTCTCGGGTTTGATGACCGGCCGGGCGGCCGCACCGGCGAACCGCTCATCGGTGGCCAGCAGTTCCTCGAAGGGCAGGTCCGAGCCGTCCATGAAGGTTTCCGGGGACCACCCCGGCCGTACCGGCAGCGGTGCGGTGCTCTGCGCCACGACCTGCACCGTGTCGAAGCTGCGGGTGGCCCGCCCGCCCAGCCACCGGCCCGCACCGGCACCACGGCGGAACCGCTTGGGCACGATCAGCGCGCCGACGATGCTGCGGGTGGCCACATCGATCGCGATGGTCAGCTCCACCGAGATGATCTGTCCGTCGTCGCCGATGACCAGGACATCCAGTCCGGTGGTGTCGATCTGCACCAGTTCCCCGGGCCAGCGCGCCGTGGTCGCCCGCCGGCTGCCGGGCCGCAGCGCTGAGAGCGGCGGGCCGGCAGCACGCCGGGCCGCGACAACATGCGCATTGTGTGCCGTGATCCCCAGACGCTGCAGCAGCCGGTAATACGTGGCCTGGCTGGGCAGCAGCGCAGCCGTGGTGGCCGCATCGGCGTCGGCGAGCTCACGGGCGTAGCGGGCCCGAACCGTCTGCTCCACACGGCCGATCAGCCGCGACAAGGTGCCCGGCGACAGCCCTTGGTCGCGTTCGCCATCCAGGATCTCCCACACCAGGTCGATCACCCGCTGGTCGACGCGTCCGTGCGCTGAGGCCGTGCGCTGGCCACGCCGGTCGATCAACCCCAGCAGTCCCTCCTTGCGCCAGGCGAGGCACTTGCGCTCGATGGTGGCGGGCGAGGTCGGCCAGCCGGCCGCGGTCAGCTGGTCGGCCTTGGTGCGGTAGCGCTGCTTGAGAGTGCGGAGCTTCGGGTCGAAGGCGGGTTTGGGCCGGGCGGTCGCCGGTACGTTCGGGGCCTGCTGGTGCAGCACTTCTTTTACGGTGCGTTCCCATCGCGTGACCTCGCGGCGCAGTGCGGTGGGCAGGGCTTTCAGCTCGTGCCCGCGGTGGGTGATCACCGTGCGGGGAGCCGCCCGGTTAAGAGGTCCTAACAGAAGTCA
>NZ_QQNA01000164.1 GCF_003346515.1 Streptomyces corynorhini
CGAAGACGCTGACCGCGGCCGCCCCCGGAGCCGGGTCGCGGCCGCGGTCAGCGTCTTCGGCGAACTGCTCATCACCGCGGGCGTGGTGCTGGGTCTCTTCGTCGTCTACTCGCTGTGGTGGACCAACGTCCTGGCCGACCGCGCGGCGGCCAAGCAGGGCGACGACGTGCGCAACGGCTGGGCCCAGCAGGAGAAGAGCGGCGGCGGAAGCGGCGCTGGTCCCAAGACCTTCGACTCGGCGGACGGCATCGGCTTCCTGCACGTCCCCGCGCTCGGCGGCAGCGAGATCCTGGTCAAGAAGGGCACCAGCACCGAGCTGCTGAACGACGGGATCGCCGGGTACTACACGGATCCGGTCAAGTCCGCCCTCCCCTGGGACAAGAAGGGGAACTTCACGCTGGCCGCGCACCGCGACGGCCACGGGGCGCGGTTCCACAACATCCACAAGATCAAGACGGGTGACCACGTCGTCTTCGAGACGCGCGACACCTGGTACATCTACAAGGTCTACAAGGAGCTTCCGAAGACCTCGAAGTACAACGTGGACGTGCTGTCGGCGGTGCCGGAGGAGTCGGGCAGGACCAAGCCGGGCCGCTATCTCACCCTGACGACCTGCACGCCGATCTACACCTCGGACTACCGCTACATCGTCTGGGCCGAGCTGGACCGCACCCAGAAGGTCGACAAGCAGCGCACGCCGCCGCCGGAGCTGCGCTGAGGCCGCGGCCGGGTACGAAGAAGGCCCGTTCCCCACCGGCCGGGTGGGGAACGGGCCTTCTTCGGTGACGCGCGTGCGGTCCGGGTCAGCCTCCTCCGCCGAAGAAGCCGGAGTTGTTGCCCCCGTTGTTCCCGCCGTTCCCGTTGTTGCCGCCGTTGCCGCTCTGGTTGCCGAGGATGGTCAGGCTGACCGTGTCACCCTTGTTGACCGGGTTGCCATTGCCGGGGTCGCTGCTGATCACGCGCGCGTCGTCGGGCGTGTTCTCCGGCACCGACATCTGGAGCCCGGCTCCTTCGATCAGGCTCCGTGCCTCGGCGACCGTCTTGAACCGCACGTCGGGGACCTGCACCTTCTCGGGCTGCGGCTGCTCCTTCGGCCCGTTGGAGACCTCCAGGGAGACCGCGCTGCCCTTCTCCGCCTTCGAGTCGCCCGCCGGGCTCTGCTTGACGACGGTGCCCGCCGGCTGGTCCGAGTCGACCTGGGTCGGGTTGACCGTGAAGCCGTTGACGGTCAGCTGCGACTGGGCGTCGGACAGTTGATTGCCGGTCACGTTCGGCACGGTGACCTTCGCCTGCTTGGCGATCGTCAGCGTGACGGTCGTGCCCGTCTCGACTTCCTTGCCGCCTTCGGGGTCCTGGCGCAGCACCGATCCGGGGGTGGCGCTGTCGGACTCCTCTTCCTTGGTCTCGACCTTGAACTTCTCGCCTTCGAGGATGTCCGTGGCGCTCTGCTTCTGCTTCTCCGTGACGTCCGGAACCTTGACCTGCGGCGCGCCCTCCGAGACGACGACCGTGATGGTGTCGCCCTCGTTCATCTTGCCGCTGTCGGGGCTCTGGCTGCAGATGGATCCCTTGGGGACCTCGCAGCGTTTGGAGTCGGACTGTTCGAGCTTCACCTGCGCGTTGTCGGCCATGCCCTCGGCCTCTTTGAGGGTCTTGCCGACGACCTGCGGCACATCCAGCTGGCTGGGGCCGTCGCCGTCTCCGCTGAACAGGGCCCTGCCGATGAGGATCGCGCCGATCAGCACCAGGACGCCCGCGACCGCGAGCAGGATCGTGGAGGTGTTCGACTTCTTCTGGTTGCCGCGTCGTCGGCCCTGACGGTCGTCGTAGCCGTCGTAACCGCCGTCGTCCGAGTTCATCGGCGGGAGCATCGACGTCGGGGCGCCCCCGCCCCCCTGGTGCATGGCCGCCGTGGGCTGGTCCTGGCCGCCGTAACCGCCGTATCCGACCGCGCCCATGGCGGCGGTGGCGGCGACGGGCTGGCCGTCGAGGCACGCCTCGATGTCGGCCCGCATCTCGTCGGCGGACTGGTAGCGGAAGTCGGGGTCCTTGACGAGCGCCTTGAGGACGATCGCGTCCATCTCGGGCGTGATCTCGGGGTCGAAGACGCTCGGCGTCTGCGGTTCTTCCCGTACGTGCTGGTACGCGACCGCGACCGGGGAGTCCCCGATGAAGGGGGGCCGGACCGTCAGCAGTTCGTAGAGCAGGCAGCCGGTGGAGTACAGGTCGGAGCGCGCGTCGACCTGCTCGCCCTTGGCCTGCTCGGGGGAGAGGTACTGGGCGGTGCCGATCACGGCGGAGGTCTGCGTCATCGTCATGCCGGAGTCGCCCATCGCACGGGCGATGCCGAAGTCCATGACCTTGACCTGGCCGGTGCGCGTCAGCATGACGTTGGCCGGTTTGATGTCGCGGTGGACGATGCCGTTGCGGTGCGAGTACTCCAGCGCCTGCAGGATGCCGACCGTCATCTCCAGCGTGCGCTCGGGCAGCAGCCTGCGCCCGGAGTGCAGCAGCTCGCGGAGGGTCGAGCCGTCGACGTGCTCCATCACGATGTACGGGAGGGAGACCCCGTCGACGTAGTCCTCGCCGGTGTCGTAGACCGCGACGATCGCCGGGTGGTTCAGGGAGGCCGCCGACTGGGCCTCTCTGCGGAACCGCGCCTGGAACGACGGGTCACGGGCGAGGTCGGCCCGCAGGGTCTTCACCGCGACGGAGCGGCCGAGCCGGGTGTCATGGGCGAGGTAGACCTCCGCCATGCCACCACGGCCGAGCACCGAGCCCAGCTCGTACCGGCCGCCGAGGCGACGCGCCTCTTCCATAACGTTCCAGCCCTCTCCGTCAGTCCCGACCGCACCGGTGTGTGGTCCGGCGGTGTGCTGTTCGCGCCTACGCTACCGGGGACGCCGTATGTGGTTGGCCCGTAACGGTGACCTGATATACGACCGGTATCGCATTGTGCAGGTATGGACGTGAGCCGTGACCGGCGTCACTTCTTGTCGACGACCGCCTGCATGACGGCCTTGGCGATCGGGGCCGCGAGGCCACCACCGGAAATGTCGTCACGGTTGGCGCCGCTGTCCTCCACGACGACCGCGACGGCCACCGGGGAGCCCTTGTCCGTCTTGGCGTACGAGATGAACCAGGCGTACGGGTTCTTGCTGTTGTTCTCGCCGTGCTGGGCGGTACCGGTCTTGCCGCCGACCGTCACGCCGGGGATCTGGGCCTTGGTGCCGGTGCCCTTCTCGACCACGGTCTCCATGATGCTCTGGAGCATCTGGGCGTGCTCCTGGCTGAGCGGCCGGCTCTGCTCCTCGGGCTCCGTCTTCTCCAGCACGTCCACGCCCGGCGTCTCCAGCCGGTCGATCATGTACGGCTTCATCAGCTTGCCGTCGTTGGCGACCGCGGCGGCGAGCATGGCCATCTGGAGCGGGGTGGCGCGGGTGTCGAACTGGCCGATGGAGGAGAGCGCCGTCTGCGACTGGTTGATGTCCTCGGGGAAGATCGAGGCGTTGGCGCGGACCGGGACGAACTGCTCCTCGTTGAAGCCGAAGTTCTTCGCGGTCTCCAGCATCTTGTCCTTGCCGACGTCGACGCCGAGCTTGCCGAAGACGGAGTTGCAGGACATCCGCAGGGCCTCGCGCAGGGAGACGTCCTTGCAGGGGATGTTGTTCTCGTTCGGCAGCGGGGTGGTGGTGCCCGGCATGATCCAGGGGAGCGGCGAGTCGGTCTTCGCGTCGACGTCCTTGATCACGCCGTGCTCCAGGCCCGCGGCGGCCGTCAGCACCTTGAAGGTGGAGCCGGGCGGGTAGGTCTCACGCAGGGCGCGGTTGAGCATCGGGTCGTCGGGCTGGTTCTTCTTGTCGAGCGCGACCCACGCCTTGGTGTCCTTGTCGCTGTTTCCGGCGAACTTCGACGGGTCGTAGCTGGGGGTGGAGGCCAGGGCGAGGATCTTGCCGGTCTGCGGGTCGATCGCCGCGACGGCGCCCTTCTTGTCGCCGAGCCCCTCGAAGGCGGCCTTCTGGGCGGCGCCGTTGAGCGTGGTGACGACGTTGCCGCCCTTCTTCTCCTTGCCCGTGAACATCCCCAGGGTGTTGTCGAAGAAGAGCCGGTCGTCGGTGCCGGTGAGGACGCCGTCCTCGATGTTCTCGATCTGGGTGGCGCCGAACGCCTGAGAGGCGTAGCCGGTGACGGGCGCCCACATGGGGCCGTCGGCGTACGTCCGCTTGTAGACGAAGTCCGTGCTGTCGGTCTTGACGGAGCCGGTGATGGGCTTGCCGTCGACGATGATGTTGCCGCGCTCGGAGGCGTACCGCTCGATCAGTACCCGGCGGTTGTACTCGTGGGAGCTGAGTTCGTCGGCGCGTACGTAGCCGAGCCAGTTCTCCCGGATCAGCAGGGCGAGCATCAGGAGCCCGCAGAAGATCGCGATATGGCGCAGGGGCTTGTTCACGGTCGGACCACCTGGGTCATTTCGGCGTCGGAGGACGGGGCGGGGGCCGGCGCGGGGCGACGTGCGGTGTCGCTGATGCGGATGAGGATCCCGATCAGGGCCCAGTTGGCGAGGACGGAGGAACCGCCGTACGCGACGAACGGCATCGTCATACCGGTCAGCGGGATGAGCCCCATGACGCCCCCGGCGACGACGAACACCTGGATGGCGAAGGCGCCGGAGAGCCCGATGGCGAGGAGCTTGCCGAACGGGTCGCGGGCGGCGAGTGCGGTGCGTACACCGCGTTCGACGATCAGAGCGTAGATCATCAGGAAGGCCATCGTGCCGGCCAGACCGAGTTCCTCACCGACGGTGGTGAGAATGAAGTCGGCGTTGGCGGCGAAGCCGATGAGGTCGGAGTTGCCCTGGCCGAGCCCGGTGCCGAGAGTGCCGCCTGAGCCGAAGGAGATGAGGGAGTCGCCGATCTGCTGGCAGGCGCCGGTGGCGTCCGTCTTGTAGCAGGAGAACGGGTCGAGCCAGGCGGTGACACGGGACTGCACGTGCGGCTCGAAGGAGGCGACGCCGACGGCCCCGCCGATCGACATCAGCAGGCCGAAGACGATCCAGCTGGTGCGCTCGGTGGCGACGTACAGCATCACCACGAAGAGGCCGAAGAAGAGCAGCGAGGTGCCGAGGTCGGTCTCGAAGACCAGGATGAGGATCGAGAGGCCCCAGATCGCGAGGATCGGTCCGAGGTCGCGGCCGCGAGGCAGGTAGAGCCCCAGGAAGCGGCGGCTGGCGAGGGCGAGGGCGTCCCGCTTGACCATCAGATAGCCGGAGAAGAAGACCGCGATGACGATCTTCGCGAACTCTCCTGGCTGGATGGTGAATCCGGCGATGCTGACCCAGATCTTCGCGCCGTTCACCGCGGGGAAGAACATCGGCAGGATCAGCAGGGCGAGACCGGCGGCCATGGAGATGTACGTGTAGCGCTGGAGGATGCGGTGGTCCTTGAGCAGGATCAGCACCGCCGCGAAGAGGGCGACCCCCAGCGCGGAGTACAGCAACTGCTTGGGGGCGTCCGGGCTGAAGCCGCCGAAGAGGTACTTGGCGCGCTGGATCAGCCGCGGCGACTGGTCCAGCCGCCAGATCAGCACCAGCCCCAGTCCGTTGAGCAGTGTCGCCAGCGGCAGCAGCAGCGGGTCGGAGTACGGGGCGAATTTGCGCACCACGAGGTGCGCGACGCCCGCGAGCAGGCCGAGGCCCAGACCGTAACCGGCCATGCCCGCCGGTACTTTGCCGTCGAGCGCCAGTCCCACGTTCAGGTAGGCGAACACCGGGATGGCGACGGCGAAGGCGAGCATGAACAGCTCGGTGTTGCGGCGGCTCGGTGCTTCGATCGCGCCGATGGTGGTCGTGTTGGTGACAACGCTCATGGTGGTGAAAGGCCCCCTACGGCCGGCTACTGCTGCTTCCCGCAGTTCGAGACCACTTTCTGTTCATCCTCCGAGAGGCTGGGGCCAGGAGTGGGGGTCGCGGTTTTCGGCTTGATGTCGGTGGTCACGGTCGAGGTGTTCGTACCGGTGGTCGCGGTGCTCGTACCGGCGGTCGGGGTGCCCGTACCGGCGCTCGGGGTGCTCCTACCGGTGGTGTCGTCCGTTTCTTCCTGGCCGGTGACCGCTTCGGCGCTCTGCTCGGTGTCGCGGCGCTGCTCGTCCTTCTCGCAGGCCGCCGCCTGGGTGGCCAGCTCCTGGATCTTGACTCGGCCGTCGGCGAGGCTGCCTTCGGCGATGGTGGCCTCGACCTGCTTGCGCTGATAGGGCGGGAGGTACTTGAGTTTGATGGCGGGGTGGTCCTTCTCGATCTTCGAGAGGGAGATCCAGGCCAGATCCTGGCTGATGCCCTGGTAGAGGGCGACGTGTTCACCGTTGGCGCCGACGTAGTACTGGTTCTGGGTCCAGCGGTAGCCGCCGTAGACGCCGCCGCCGATGACGGCGAGCGCGAGCACGGTGTAGAGGGATCTCTTGATCCAGCGGCGCTTGGGGCGCGGCTTGATGAACTCCTCGTCGTCGTAGCTCCCGTAGGCGCCGTCCTGCGGCATGGCGCCGTAGGCGGCGTCGTCCCCGCTGCCGGGCGGGCCGAAGCCGCCGTGCTGCTGCGGTACGGCGCGGCCGAGACCGGCCGCGCGGCCGGCCGGGGTCTGCATCGCGGCGGCGTTCTCGGCGGAGCTGAGCGGGAGCTGGTTCTCCGCGACGGCGCCGACGACGACGGGGGTGTCGGTGACCTGCCCGGCCAGGGTGTCGTTGGACTCGACGTCCAGGACGTCGGCGACGATGCAGGTGATGTTGTCGGGCCCACCGCCGCGCAGCGCGAGCTGGATGAGGGCCTGGATGGTCTCCTGGGGCCCCTGGTAGCTGGCGAGCGCCTCCTCCATCGTCTGGTGGGAGACGACGCCGGACAGGCCGTCGGAGCAGATCAAGTAGCGGTCGCCGGAGCGGACTTCACGGATGGAGAGGTCCGGTTCCACATGGTCGCCACTGCCCAGCGCGCGCATCAGCAGGGAGCGCTGCGGGTGGGTGGTGGCCTCTTCCTCGGTGATCCGGCCCTCGTCGACCAGCCGCTGCACCCAGGTGTGGTCCTGGGTGATCTGGGTCAGTACGCCGTCGCGCAGCAGGTACGCGCGGGAGTCGCCGACGTGGACGAGGCCGAGGCGCTGGCCGGTCCAGAGCAGGGCGGTGAGCGTGGTGCCCATGCCCTCCAGCTGGGGGTCCTCCTCGACCATCACCCGCAGCTGGTCGTTGGCGCGCTGCACCGCCGTGCCGAGCGACGTGAGCAGGTCGGAGCCCGGGACGTCGTCGTCGAGCTGGACGAGCGTGGAGATCACCTCGGACGAGGCGACCTCGCCGGCCGCCTGGCCGCCCATGCCGTCGGCGATGGCCAGCAGCCGGGGACCGGCGTAGCCGGAGTCCTCGTTCCCCTCCCGGATCATGCCCTTGTGCGATCCGGCGGCGAAACGCAGCGACAGACTCATGCGCACCTCACCCGTCGGTTCGCCCGCTGAATGTGGTGCCAGCCGGTCTCGAGCCACACTGCCCACCCTCCGGTCGGGAGCCTGCTGCGGTCCGCTGTCGGGACCGCGGCGACTCGCTCGCTCCGCTCGCTCATTGTCGTACTACTTCCGCAGCTCGATGACGGTCTTGCCGATGCGGATCGGAGCGCCCAGCGCGATCGGCTGCGGGGTCGTGAGGCGGGTCCGGTCGAGATAGGTGCCGTTGGTGGACCCGAGATCCTCGACGATCCACTGGCCGTCACGGTCCGGGTAGATCCTGGCATGGCGGCTGGACGCGTAGTCGTCGTCCAGCACGATCGTCGAATCGTGCGCGCGGCCCAGCGTGATGGTCTGCCCCTGGAGCGCCACCGTGGTGCCGGTGAGCGACCCCTCGGAGACGACCAGCTTCGTGGGCGCTCCCCGGCGCTGCCTGCCCCCCTGCTGCTGGCGCTGCTGAGGCGGCGCCGGTGTCTGGCGTGGCTGCTGCGGTCGGGCGTCGGCGTTGCGGCGTGAGCCGCGCTGCGTGACGCGTGTTCCGAACAGATCGCTGCGGATGACCTGTACGGCCACGATCACGAACAGCCACAGAACGGCCAGAAAACCTAGCCGCATGACCGTCAGGGTCAGCTCTGACATTGCCCCCGCTTCACCCTTCGGCTTGCCTGAAAACGATGGTGGTATTGCCCACGACGATCCGCGAGCCGTCGCGGAGCGTAGCGCGGGTGGTGTGCTGTCCGTCTACCACGATGCCGTTGGTGGACCCGAGATCCTGGATCGTGGAGGGCGTTCCGGCCCGGATCTCGCAGTGGCGGCGCGACACCCCCGGGTCGTCGATCCGTACGTCGGCGTCGGTGCTGCGGCCCAGGACCAGTGTCGCCCGGGAGATCTGGTGCCGGGTGCCGTTGATCTCGATCCACCGGCGCACCTGGCCCTGCGGCATCGCTCCGGGGCCGGGCGCGGCCGGCCGGGCGTGGCCCGCCGGGGAGGGCGCGGAGGACGGCAGCGGGGGCACGGCGGACGGCGGGTAGCCGTAGCCGCCGGGGGCGCCGGGAGGCGGGGAGGAGGGCGGCGGAGGGGCCGCGTGGCCGCGTTCGTGCGAGGGCGCGGCGCTGGGCTGTGACGAACTCGACGCCAGGGTGCGGCTGCGCACCCGGTACAGCCCGGTGTCGAGGTCCTCGGCCTTCTCCAGGTGGACCTTGATCGGGCCCATGAAGGTGTAGCGCTGCTGCTTCGCGTAGTCGCGCACCAGCCCGGACAGCTCGTCGCCGAGCTGCCCGGAGTAGGGGCTGAGCCGCTCGAAGTCGGGCGTGCTCAGCTCCACGATGAAGTCGTTGGGCACGACGGTCCGCTCACGGTTCCAGATCGTCGCGTTGTTGTCGCACTCCCGCTGGAGGGCACCCGCGATCTCGACCGGCTGGACTTCGGACTTGAACACCTTCGCGAAGGTGCCATTGACCAAACCTTCGAGACGCTGCTCGAAACGCTTCATGACTCCCATGGGGCACCTCCTCCGTCGTTGCCGTCCTGGTACTGCTTACTGATCGTATCCACGCGTCGGGAAATCGGCTGGTTCCCCTTGTCTGCCCCGTCGATGAGTGTCACCTCTCACACGGGATCGTAGAGGCGGTCCGCCGCCAGTGTCCCGCACCCCGGGGGTACTCAGGAGGAGCGGGGGCGGCGGCTGTCCGTTCCCTGCCGCCGGTCCCGGTGGTGAAACAAACGGATGTGAAGGCACCCCCCGGTGCGTGCTAATCTTCTCGATGTCGCCAGGAGCACACACCAGCAGGTGGGAGCCACCGGAGGACACACCCAATGCGCGGGTGGCGGAATAGGCAGACGCGCTGGATTCAGGTTCCAGTGCCCGAAAGGGCGTGGGGGTTCAACTCCCCCCTCGCGCACAGCGGTCAACCGACCCAACGAGGCCGGTCGAAGCGACGGACAGTCGCATCGACCGGCTTCTTTGCGTGCTGGGCGGACCTGTGGCTCCGTACCGGATCGGTACGGAGCCACTCTTGTCGGCGCGGGCGGCCGTCGGGGCGGCGGCTGAATGTGACCGAATCTCGTCGGCGGATCTCCGGGGCGGCCGGACCTCGGGAGAGCGAGTGATATCCACCACAGTGGGTCGTGGGCCGCGCCGGGAGTGGGTCGTGGGTGGGTGAGCCGGGAGTGGGTCGTGGGTGGGTGAGCCGGCTTCCCGGGTCGTGGTCGGCGGGGCGTGGGCTGTGCCGGGGCCGCGCCGGGGCCGCGCCGGGACCGCTTCCGGGGCCGCGTGGCCCGGGGGCGGTGGTCAGCCGGTGGCGGACAACCCTGCCCCGGCCCGGCCGCGTCCTCGGAGGGGGACGGCGTTTCGCGGACGGGGAAACGGACGGGGAAACGGACGGCGGAGCGGACGGCGGAGCGGACGGGGAAACGGACGGGGAGAGGGACAGACGATGGGGCGACCAATGGGACAGCCTTTCGGCTCCTACCAGAACGAGATCTACCTCGACGGGCTCAGCGGTGTCGTGCCGCGGTTCCCGATGAACTTCGCCGAGTTGGCGGACCGGGCGCGGGCGGCGCTGCCCTCCTCGGTGTGGTCGTACGTCGCGGGCGGCGCGGGCGACGAACACACCCAGCGGGCCAACGTGGCCGCGTTCGAGCGCTGGGGGCTCGTTCCCCGGATGTTCGTCGGCGCGGCGGAGCGCGATCTGTCCGTGGAGCTGTTCGGGATGCGGCTGTCCGCACCGGTGTTCATGGCGCCCGTGGGCGTCATCGGGCTGTGTGCCCAGGACGGGCACGGGGATCTGGCCACGGCGCGCGCGGCAGCGCGCACCGGCGTGCCGATGATCTCCTCGACGCTCTCCGTCGACCCGATGGAACAGGTCGCCGCCGCATTCGGGGACACCCCGGGCCTCTTCCAGCTCTACACGCCCACCGACAGGGAACTCGCGGCGAGTCTCGTCCACCGTGCCGAGCGGGCGGGGTACCGGGGCATCGTGGTCACGCTGGACAGCTGGGTCACCGGCTGGCGCCCACGCGACCTCGCCACCGCCAACTTCCCCCAGCTGCGCGGCCACTGCCTGGCCAACTACACCAGCGACCCGGTCTTCCTGGCCCGGCTGGAGCGCACGCCCGAGGAGGATCCGGGGGCCGCGATCCTGCTCTGGACCGAGATCTTCGGCAATCCGCTGACCTGGAGCGACCTGCCCTGGCTGCGCTCACTGACCGATCTGCCGCTGATCGTCAAGGGAATCGGCCATCCCGAGGACGTGCGCCGGGCCAAGGACGCGGGCGTCGACGGCGTCTACTGCTCCAACCACGGCGGCCGGCAGGCCAACGGCGGGCTCCCCGCCCTCGACTCGCTGCCCGGCGTGGTCGAGGCCGCCGACGGGATGCCGGTGCTGTTCGACTCCGGGATCCGCAGCGGCGCCGACATCGTCAAGGCCGTCGCGCTGGGGGCCTCGGCGGTCGCCGTCGGCCGTCCGTACGCGTACGGTCTCGCCCTCGGCGGCGCCGACGGCATCGTCCACGTACTGCGCTCGCTGCTCGCCGAGGCCGACCTGATCATGGCCGTCGACGGCTATCCGACGCTCGCCGATCTCACCCCGGAGAGCCTTCGGCGCGTCGTATGACGGCGTGCGTGCCGGGTTTCTGAGGTGCCGGGATGCCGCGGTGCCGGGTTCCTGCCGTGACGGGTTCCCGCTGTGACGGGTTCTGGGGCGGCGGGTTCTGCTGCGGCGGGTTCCCGCGGTGACGGATCTCGCGGTGACGGACCCCGGAGCGGCGGATCTCGGGGTGGCGGATCTTGAGGTGGGCCCCGGCCGGTGACACTTGTCACCGGCCGGGGCCTGTCGCGTCGGTCAGGCGGCGAAGCGGGCGGCCAGCGCCTTGGCCTTCTGCGTCGCTTCCTCGCGGGCCTTGGCACGGGAGGCGTCGGCCAGGGGGATGAGTTCGGCCATCTCCGGCTTGGAGCGGGCGAGGGTCAGCTCGGGAACGATGAAGTCGACCTCGGTGGCACCGAACATGCCCTTCAGGACCTTCTCCAGGTAGTTCTGGACGAACTCGAAGTCCTCGCGCGGGGTGCCGGGGGCGTACGAGCCGCCGCGGCTGGCGACGATCGTGAACGGCGTACCGGCCAGCGGGCTGGCGTCGCCCGCGTTGTGGCCGACGATGATCGCCTGGTCGAGCCATGCCTTGAGCGTGGAGGGGATCGAGAAGTTGTACATCGGGGCGCCGATCAGCACGGCGTCCGCCTCGGCCAGTTCGGCGGCCAGTTCGGCGCGCAGCTCGTCGCCCGGACCGGCGATGGCGGCGTTGATGTCGAGGTGGGGCACGGGGGACGCGGCGAGGTCGCGGTAGACGACCTTGCCCTCGGGGTGCTGCTCCAGCCAGGACTCGACGAAGGCCGCGGTGATCTCCCGGGAGGCGGAGCCTTCGGGGAAGAGGGCGGAGTCGATGTGCAGAAGCGTGGCCATGGGGGTCTCCATCGGGCGTGGGTGGTGCTGGGTGGCTGAACGTGGATACGGAGGTACGCCGGTACGGCGATCCGGCGGTCCGGCGGTACGGACTTTCTGTTCGCACCTATGGATAACATAGGGACTTACTTTTTTTCATCCCGATCTGGGGGGTCAGTACTCTGTGTGTATGGCGGACCCCGGAGAGAGCGAGTGCACGAGAGTCGACGTGGGCATCACGCGGGTGTTCGGGCTGCTCGGCAAGCGGTGGACCGGGCCGATCATTTCCGTGCTCATGGCGCAGCCGGTCCACTTCGCGGATCTGCGGCGGGCGATCCCGGGGATCAGCGAGCGGATGCTCTCGGACCGGCTGACCGAGCTGGTCGCGGCGGATCTGGTCGTGCGTGAGGTCGACGAGGGGCCGCCGCTGCGGGTCTCGTACCGGCTGACGGCGGCGGGGGCGGCGATGGAGCCCGCGCTGAAGGAGCTGTCGCTGTGGGCCGAGACACATATGAACGAGCTTCCGAGAGGCGGCTGTTAGAGGCCGCCCCACCTATTCGCGCGGCCTCTTAGCCCCTGTTCCGGGTCCGCGGGGACGGGGCGGGGCGCGGGCGCCCGTAGGCTGGTCGGGTGATGTACGACGCCCCTGGGGAGCCGACGATCCGTAACGACGACGAGCAGGACGTACGACGAGACGTGCCGGAGGCGGCGGACGTGACGGATACGGCGGATGTGACGGACCCGGCGACCCCGGCCGGGCCCGCGACGGACCCGGCCGGGGCGACCGGGACGTCCGGGGCGACCGGGACGTCCGCGACCGGGGCGACCGGCGACGCGTCGGAGCGGCCCGAGGCGCGGCTGGAGAAGGCCGTGCGCGTCGCCGAGCAGGCGCTGATCGAGTTCGAGATCGCGCTGGAGACGTTCCGCATCGAGGTGGAGAACTTCTCCCGCCTGCACCACCAGCGGCTCGGCCCGATGTACGCGCGGCTCGACGAGCTGGACGCGCTGATCGCCGAGACGCGCGCGGCCCGCAGCGGCGACCCCGAGGACCTGCGCAAGGCGCGCGAGGCGCGGGCGCTGGTGCAGCCGATGCCGGGGGTGGAGGAGCTGTTCCACGACTGGCTCGACTCGGACGGCCTGTCGCCGGAGGCCGCGGCGATGCTGACCGAGCAGCCCGTGCGGCCGCCGAAGCGGGTCCGGCCGAGCGACGAGGCGCGCAAGCTCTACCGCGAGCTGGTGCGCAAGGCACACCCGGACCTGGCACAGGACGACGGCGAGCGGGCCCGGCGCGAGGAGTTCATCACGCGGGTCAACGCCGCTTACGGGCGCGGGGACGAGCCGCTGCTGCGCGAACTCGTCGACGAGTGGGCGGCGGGCCCCGGGCCGAGCGCGCGGCGGCTGAGCGAGAGCGAGGAGCTGTACGCCCGGCTGGAGTGGCTCTCGCACCGCAAGGAGGCGCTGACGGTGGTCGCCAAGGAGCTGGAGGAGAGCGCGATCGGGGCGATGCTCAGGATGGCGCCCGACGACCCCGACCGGCTGCTGGAGGAGATCGCCGAGCAGCTGCTCGCGGAGGTCTCCGAGCGCGAGCGGCAACTCGGCAGGCTGGTGGAGTAGGTTTTCCGGAGCCCCCGGACCACCGGATCCGGACTGTCGGCTCCGGCCGGTCCGGCTCCGGCCCGCAGGATTCCGTACGAGAGAAGGCCACCCCCATGAATCTCGCCCCGCTGCCCTCGGTCGACGCCGCCGCGGTTCCGGCCGACGCCCTGGTGCTGGACGTCCGGGAGAACGACGAGTGGGCGGCCGGCCATGTCGAGGGCGCGCTGCATGTCCCGATGAGCGACTTCGTGGCCCGCTTCGGCGAGGTGACCGAGGCGGTGGCCGAGGGCCGCACGGCGTTCGTGATGTGCCGGGTGGGCGGGCGCTCCGCTCAGGTCACCCAGTATCTGGTCGGGCAGGGGCTGGACGCGGTGAACGTGGACGGCGGGATGCTCGCCTGGGACGGCGCCGGGCGCCCCATGGTCGCGGAGAGCGGCAACCCGGCGTTCGTCCTCTGAGACCCGTCCGCAGGGCCTTCCCCGGGGTTTCCCGGGGTTCTCCGGGGTTTCCCCGGGTTCTCCGCGGATCCGCCGGGCGCGCGTGCTCGGTGTGTTCAGCGGTCGAAGTCCAACTCCACTTCCCCCGTGGCCGGATGGGACTGACAGGCCAGGACGTAGCCCGCTGCCGTCTCCTCCGGTTCGAGCGCGAAGTTACGGTCCATCCTGACCTCACCGGAGACCAGGAACGCCCGGCAGGTCCCGCACACCCCGCCCTTGCAGGCGTACGGCGCGTCCGCGCGTGCGCGCAACACGGTCTCCAGCAGCGACTCCCCGTCCCGGACCGGCCAGCTGCCGGAGCGGCCGTCGAGCGTCGCGGTGAGGGTGGCGTCGGCGAGGTCCTGGGCCGCTGCCGCCGCCGGGGCACCGGCCAGCGCCTCGTCCACGTGGAATATCTCCTGATGGATACGGTCGCGCCGGACACCGAGACCGCGCAGCGCGCGCTCCGCGCCGGCCACCAGCCCCAGCGGCCCGCAGAGGAACCAGCCGTCGATGTCCTCCACCGGGAGCAGCGCGGGCAGCAGCCGGGTCAGCCTCTCCCGGTCCAGCCGCCCCGAACCCAGTCCGGCCTGCTGCTCCTCCCGCGAGACCGCGGTGACCAGCTGGAAGCGGTCGGGCCAGCGGTCCTTGAGATCGGCCACCTCCTCCAGGAACATCGTCGAGGCCACGGAGCGGTCGCTGCGGACCAGGCAGAAGCGGGCGTCGGGCTCCCGCGCCAGCAGCGTGGCGGCGATCGACAGCACGGGTGTGATCCCGCTGCCGCCGACGACCGCCGCGAAGTGCCCGGGGCGCGGCTCCAGTACGAAGCGGCCCGTCGGCTCCATCACCTCGACCGTGTCGCCGACGGCCAGTTCCTTCAGGGCGTAGGTCGAGAACTCGCCGCCCTCGACCAGCCGGATGCCCACGCGCAGCGCCGGTTCTGGCCCGGCGGGCGCGCAGATCGAGTACGTACGCCGCACCTCCCCCCGTATCCCGTCCTCGCCGTCCTCGGCGCCCCCGCCGTTTCCGCCGTGGCCTCCGCCGTTGCTTCCGGCCGGGGCGGCTCGGCGCACCGCGATGTGCTGGCCCGGGGTGTGCCGGAACGTCTCGCGCAGCTCGGGCGGTACGTCGAAGGTGACGGCCACCGCGTCGTCGGTGAGCCGGTCGACCTCGCTGACCCGGAGCGGATGGAACATCTACAACTCCTTGAAGTGGTCGAACGGTTCACGGCAGGTCGCGCACCGGCGCAGCGCCTTGCACGCCGTGGAGGAGAACCTGCTCAGCAGCTCGGTGTCGGTCGAGCCGCAGTGCGGGCAGCGGATGGAGAGCGACAGCGGCACGGGCTCGGCCGGCCCGTGCGGGCGGGGCGGGGCTATGCCGGACGCGGCGAGCTTGCGGCGGCCCTCCGCGCTGATGTCGTCCGTCGACCAGGCGGGCGACAGAACCTTGACGACCGAGACCCGGGCCATTCCCCGGTCGCGCAGCACGCGCTCGATGTCCGAGGACATCGCCTCCACCGCCGGGCAGCCGGTGTAGGTGGGGGTCAGCTCGACCCGCACCGTGCCGGGGGCGGAGACCCGCACGGTGCGCAGGACGCCCAGCTCCGCGAGGGTCAGCACCGGCAGCTCGGGGTCGGGGACGGCGCCCGCGAGGCGGAACAGCTCGGCTTCCAGGGCGGTGGAGCCGGCGGGGGGCGCCGGTGAGCCCGTCGCGCTCACCATGACGCCCCCGGGTGGCTGCGGTGCAGATGCTGCATCTCGGCGATCATCGGACCGAACGGCTCGGTGTGCAGCCCCTGGCGGCCCGCGCCCGCTGTCCACGCGCCGGTGCGCGGCCCTTGCGGGAGGCCGAGCGTCGCCCGCTCCAGCACGTCGGTGACGGAGGTGAGCCAGCCCTCCTCCAGCGCCGCCCAGTCGATGTCCAGCCCTTCGACGGGCTGGAACAGCTCGCCGGTGAACCGCCAGAGCGTCTCGCACGCCCGGCTCATCCGCCGGTGGCTCTCGGGCGTGCCGTCGCCGAGGCGCAGCGTCCAGTGCTCGGCGTGGTCCTGGTGGTAGGCGACCTCCTTGACGGCCTTGGCGGCGAGAGCGCCGAACGCGCTGTCCCCGGCCACCAGCTGCCGGTACAGCGCCAGCTGGTAGGTGGAGAAGTAGAGCTGGCGCGCGATGGTGTGCGCGAAGTCGCCGTTCGGCTGCTCGACGAGCTGGAGATTGCGGAAGTGCCGCTCGTCGCGCAGGTAGGCCAGCTCGTCCTCGTCGCCGGCGAGGGAGAGCAGGATCCGGGCCTGGCCCAGCAGGTCGAGGGCGATGTTGGCGAGGGCGACCTCCTCCTCCAGCGCGGGGGCGTGCCCGGCCCACTCCCCCAGCCGGTGCGAGAGGATCAGCGCGTCGTCGCCGAGGGCCAGGGCCGCCGCCGTGGTCCGTACGTCCCGCGCGTCATCGGTCGGTGCGCCGTTCACAGGTGTCGCACCCCTTCCGGGATCTCGTAGAAGGTCGGGTGGCGGTAGGGCTTGTCGGCGGCCGGGGCGAAGAACGGGTCCTTCTCGTCGGGGGAGGACGCGGTGACCGAGGCCGACGGCACCACCCAGATCGAGACGCCCTCATTGCGCCGGGTGTAGAGATCGCGGGCATTGCGGAGCGCCATCTCCGCGTCCGGGGCGTGCAGGCTGCCCGCGTGGGTGTGCGAGAGCCCCCGGCGGGAGCGGACGAACACCTCCCACAGTGGCCAGTCGGTCGAACCGCTCATGCCGTCGCCTCCATCCGTGTGCTCTCGCCGAGCGCGGTACCGGCACGCGCGCTCTCGCCGGGCGCGGGCCCGCCGCCCGGCACCGGGCGGTGTTTCGCCGCGTAGGAGGCTGCCGCCTCCCTCACCCAGGCTCCCTCTTCGTGCGCCCGGCGGCGCTGGGTGATCCGCTGTTCGTTGCAGGGCCCGTTGCCCTTGAGGACCTCGTGGAACTCGGTCCAGTCGATCGCGCCGAAGTCGTGGCGCCCGCGCTCCTCGTTCCAGCGCAGGTCGGGGTCGGGCAGCGTCAGCCCGAGGACTTCGGCCTGCGGGACACAGATGTCGACGAAGCGCTGTCGCAGCTCGTCGTTGGAGTGCCGCTTGATCTTCCAGGTCATGGACTGTGCCGAGTGCGCCGACTCGTCGTCCGGCGGGCCGAACATCATCAGCGACGGCCACCACCAGCGGTCCACCGCGTCCTGCGCCATCTCGTGCTGGGCGGGCGTCCCGCCGCTGAGGGCGAGCAGCAGCTCGTAGCCCTGGCGCTGGTGGAAGGACTCCTCCTTGCAGACGCGGACCATGGCGCGCGCGTAGGGGCCGTACGAGCAGCGGCACAGCGGCACCTGGTTCGTGATCGCGGCGCCGTCCACCAGCCAGCCGATCGCGCCGACATCGGCCCAGGTCAGCGTCGGGTAGTTGAAGATCGACGAGTACTTCTGGCGGCCGGAGTGGAGCTTGTCGAGCAGCTCGTCACGGCCCGTGCCCAGCGTCTCGGCCGCGCTGTACAGATACAGGCCGTGTCCCGCCTCGTCCTGCACCTTGGCCATCAGGATCGCCTTGCGGCGCAGCGAGGGCGCGCGGGTGATCCAGTTCGCCTCAGGCTGCATGCCGATGATCTCGGAGTGGGCGTGCTGGGCCATCTGGCGGACCAGCGTGGCGCGGTAGGCGTCCGGCATCCAGTCGCGCGGCTCGATCCGCTCGTCGGCCGCCACGGCCGCGTCGAACGCGGCCTGCCGGCCGTCCGCCGTCGTCTCCATCGCCGCCTCCGCAGCCGTCCCCTCGGTCACTGCCGTCATCCGGGCCCCCTACCGACCGATCGTTCGGTTTATGGACTTCAATGGTGGGTCGGGGGCCCGTAGGGTGTCAACCTCTGTGGATAAGTGGCCGGAGCACGACGGGGATCGGGGCGGGATGGATTCGAACGACGACGAGGCCGTGAAGGCCGGGCCACCGCGGCCCGGCCCTGGCATAGCCGGCCTCTCCCTCCCGTACCAGATCGTCGCCGCGGTGGCCCTCGCCGTCGTCGGACTGGTCGCCTGCGTCCACGTGGGCATGGTGTTCCTGCACGTCGCGCCGTCCAACACGGTCACCAAGAACCAGGGCAAGACCATCGACGCGTGGATCTATCCCGAGTTCGAACAGAACTGGAAGCTCTTCGCGCCCAACCCGCTCCAGCAGAACATCGCCGTCCAGGTGCGCGCCGAGGTCGAATCGTCCGGCGGCTCGACCACCACCGGCTGGATCGACCTCACCGCCCAGGACGGCCGGGCGGTCCAGGGCAATCCGCTGCCCAGCCATGTGGACCAGAACGAGCTGCGGCGCGGCTGGGACTTCTTCGTCGGGGCGCACGACAACAAGAACCGTCCCAACGGACTGCGCGGCCGGCTCTCCGAGTCCTATGTCCGCCGCATCGTGATGCTGCGCCTGGAGAGCCACGACCTCGGCGGTCCCGTGAAGCGCATGCAGGTCAGGTCGGTCACCACCGCCGTCGAGTCGCCGCGCTGGAGCCAGGAGAAGGTCGACACGCGCCCGTCCTACCGGGTCTGTCCCTGGTGGACGGTGAGCGCCGAGGATCTTCCGGGCGGTGCGGGCAACGGCCGTACGGAGGCGGGCGAATGAGCGAGCGGGCGAGCGGGCGAGTGGACGAACAGCCGGACAAGCAGCCGGACGAACAGCCGGGCGGGCAGGCGGGCGGGCAGCCGGGCGAGCACCCTGACGAGCAGCCGGGCGGTCGGCCGGACGAGCAGCCGTCCGCCCGGTCCGACGGCCAGGCGGACGCCCAGGCGGGTGGTCGGCCTCACGGCCAGTCGGGTGGCGAGGCGGGTGGTCGGCCTGGCGAGAAGCGGCCCGGGAAGCCGGGTGGCGGGAAGCCGGGCGCCCGGCCGGGCGGGCGCTCCGCTGTCGAGCGGCGGGCCGCCCACGCCGTCCAGCGCGTCACGACCCTCACCTTCGGCCGGTACCAGAGCGCCGTCGTCCGGATCGGGTTCGCCGGTACCTGGCTGCTCTTCCTGCTGCGCGAACTGCCCCACCGCCGGGAGCTGTACGGGCCGGACTCCCCGTGGGGCTGGGACCTCGCCGAGCAGCTGATCGCGAGGAACGGCGCCTTCACCGCGCTGATGTGGTCGGACAGCGCGGTCTGGTTCGAGGTCGTGTACGGCCTCGCCGTGCTCTCCAGCGTGCTGCTGCTGCTCGGCTGGCGGACCCGCACGATGTCCGTGTTCTTCATGTTCGGGGTGCTGTCGCTGCAGAACCGCTCGATCTTCATGGGCGACGGCGGCGACAACGTCATCCACCTGATGGCGATCTATCTGGTGCTCACCCGCTGCGGGCAGGTCTGGTCGCTGGACGCCCGCCGCGCGGCCCGCGCCGCGCGCGCCGCGGCGCGCACCGGGGCCGCCACTGTCGTGCCCGACCGGGTCGGACCCGTCCTGTGGGTGCTGTCCGGCGCGTTCCTCCTGGTCGGCACGGTGTGGGACGGGTCGCTTCCCGAGCTGTGGCTGGTGTTCCTGTTCTGGGGGATGTGGATCGGGCAGGGGCTGTGGTGGGCGGCCAACCGGTACGCGTCCGACGGCGAGACCCGCTCCCTGCTCGACATCGTCGCCAACCTCGTGCACAACGCGGCGCTCGTCGTCATCATGGCGGAGGTCTGCCTCGTCTACGCCACCGCGGGCTGGTACAAGATCCAGGGTTCGCGCTGGCAGGACGGCACCGCCCTCTATTACCCGCTGCATCTCGACTACTTCTCGCCGTGGCCGGTGCTCTCCGACCTCCTCGCGTCCAACGCCCTGATGGTGCTGGTGCTGACCTACGGCACGGTCATCGTGCAGGTCGCCTTCCCTTTCACCCTCTTCAACCGGCGCGTCAAGAACGTGCTGCTGGTCGCGATGATGCTGGAGCACGCCGGGATCGCCGTCCTGCTCGGGCTGCCGTTCTTCTCGCTCGCGATGATCGCGGCCGATGCCGTGTTCCTGCCGACGAACTTCCTGCGCTGGCTCGGCGCCGCCGTCTCGCGGCTGCGCGAGCGCTGCTTCCCGCAGCCGCGGCCGTCCGGGCGGTCCGCTCCGCCCGGACAGCGGAGCGACAGCCCTGACCAGCCACGTACTCTCGTGGGGTGAGCAGCGAGACACCGGCCGAGGCGCTGGAACCGGTCCAGTACGACGACGGCTTCGGTACGGAGATCGGCGTCGGTCCGCACAGCGAGCCCTGGCCCGAGGACCAGCGCTACGACCCCGAGCTGCTGGCGGCCGGGGACCGGCGCAACGTCGCCGATCAGTACCGCTACTGGACGCGCGAGGCGATCGTCGCCGACCTCGACACCCGGCGCCACGACTTCCATGTGGCGGTGGAGAACTGGGGCCACGACTTCAATATCGGGTCGGTGGTCCGCACCGCCAACGCCTTCCTCGCCAAGGAGATCCACATCGTGGGCCGACGGCGCTGGAACCGGCGCGGCGCCATGGTCACCGACCGGTACCAGCATGTGCGCCATCACCCGGACACCGAGACGCTGACCGCCTGGGCGGCGGCGGAAGGGCTGCCGATCATCGGGATCGACAATCTCCCGGGGGCCGTACCGCTGGAGCGCACCGAGCTGCCGCGCCGCTGCGTGCTGCTGTTCGGCCAGGAGGGGCCGGGGCTGACCGAGGAGGCCCGCGCGCACGCCGCGATGGTCTGCTCGATCGCCCAGTTCGGCTCGACCCGCTCGATCAACGCGGGAGCGGCGGCGGCCATCGCCATGCACGCCTGGGTCCAGCGGTACGCGCGGATCCCGGAGCCGCCCGCCCGCTGACCCACGGGCGGCACCGGGTCCGGCCGCTCACGCCTGGCGCCTGACCTCCACCATGCGGAAGCGGTTGGCCACGAACGCCGCGTCGCACAGCGCCGCGTTCGCCGCGGGGTTGCCGCCGGAGCCGTGGAAGTCCGAGAAGGCCGCCGTCTGGTTCACATACACCCCGCCGGTCAGGTTCAGCGAGAGCTGCGCGGACTCCTCCAGGCAGACGTCCTCTACGGCGCGCTCCGTCTCCGGCGAGGTCGTGTAGGCGCCGACCGTCATCGCGCCCCTGTGACGCACGGTGTGCCGCAGCAGATCCAGCGCGTCCGCCGTCGAGTCCACGGCGACCGCGAAGGACACCGGGCCGAAGCACTCCGAGAGATAGCCCGGCTCCTCGGCTCCCTCCCAGGTCTTACGGGCGCCGTCGGCCTTCACGAGCGCGGGTGTACGGACCACGGCGTCCGGGAAGTCCGGGTGGGCGATCTCGCGCGAGGCCAGCGCGAGGTCCCCGAGCCCGGCCGCCACGTCCAGCCGGGCCTTCACATCCGGGTTGACCAGCGCGCCGAGCACCGCGTTCGCCCGCGCGTCGTCGCCCAGCAGGCCCGAGACCGAGGCCGCGAGATCGGCGACCACCTCGTCGTACGACTTGTCGCCCGCGTCCGTCGCGATGCCGTCCCGGGGGATCAGCAGATTCTGCGGGGTGGTGCACATCTGGCCGCTGTACAGCGACAGGGAGAAGGCGAGGTTGGCGAGCATTCCCTTGTAGTCGCCGGTGGAGTCGATGACGACGGTGTTGACGCCGGCCTTCTCCGTGTAGACCTGCGCCTGGCGGGCGTGGGTCTCCAGCCAGTCCCCGAAGGCGGTCGAACCGGTGTAGTCGATGATCTTGATCTCGGGCCGTACGGCCAGGGATTTGGCGATGCCCTCGCCGGGGCGCTCCACGGCCAACGCGACCAGATTCGGGTCGAAGCCGGCCTCCGCGAGCACCTCCCGGGCGACTCGCACCGTCAGCGCGAGCGGCAGCACCGCGCGCGGGTGCGGCTTGACGAGCACCGCGTTGCCCGTGGCCAGGGACGCGAACAGGCCCGGATAGCCGTTCCACGTCGGGAAGGTGTTGCAGCCGATCAGCAACGCGATGCCGCGCGGGACGGCGGTGAAGGTCTTGCGCAGCTCAAGAGGGCCGCGCTTCCCCTGCGGCTTCGACCAGTCGGCGGCGACGGGCGTGCGGGTCTGCTCCTGATACGCGTATGCCACGGCCTCCAGGCCGCGGTCCTGGGCGTGCGGCCCGCCCGCCTGGAGCGCCATCAGGAACGCCTGACCGCTGGTGTGCATCACCGCGTGCGCGAACTCGTGGGTCCTCGCGCTGATCCGCGCCAGGATCTCCAGACAGACCAGGGCGCGCGTCTCGGGGCCCGCCTCGCGCCACGCGCCCGCGCCCGCCCGCATGGCGGGCAGCAGCACGTCCGGGTCGGCGTGCGGATACTCCACGTCGAGCGCGGGGCCGTAGGGCGAGATCTCCCCGCCCGTCCAGCCGTCCGTGCCCGGCTGGTCCAGCTCGAAGCGGGTGCCGCGCAGGGCCTGGAAGGCGGCGAGCCCGTCGGCGGCGGCGCTCTCGCCGTACGCCTTGGGGTGCTCGGGATGGGGGGACCAGTAGGCGCGGGTACGGATCGCGTCGAGGGCCTGATCGAGCGTGGACCGGTGCTTATCGGCGAGCTGCTGGGGGCTGAGCTGGGCGGCCATCACGGACCAACTCCTCATCGAGCGTGGCAGGGACACAAGCCGGCGGACAGAGTTAGAGTAACCGAACGATCGGTCGGGACAAGGGGGTCCGGCCAACCTGTGGACAACTCGGCCGCGGGCACGTCACCGAGCCAGATACGGGAGGATTGCGTCCATGACAGCAATCGAGCCGCACCGCGTCGTCGCGGTCGTCGGCACCGGCACGATGGGACAGGGCATAGCGCAGGTGGCGCTGGTCGCCGGTCATGCCGTACGGCTCTACGACGCCGTGCCCGGCCGGGCGGAACAGGCCGCCACCGCCCTCGCCGCACGCCTCGACCGGCTGGTCGAGAAGGGCCGGCTCGACGCCTCGGCGCGCGACACGGCGCTGACCCGGCTGCACCCGGCCACCCACCTCGCCGACCTGTCCGACGCCGCGCTCGTGGCCGAAGCCGTCCTGGAACGGCTCGCCGTCAAACAGGAGCTGTTCGCGGCGCTGGAGGACATCGTGGCCGACGACTGTCTGCTGGCCACCAACACCTCCTCGCTCTCCGTCACGGCCGTCGCGGGCGCGCTGCGCCACCCCGGCCGCTGCGTCGGACTGCACTTCTTCAACCCGGCGCCGCTCCTTCCGCTCGTGGAGGTCGTCAGCGGCGCGGCGACCGACCCGGCCGCCGCCGCGCGCGCGTACGCGACGGCTGCCGCCTGGGGCAAGACACCCGTGCGCTGCGCCGACACCCCGGGCTTCGTCGTCAACCGCGTCGCGCGCCCCTTCTACGCCGAGGCGCTGCGGGTGTACGAGGAGGGCGCCGCCGACCCCGCCACGATCGACGCCGTCCTCCGTGAGTGCGGTGGCTTCCGGATGGGCCCCTTCGAGCTGACCGATCTGATCGGCCAGGACGTCAACGAGGCCGTCACCCGTTCGGTCTGGGAGTCCTTCTTCCAGGACGTGAGGTTCACGCCCTCGCTCGCGCAGCGCAGGCTCGTGGAGGCGGGACGGCTGGGCCGCAAGTCGGGCCAGGGGTGGTACGCGTACGGCGCGGACGCCGCCCCGCGCGCTGAGGCGCACACCGCCGGGCCGCGGCGGGCGCCAGGCTCCGTCACCGTCCGGGGCGATCTCCGCGCCGCCGCCGCGCTGCCCGGACTGTTCCAGGAGGCGGGCATCGACGTCGTCTTCAAAGAGGACGGCGGCACGAGCTGTCCTGGCTGGATCGAACTGTGCGACGGCGCGCGGCTGCTCCTCGCGGACGGTGCGGCGGCCGACCACGCGTCCGTGCCCGTCGTCCACTTCGATCTGGCCCTGGACTACCGGGCCGCGACCCGCGTCGCGCTCGCTCCCGCCGCCGCGGTGACCCCGGCGGCCCTGGCGGAGGCCGTCGGGCTCTTCCAGGCGCTCGGCAAGGACGTCAGCGTCATCGCCGACATCCCCGGCATGATCGTCGCCCGTACGGTCGCGATGCTCGCGGACTTCGCGCTCGACGCGGCGGCACGCCGGGTGGCAGCCCCCGAGGACATCGACACCGCGATGCGACGCGGCGTCAACTACCCGCGCGGCCCCGTCGAGTGGGGCGCTGAACTGGGCGCGCGCTGGGTGCGCGACACCCTGGAGGCCCTGCACGAGGAGTACCCCACCGGCCGCTACGCCCCTTCCCAGGCCCTGCGCCGCCTGGCAGCCGCCCAGGAGGACGACGCCTCATGACCACCGCCAAGCGCGACACCTACACGCCCGAGACCCTGCTGACCGTGGCCGTCCGCGTCTTCAACGAGCGCGGCTACGACGGCACGTCCATGGAGCACCTCTCGAAGGCCGCCGGGATCTCCAAATCGTCGATATACCACCACGTGGCCGGCAAGGAGGAGCTGCTGCGCCGCGCGGTCAGCCGCGCTCTCGACGGCCTCTTCGGCATCCTCGGTGAGGAGGGCGCCACCCGGGGGCGGACGATCGCACGCGTCGAGTACGTGACCCGCCGCACCGTCGAGGTGCTGATGGCCGAGCTGCCGTATGTGACGCTCCTGCTGCGGGTCAGGGGCAACACGCAGACCGAGCGCTGGGCGATGGAGCGGCGCAGGGAGTTCGACCAGCGCGTGGCCGACCTCCTCAAGGCCGCCGCCGCGGACGGCGATCTGCGGGCCGACATGGACATCAGGCTGGCGACCCGGCTGCTCTTCGGCATGGTCAACTCCCTGGTGGAGTGGTACCGGCCGCAGGCGGCCGGCGGCTACGACCGCGAGCAGGTGGCCGACGCCGTCGTACGGCTGGCCTTCGACGGACTGCGCACGGCTCCGTAGCAGACCTCCCGGGGCGTCGCGGACACCGACTAGTTCCTGTCCGGGCGTTCCGGCCCCGGCAAAGATCGCCCGGACAGGACCCGGGTTCGGCTCCCGGCAGGATCGCCCGGACAGGGCCAGGGCTCGTGCGCGGCTACTCCCGGTCCGGCGGCGGGGTGCCCGGTGTCAGGTCCGTCTCCTCGAACACCAGCAGGGTGCGGGTGGAGAGCACCTCCGGAATCGCCTGGATGCGGGTGAGCACCAGCTCGCGCAGGGTCCGGTTGTCCGGGGTGTGCACCAGCAGCAGTACGTCGAAGTCTCCGCTGACCAGGGCGATGTGCGTGGCCCCCGGCAGCTCCTGGAGCTGTTCGCGCACGGTGCGCCACGAGTTCTGGACGATCTTCAGGGTGACGTAGGCGGAAGCGCCCTGCCCCGCTCGTTCGTGGTCGATCCTGGCGCCGAAGCCGCGGATCACGCCGTCGTCGATCAGCCGGTTGATCCGGGCGTAGGCGTTGGCGCGCGAGACGTGGACGCGGTCGGCCACCGACCGTATCGAGGCGCGGCCGTCCGACTGGAGGATGCGCAGGATGTCACGGTCGATGGAGTCCAGGGGGCGCGCCGCGGCGACCGGCTCCGTGCCGCCGCCGTACCCCTCGCCGTACCCGGTTTCGGGGCCTCTGCCGAAGCTGTCGGCCATTTGTTCAGCTTCCACGTCTCCCCGCCTCTCCGTCATGGACGAGCTGCGTCGATCCCAGCCTGTGGAGAACCGTTTGTCCACAGGCTGAGGGCGTGTGTAGCCAAAATGGCCCGACGACCGAACAATCGGTAGGTGAGGCGTGCCACATTCAGGCACCCCGTCTGCCCGCTCCCACGAGGAGGTGCACGCGCGTGAAGAAAAGCAGTACGTCGGTCCAGGAGCTGCCCGCCGCCGCGGCCTACCGGCCCACCCCGCCCCCGGCCTGGCGGCCGCGCACCGATCCCGCACCGCTGCTCCCCGACCCCGAGCCGTACCGGGCGCTGGGGACGGACGCCGCCGCGGACGCGGATCCCGCGCTGCTGCTGCGGCTCTACACCGAGCTGGTCCGCGGCCGCAGGTACAACACGCAGGCCACGGCGCTCACCAAGCAGGGCAGGCTCGCGGTCTATCCGTCGAGCACCGGCCAGGAGGCGTGCGAGGTGGCCGCCGCGCTGGTGCTGCGCGCACAGGACTGGCTCTTCCCCAGCTACCGCGACACCCTGGCGGTCGTGGCGCGCGGGCTCGACCCCGTGCAGGCTCTGACGCTGCTGCGCGGCGACTGGCACACCGGCTACGACCCCCACGAGCACCGTGTCGCCCCGCTGTCCACGCCGCTCGCCACCCAGCTGCCGCACGCCGTCGGGCTGGCGCACGCGGCCCGGCTCAAGGGCGACGACGTGGTGGCGCTCGCGCTGGTGGGCGACGGTGGCACCAGCGAGGGCGACTTCCACGAGGCGCTCAACTTCGCGGCCGTCTGGCGCGCTCCCGTCGTCTTCCTCGTCCAGAACAACGGCTTCGCCATCTCGGTGCCGCTCGCCAAGCAGAGCGCGGCGCCCTCCCTGGCCCACAAGGCCGTCGGGTACGGCATGCCGGGCCGGCTGGTCGACGGGAACGACGCGGTGGCGGTGCACACGGTGCTCGGGCAGGCCATGGAGCGCGCGAGGCGTGGCGAGGGGCCGACCCTGGTCGAGGCCGTGACCTACCGCGTCGACGCCCATACGAACGCCGACGACGCCACGCGCTACCGGGACGCGCAGGAGGTCGATACCTGGCGGGCGCACGACCCGATCCGGCTGCTGGAGCACGAGTTGACGCGGCGCGGGCTGCTCGACGAGGAGGGCATCGCCGAGGTCGCCGAGGCGGCCGAGGAGATGGCCGCGCGGCTGCGCGAGCGGATGAACGCGGAGCCGGCGCTCGACCCGATGGACCTGTTCGCCCATGTCCACGCGGAGCGCACGTCCCAGCTGCGCGAGCAGGAGGCCCAGCTCCGCGCCGAGCTGGCCGCCTCCGCCGGTGAAGGGGCCGGTGACCAGCGATGACCGGCGTCGGGACGCTTCCCCTCGCGGCCGAGGCCGCCAAGCCCGCCACCATGGCACAGGCGCTGCGGCGCGCGATGCGCGACGCGATGGCCGCGGACCCGTCGGTGCACGTCCTCGGAGAGGACGTCGGTACGCTCGGCGGTGTCTTCCGGATCACCGACGGGCTCGCGGCGGAGTTCGGGGACGAGCGCTGCACGGACACCCCGCTCGCGGAGGCGGGCATCCTGGGCGCGGCCGTGGGGATGGCGATGTACGGGCTGAGGCCCGTCGTGGAGATGCAGTTCGACGCCTTCGCCTATCCGTCGTTCGAACAGCTCATCAGCCACGTGGCGAAGATGCGCAACCGCACGCGCGGGGCGATGCCCCTGCCGATCACCGTGCGGGTGCCGTACGGCGGCGGGATCGGCGGCGTCGAGCACCACAGCGACTCCTCCGAGGCGTACTACATGGCGACTCCGGGGCTCCATGTCGTCACCCCCGCGACGGTGGCCGACGCGTACGGGCTGCTGCGCGCCGCGATCGCCTCGGACGATCCGGTGGTCTTCCTGGAGCCGAAGCGGCTCTACTGGTCGAAGGCGCCGTGGTCGCAGGACGCGCCCGCCGAGGTCGAGCCGATCGGCCGGGCGGTCGTGCGGCGGAGCGGGCGCACCGCCACGCTGATCACGTACGGGCCGTCCGTGCCGGTCTGTCTGGAGGCGGCCGAGGCCGCCCAGGAGGAGGGCTGGGACCTGGAGGTCGTCGACCTGCGCTCCCTGGTGCCGTTCGACGACGAGACGGTGGCCGCGTCGGTACGGCGGACGGGGCGCGCGGTCGTCGTCCACGAGTCCACCGGCTTCGGCGGTCCCGGCGGGGAGATCGCCGCCCGGGTCACCGAGCGCTGCTTCCACCACCTTGAGGCACCGGTCCTCCGGGTGGCCGGATTTGATATTCCGTATCCGCCGCCGATGCTGGAGAGGCACCATCTTCCGGGAGTGGACCGGGTGCTGGACGCGGTAGCGCGGCTTCAGTGGGAGACGGAGAACTGATGGCCCAGGTGCTGGAATTCAAACTGCCCGATCTCGGAGAAGGGCTGACCGAGGGCGAGATCGTGCGCTGGCTGGTGGCGGTGGGCGATGTCGTCGCCGTCGACCAGCCGGTCGTCGAGGTCGAGACGGCCAAGGCGATGGTCGAGGTGCCCTGCCCCTACGGGGGCGTGGTGACGGCGCGCTTCGGCGAGGAGGGGACGGAGCTGCCGGTGGGCGCGCCGCTGCTGACGGTGGCGGTGGGCGCCTCGCAGGGGCCGACGGAGGCGGACGGGGCCGCGCCCGAGCCCGCCGCCGCGCCGTCGCCCGCTCCGGTGGCCGCGCCCGAGCCGGTGGCGCCGACCGCGGCCGGCGCGACGGCCGGCCCGGGGGAGGCGTCGGGCAATGTGCTGGTCGGGTACGGGACAGGGGCTCCGGCTGCCCGCCGCCGCCGGGTACGGCCGGACGGCTGGGCCCGGCCGTCCCGTGCGGCGGCGCACTCCGGTCCGGCCGGTCCGGTGAACGGTACGGCGGGGGCACCGCCGCAGGGGCCCGTGCCGGTCGTCTCCCCGCTGGTGCGCCGACTGGCCCGCGAGCACGAAGTGGATCTGCGCGGGCTGACCGGCTCGGGCCCGGACGGTCTGATCCTGCGCTGCGACGTCGAGCGGGTGATCAGGGAGAGCGCGGCGATCGCCGCGAGCACGACCGCGTCCGCGTCCGCCGTATCGGCCGCGGTGCCGGTGGCCGTACCCGCGCCGGAGCCGGTCGTCACCGCTTCTCCCGCTCCCGCTCCCGTGTCCGTCGCCGGGGCCGTCCACGCCGGGGCCACCCGGGTGCCGCTGCGGGGGGTACGGGGCGCGGTCGCGGACAAGCTCGCGCGCAGCCGCCGCGAGATCCCCGACGCGACGTGCTGGGTCGACGCGGACGCCACCGAGCTGATGGCCGCCAGGGCGGCGATGAACGCGGCGGGCGGCGCGAAGATATCGCTGCTCGCCCTGCTGGCCCGGATCTGCACCGCGGCGCTCGCCCGCCATCCCGAGCTGAACGCGACGGTGGACATGGCGGCCCGCGAGGTCGTCCGCCTGCCCGCGGTGCATCTCGGGTTCGCCGCCCAGACCGACCGGGGGCTGGTCGTCCCCGTCGTGCGGGACGCGCAGCTGCGCTCCGCCGAGTCGCTGAGCGCCGAGATCGCGCGGCTGACGGAGGCGGGCCGGGCCGGACGGCTGACACCGGCCGATCTGACGGGCGGCACGTTCACGCTCAACAACTACGGGGTGTTCGGCGTCGACGGCTCCACGCCGATCATCAACCACCCGGAGGCGGCGATGCTCGGAGTCGGCCGGATCGTGCCCAAGCCGTGGGTGCACCGAGGAGAGCTGGCGGTGCGTCAGGTGGTCCAGCTGTCGCTCACCTTCGACCATCGGGTCTGCGACGGCGGCACGGCGGGCGGTTTCCTGCGCCATGTGGCGGACTGCGTCGAGCAACCGGCGGTGCTGCTGCGCACGTTGTAGAGGTGGGAACCCCGCGGGGGGCGTCCGGGCAGGAGCCGCCTCATGTGCTTCGCACACGGACGGCGGCTCATACTTCAACCATGACCGCCTATGACGCCATCGTGCTCGCCGGAGGTGCCGCGAAGCGGCTCGGTGGGGTCGACAAACCGGCTGTACGGATCGGGGGCCGACGCCTGCTCGACCGGGTGCTCGGGGCCTGCGCGCAGGCCGGGACCACGGTGGTCGTCGGCGGCAGACGGCCCACCGCGCGCCCGGTGCGCTGGGCGCGCGAGGATCCGCCGGGCGGTGGGCCGCTCGCCGCGCTCGACGCGGGGGTGCGGGCTCTCGACGCCCGTGCCGAGACCGTGGTCGTCCTCTCGGCCGATCTCCCTTTCCTGGAGCGGTCGACCGTCCAGCGGCTGATCGCGACGCTGGACACCGAGGGCCGCGAGGCCGCGCTGCTCACCGACGCGGACGGCCGGGACCAGCCCCTGGTCGCCGCCTACCGGGCGGAGCCGCTGCGCCGCGAGATCGCCCTTCTCGCGACCGAGTACGGCAGCCTCGCCGGTCTGCCGCTGCGGCTCCTCGCGGCGGAACTCGACCTCGCCCGGGTCGGGGGTGACCCGTTCGCCTCCTTCGACTGCGACACCTGGGAGGACATCTCCACGGCCCGCGCCCGGATCAGAGAGCATGGGACCGTGCTGGACGAATGGATGACCGCAGTCAAGGACGAACTCGGTATCGAGCTGGACGTCGATACCCATGTCCTCCTCGATCTCGCCCGCGACGCCGCGCACGGCGTCGCCAGGCCCGCCGCGCCGCTGACGACTTTTCTGGTCGGTTACGCGGCGGGCAGGGCGGCCGGAGACGGCCCCGAAGCAGTGGCCGAGGCGTCACGCAAGGCCACGGCGCTCGCCCTCCGCTGGGCCGAGGAGGCGGACGGGGCGGACAAGCCGGGCGGCGGAAGTGCCGGGGGCGGGGCCGAGGGGACCGGCGCCGGATGAGCGGCCACGACCGTGAGGACGAGGGGATCGACGGGGTCGAGGACGCTCTCGCCCTCGTCGGCCGAGGGGCGGCGAGGGCGCACGCGCGCCATCAGGACCCGGGCCGGGGTACGGAGCGCTCGCGGGGCGCCGCCGACCGCGAGCCGCGCGACCAGCCGGACCACCGCGACCAGAGCGACCGGCACGGCCGAGGCGGAAGCCGGGGCCCGGCCGCCGGAGCCGCGCCGGTGGACCGCCGCGGCGCCATGCCATGGTCTGCCGCCCGCGCGCTCGCGTCCCGCGTCGCGCGTGCCACCGAGTCGGGGCAGCTCGCCCGCGCCCGCCGGGTCCCCCTCGACCGGGCGCTGGGCCTGATCCTCGCGGAGCCGCTGACCGCGCTCACCGACCTGCCGTCCTTCGACACCTCCGCCATGGACGGCTGGGCGGTCTCCGGTCCGGGCCCCTGGTCCGTCCATGCCGCGTCCGCCGCGTCCGCCGCGTCCGCCGTGTCCGCAGAGTCCGCCGTGCCCGGCACGTCCGGCACGTCCGACGCGTCCGGCACACAGGCCGCACCGAGCACACAGGCGACTCCGGGCAAGCCGTCCAAGGGACCGGCGCGGAAGACCTCTCCGGCGGGCATACTCGCCGGGCAGGCCGAGGCCGAGCCGCTCCCCGACGGAGTGGCCGTACGGATCGCCACCGGCGCCCGCGTCCCGGCCGACACCACCGCCGTGATCCGCACCGAACACGCGCGTACGGACAGCACCGGCCATCTCCACGCCGTACGCCAACCGACCCCCGGCCAGGACATCAGGTCACGCGGCCAGGAGTGCCGCTCCGGCGACCGGCTGCTGCCCACCGGCTCGCTGGTGACGCCCGCCGTGCTGGGCCTGGCCGCTGCCGCGGGCTACGACGAACTGCTGACCGTCCCGCGCCCGCGCGTCGAGGTTCTCGTCCTCGGCGATGAGCTGCTGACCGGGGGACTGCCGCACGACGGGCTGATCCGCGACGCCCTGGGACCGATGATCGCGCCCTGGCTGCGCGCTCTCGGCGCCGAGGTCCTCGCCACCCGGCGCCTCGGTGACGACGCCGAGGCGCTCCACCGCGCCCTCACCGCGTCCGAGGCGGATCTGATCCTCACCACCGGAGGGACGGCGGCGGGGCCGGTCGACCATGTGCACCCGGTGCTCGCACGGGTCGGCGCCGAGCTGCTGGTGGACGGGGTCGCCGTCCGGCCGGGCCACCCCATGCTGCTGGCCCGGCTGCCCTCGGGACGCCACCTCGTGGGCCTCCCCGGCAATCCGCTCGCCGCCGTATCCGGCCTGCTGACCCTCGCCGAACCGCTGCTGCGTGCCCTGTCCGGCCGGGCGCGGTCGGCCCCGTACCACGCACCGCTGCGGGAGCCGGTCCCCGGTCACCCGCACGACACCCGGCTGGTGCCCTTCGTCTACCGTGACGAGGGCCTCGTACCGCTACGTTTCCACGGGCCCGCCATGTTGCGAGGCATCGCCGCCTCCGACGGGATCGCGGTGGTCACGCAGGGGGGCGCGCGGCCCGGCGACGAACTGGAAGTACTCGACCTGCCCTGGACGGCATCGGTCGACGGAGGGTGTTTCACGTGAAACTTCCCGGCCACGACGCGATGGCCAGGCACGCGGACGAGTATCTGGTCACCGCGCGGGTGAAGCTGCCGCGCCGAAAGGTCGTACGGCCGCTGCGGCAGGTCAGCAGAAGGCTGTTGATGGCCTTGGTCGTGCTCGCCCTGACGGTGTTCATCGTCTACATCGACAAGGAGGGCTACCACGACAACGCGGACAACTCGGTCGACTTCCTCGACTCCGTCTACTACGCGACCGTCACGCTCTCCACCACGGGGTACGGCGACATCGTTCCGTACAGCTCCGGCGCGCGGCTGGCCAATGTGCTGCTGGTGACCCCGCTACGGGTCCTCTTCCTCATCATCCTGGTCGGTACGACTCTTGAGGTGCTCACGGAGCGCACCCGCGAGGAGTGGCGGCTGAACCGCTGGAGGTCCAACTTGCGTGACCACACCGTCATCGTCGGCTACGGCACCAAGGGACGCTCGGCGATGCAGACCCTGTGCGCGACGGGTCTGAAGAAGGAGCAGATAGTCATCGTCGACCCCTCGGGAAAGGTCATCGAAGCCGCCAACGCCGAAGGCTTCGTGGGGGTCCTCGGGGACGCCACCCGCAGCGATGTGCTGTTGCGTGCCGAACTCCAGCGGGCCCGGCAGATCGTCATCGCCACCCAGCGCGACGACACCGCCGTACTGGTGGCGCTGACCGCGCGTCAGCTCAACCGTGGCGCGAAGATCGTCGCGGCGGTGCGCGAGGAGGAGAACGCGCCACTGCTCCGCCAGTCCGGCGCGGACGCCGTCATCACCAGCGCCAGCGCCGCCGGACGCCTCCTCGGGCTCTCCGTGCTCAGCCCCAGTGCCGGTACCGTGATGGAAGACCTCATCCAGCAGGGCAGCGGCCTCGACCTCATCGAACGCCCGGTCATAAAGGCCGAGGTGGGGCGGAATGTGCGGGAGACGGACGACCTGGTGGTCAGCGTCCTGCGCGGACACCGGCTCCTCGGCTACGACGACCCGGCCGCGAGCCCGCTCCAGCTCACCGACCGTCTGATCACCATCGTCCGCGCGAGCAGCCTCACGGCCCCGGACGGCTCCCACTGACCCCAGAGGGCGACAGAGGGGGTCAGACAGGGCCTGGAGAGGGCCGGGACCTCGGTCCGCACGCCATGCGATGCCGGGTGCCGCTCTCCGTATCCGCCGCGTATCCGCCGCGCTGTCTGTACCCGGCCGAGCCACCCACCGTGGGGTTCGGCCGGGAGCCGTCCTCGCCGGAGTAGCCTCGCCGCCATGCATGCAATCACGATTCCGGAACCCGGGGGCCCCGAGGCGCTCGTGTGGGCCGAGGTGCCCGATCCCGTACCCGCCGAGGGGGAGGTGCTCGTCGAGGTGGCGGCCAGCGCCGTCAATCGCGCGGATCTGTTGCAGCGCCAGGGCTTCTACGATCCGCCGCCCGGCGCCTCCCCGTACCCCGGTCTTGAGTGCGCGGGGCGTATCGCCGCGCACTCAAGACCGGGGTA
>NZ_QQNA01000165.1 GCF_003346515.1 Streptomyces corynorhini
CGGCCACCACAACACCCGCGCCGGAACTCAATGGTGCGGGCGCGGGTGTTGTGGTGGCCGAGGAAGGCGAGCATGGCGGCGGCGGTGGGCTGACCGGCAGCCCAGAAATCATGGACGACCAGGCTCATGCCGTGGCGCTCGTGCCGTTTGGTGGTGAGGCTGAGCAGGCCGGTGACGAGGTGGCCGGGCCGGGCGAAGCGGTAGGTGGTGAGATTGCTCTTGTCGTGCTTCCACCGGGGCCACCAGGTGGGTCGGTGGACGGGACCGTTCCACTGTCGGGCGAGGTCGCGTTGGAGGGCTTCGGCTTCGTCGGTGAGCCCGTGCTCGACTTCGAAGTCCGCGGTGGTGAAGGAGCATTTGAGGTCGTCGGTGGCCACCGCCCAGGCGAGGACGCCGGTGGGGGCTTCCCATCCGAGGCGGCGGGCGTAGCCGGTGGAGGAGGTCACTACCGTGGAGATCACCGCTCCGCGATCGATCAGGGGGCGCAGTCGTTCGGTGACCATGTCGGCGGCCAGGTGCTCGCCGCGCTCCTCGGGGGCCACGCAGCCGTCGCCGAGGCAGGCGCTGGCGACAGGAGCACCGCCGAAGAACTGATCGACGAGGAGGCCGAGGCCGCCGGCGACGACCCGGCCGCCGCGGACGGCGACCTGGAGGTCGGCGTGCTCGCGCAGGTGGGTGATGTCACCGACCGGGTGGCCGTAGGCGCGGGTGGCGAGCTGACTGTACTGCTCCCACAGGCCGTCGTCGGCCGGGGCGAAAGTCAACTGCTGATTCATGGTTCGCCCTCAGTAGTAGGTGGCGTCGCGAGCGGCGTCCGCGTTCAGAGGCACGAGGAAGGTGCGGGTGAAGGCCAGGACGCTGGTGTTGTCCTGGTTGTGTGCGGTGGTGTGGCAGATGATGACCCCGGTGTCGGGTCGGCTCTCGGAGGCCCGGCGGGTGAGGATCTTCGTCTCGGCGTACAGGGTGTCGCCGATGTGGACGGGCGTGGTGAAGCGCACGTGGTCGACGGCGACGTTGGCGGTGGTCAGGCCACTGACGCTGCGGACGGTCATGCCGGCCACGAGGTTGAGGGTGACGCCGGAGCACACCAGGATGCGGCCCCACCGAGTCTGGCTGCTGTAGTGGGCATCGGTGTGGATGGGGGCGACGTTGCCGCTCAGGGCGGCGCCGAGGAGGTTGTCGAGTTCGGTGACGGTCCGGCCGGGCCGGTGTTCGATGATCAGGCCGGGGGCGAGTTCGGGGTAGGAGAGGCCGACGCTCTCGCGGATCCGGTCCTCGCCGATCTGCCGGTAGCTGTGGGGCAGGCCGATGCTCATGACGTACGGTCCGTTTCGGCGACGAGCGCGCGGGCCCGGTTGAAGAAGGGGGTGCCGCGCATCTGCCCGTCGACGGTGGTCACCGTTCCGCCACTTGCGTCGGCGGCCTCGACGATGGCGCGGGCCTGTGCGATCTCTTCGGTGGTCGAGGTGAAGACCTCGTTGATCACCTGTACGTGGCGGGGGTGGACGCAGCCCTTGCCGTAGAAGCCGATTTCCTTGGCCCGTTCGGCGTCTCGGCGCAGGATGCCGGGGTCGTCGAGTTCCCAGGTGGGGGCGTCGATGGCGGGGATGTTCGCGGCGGTGGCGGCGTTGATGAGGGCCGAGCGGGCGTAGTGGAGGGTGTCCCAGTCCAGGCCGCAGCGGACGGAGGCGGCGTAGTCGGCGGAGCCGAAGAGGACGCCGCCGAGCCGGGGTGCGCGCATGATCGCGGGGAGGGTGTCGAAGGCCCGGGGGCTTTCGATCAGCGCCCAGATGTCGGGGGTGTAGTCGTCGGTGTCGAGTACGGCTGCGACGAGTTCGATGTCGCGGGGGGATTCCACCTTGGGGACCACGATGAGGTCGGGCCGGGCGGTGTAGGCGGCGAGGGCGGCGAGGTCTTTGATGCCGTCGAGCGTCGTCAGGCCGTTCATCCGGATGCCGAGGGTGCACGGCAGGTCGGGGTGGGCGAAGAACGCTTCGGATGCGGTGCGGGCGGTCTGCTTGTCGGTGAGGGCGACGGAGTCCTCGATGTCGACGACGGCGACCGCGGCGCCGGACTTCCGCGCGGTGGCGAAGCGGTCTTCGTGCAGGCCGGGGGTGATGATCCAGGCCCGTCCGGGACGGCGGTTGTTGCTGGTCATGGGGTGGTCACCTTCCGTTGCGCTTGGTGGTGATGAGGAGGTCGAGCCGGCCGAGGGTGGCGGCGTTCTTGATGTCGCTGTCGCTGATGTCGATGCCGTAGCGGTCGGTGAGCAGGACGGACAGTTCGACGACGGCGAGGGAGTCGAATCCGGCGTGGTCGAGCCTGGCGTCGTCGGTGAGCCGGTCGGCGGGCAGCTTGAGGTCGTCGGTCAGGATGCGGGTGAGGTCACCGGTCATGTCCGGCTCCTTTGGGTGGGTGGCTGCGGGGAGAGGCCGGGCCAGGTGAGGGTGGTGGCGCCCCAGGTCAGTCCGGCGCCGAACGCGGTGAGCAGGGTGCGGTGGCCGGGCTTGAGACGGCCGTCGGCGGCGGAGCGGGCCAGGAGCAGGGGGATGGACGCGGCGCCGGTGTTGCCGGTCTCGGCGATATTGCTGAGTTGGCGGTCTTCGGGGA
This sequence comes from Streptomyces corynorhini, assembly GCF_003346515.1. Classification (GTDB taxonomy): domain Bacteria; phylum Actinomycetota; class Actinomycetes; order Streptomycetales; family Streptomycetaceae; genus Streptomyces; species Streptomyces corynorhini. The sequence continues at coordinate 2,611 of NZ_QQNA01000165.1, forward strand.
CGCCGAGCCTGCGTGCGACGAAGGCGGTGATGCGGCTGTTGGCCTGGTGCGGGACCAGGCGGTCGATGTCGCCGAGTTCCCATCCGGCGGCGGCAGTGGCCTGGCGGGATGCGGTGGACATGCGGTCGACCGCATGCCGGAAGACCTCGCCTCCGTCCATGTGCAGGGTGCCGGGGCGGGAGGCCCGGATCAGGCCGGCGCCGGTGCCGTCGCTGCCCAGGACCACCGGCCCGAGCGCCCCGGCTTCGTCCGCGCTGCCGTGGCGCAGCACCACGGCTCCGGCGCCGTCGCCGAACAGGGGGACGGTCGTGCGGTCCACGGGGTCGGGAAGGGCGGCGAGGCGGTCGGCACCGATGACCAGGACGGTCCCTACGGTGCCGGCGGCGATGAGCCCGGCCGCGGTGGCGAGGGCGTAGAGGAACCCGGTGCAGCCGGCCGCGAGGTCGTAGGCGGGGATGCCGGTCAGGCCGAGCCGGGTGGCAACGGCGGGGGCGGTGGCCGGACAGCAGCGGTCCGGGGTGGTCGTGGCCACCACCAGTGCCTCCACTGTGACCGGTTCCCTGTCGGCGAGTGCCTGGGCGCCGGCCCGTACGGCGAGGTCGGTCGTGGACAGGTCCGCCCCGGCGACGTGCCGTTGGGCGATGCCGGTCCGCGAGCGGATCCACTCGTCCGTGGTCTCCAGACGTGCGGTCAGGTCGGCGTTCGAGACGGTGTGCGGGGGCAGTGCCGCGCCGACTGCGCAGATCACGGCCGCTCTCCCGGCAGCGACGGATGCGGTGGTCATCGGGCGGCCGGCTTGAGCTGCCGGGCAACCACGCCGATCAGGTCTTCCTGCCCGGCGACGACCTGACGCTCGCCGAGGGCGAGGAACAGGTCGATGGGGTCGACGCCTTCCGCTTGCGCGGTCTGAAGGACGGGCCGCCTGAAGCCGGAGAACACCCCGGCGAGTCCGCTGGCCACGGCGATCGAGTCGATGGACGGCGGGGCCTCCATCAGGCGGTCGGCGGCGACGTCGGCGGCGGCCAGGACCTCGCGCAGGCCGATCCCGGTCTCGGCGCCGCGGCGTTCCAGGACGGCCACGAGGACTTCGAGCTGGGTGTTGCCGGCCCCGGCGCCGAACCCGCGGGCGGTCGCGTCGATGACGGTCGCTCCCGCGTCCACGGCGGCAAGGCTGTTCGCCACGGCCAGGCCCAGGTTGTTGTGGCCGTGGAAGATGACCGGCACACCGACGGCGTCGGCGATGGCGTGCACGCGCTCGGTGACGTCGGAAGGGAGGTAGTACCCGGCCGAGTCCATGATGCCGACGGCCTGAGCGCCGAACTTCACCATCAGGGCGCACTGTTCGGCGAGGTCGCCGGGTCCGGTCATGTGGCTCATGAGCAGGACGCCCTGGGCTTCGGCTCCGAGGTCGCGGACGACACCAAGGTGACGTTCGGTGACATCGGCCTCGGTGCAGTGCGCGGCGATCCGTACGATGTCGGCGCCGTGGTGGACGGCGGCCTGCAGGTCGTCGGATGTACCCCAGCCGGGGGCCATGAAGACGCCCATCCGCGACGAGGTGAGGGCTTCGCGGACGGTGGTGAGCATGGTGGCGTCGTCGAGCTTGGAGCGGCCGATCTGGAGGCTGGAGGCGCCCAGGCCGTTGCCGTGGCCGACCTCGACCACCGGCACGGCGGCGGCGTTCGCGGCGGTGGCGTAGGCGTCGAGGTGGTGGCCGACGGCGTGGTGGCCGTCGCGCAGGGTCGGGTCGTGCAGGAGGATCCGGGGCCGCTCGTGCGGGTGTGTGTTCACGGGTGGGGTTCCCTTCATCGGGACTGCTCTGCGAGCAGAACGGCGGCGGCGTTGATGATGTCGACGCTTCCGGCGTGAGGGGGCAGGCGGCCGCCGCTGGCGGTCACCTCTACCGCGACCGAGATCCGGCCCGGTTCCACGGCGAGCGAGGTCACCTTGAACCCGGGCGTGTAGGCGCGCACGGCCTGGGCGGCTGCCGCGATGCTCGTGCGGACCGGTGCGGCACGGATGCTGTCCGCGAGGACGGTCACGGCCACCCGGAACGGCGGGGCGGGCCGGGCGGGGCTGAGGTTGACCATCACCTTGACGTCCCGGGTGCCGGTGAAGGTCCGGATCGCGGCGGAGGTGGTGGCGATGTACTGGTCGAGGTTCAGGCGGGTGGCCCGGCCAGCGCTCGCGCTCGCCCCCGTGGAGACCACCTCGATGTAAGTCGGGGTGCAGTGCCCGGAGATCGCGTACAGGACCGGAATGGCCGCCTGCCCGCCGCAGCTGACGAGGTTCACGTGCCGGTGGGCCGACGACCGGTGGCTGTTGACCCCCGGGACGATGACCGTGCCAAGCTCCGTGGGGGTCAGGTCGATCAGGGTGGTGCCGGTCGGACGCAGCGCCGCCCAGTGTCCGGCGTGGCTGTCGGCGTTGGTGGCGTCGAAGACCACATCGAAGGGCCCGGCATCCACCACGGCGCGGATCCCGCCGGCCGTGGTCGAGTGGCCCATCTCGGCCGCCCGTCGCAGCCCCAGGCTGTCCCGGTCGCGCCCTGCCACCAGGGCCAGTTCCAGCTTCTGCGACTGGTGGATCTTGTCGGTGAGGTCGACGCCGATCAGGCCCGCGCCGAGTACCGCGACACGCAGACTCTGTTCATCAGCAGCCATCGGCCGCTCCTTCATTCAAGGGGAGGAGGTGCATGAGTGCGAGGTGCGGGGTCAGCAGGGTGCTGCGGTCAGCGCACGCGCAGCTCGACCGGCGGGAGATGCGGCGAGCGGGCGCGCACCGTGCTCCGAGCCTCCAGCGGGAGGCTGGCGTGCACGGCCCCGGCCAGGACCAGCTGCCCGGCGCGCAGTCCGCTGCCTGCGCGGTGCAGCCGTCCGGCGAGCCAGGTCAGGGCGCGGAGCGGGTCGCCGAGGACGGCGCGGCCCTCTCCGGTGGCCACCGCGGTGCCGTCGACGCTGACGACCAGCGGCTCGGCGGCCAGGTCCATGTCCGCGCCGAGCGGCACCATGGGCCCGGTGACCACCCGGGCACAGGACGCGTTGTCGGCGATACTGTCCGCGACCGTGATGCGCCAGCCGGTGAACCGGGTGTCGATCACCTCCAGGGCAAGGAACACCTTCTCCACCGCCGCCCGCGCCTCGTCCACACTCACGTTCTCGCCCGCCAGGTCACGGCCGAGCCGGAAAGCGATCTCCGCCTCCACCCGCGGCTGCATCAGCACGGACCGGGCCATGGTGCTGCCGGTAGGCATCACCATGTTGTCCAGCAGGACACCCGAGTCCGACTCGTCGACGCCCATCTGTTCCTGCATGGCCCGAGAGGTCACCCCGGCCTTGTGGCCGACGACGCGGGCACCGCCCGAGATCCGCCGGGCCACCGCCGCCCCCTGCACCCGGTAGGCGGTCTCCAAAGACAGCTCCGGACTCCGGACGGTCAGCGCGTCGATCGGCACTCGCTCGTACTCCGCCGCCAGCAGAGCCGACGCCGTAGCGTCGATCCAGCGATCATCCGGCTCGTCCATGACGATTCCTCCTCGGGACATGGGGCATCACCTACGGTTCGCAGACGTGGGCACGGGAGCAGATCCGGCGCGGCGCTGAGATGCCGGCCGCCAGGCTCGGGCCTGATGAACAGTCAACCCGGGGGCTCACCGCAGCGGTACGGTGATGGACAGGCCAAGCGGTATATCGCGTATATACGGGGCAGGTACTCATGACCACGCGCACGCCGAACGCCCAGCTCAGCGCCCTTGTCGCCGAATCCGGCCTCACCTACGAGGCCCTGGCCAAGGCGGTCCGCGCGGTCGCCGCCGAGTGCGGTGCGGACTTACGCACGAACAAGTCCAACATGGAGCACTGGCTCGGCGGATCCGTGCCCCGAGGCGACACACCCCGCTACCTCGCGGTCGCGCTCTCCCGGCGCCTGGGCCGCCTCCTGACCACCGCCGACCTCGGCCTGCCCTCCCCGGCAGAAGCCGAGAATGAGACCATCGGACTGTCCCTGGAGGGCGACCCGCTGGACGCTCTGCTGCCGATGTGGAGGTACGAGTTGGACCGCCGCCGCTTCCTGACGGCCTCCGCCTACTCCGCGGCCTCCGCCGCGTTACCCCTCAGCCACGTCCAGGACATCGCCGCCCGCACCGCGGCCGCCCGCACCGGCTACACCGTCGGCATGGCCGAGGTTGCCGCCGTCCGTGACATGGTCCACGCGTTCTCCGAGATGGACGAACGCCACGGCGGACAACACGGCCGCAGTGCCCTGGTCACCTACCTCCGCGACGACGTCGCCCCGCTGTGCCGGGCCCGGTTCCGTACCGACGAAGTCCGCCAGCAGATGCTGTCCGCCGCCGGCCGAGGAGTCCACCTGCTGGGCTGGAAGAGCTACGACGCAGGTCAGCAGGGACTCGCTCAGCGCTACTACCTCCAGTCCTACGCTCTGGCCGCCGAATCCGGCCTGCGCGGGCACGACGGATTCGTGATGCGCACGATGGCCATGCAGGGCCTCAAGCTCCATCGCCCCGAGCACTGCCTGGGCCTGGCCGAGACCGGACTAAACCGGGCCAAGGGACGAGTGGACGCCCAGACCGAAGCGCTCTTCCGCGTCGTTCACGCCCACACCCTGGCCAAAAGCGGCAGGCACCGTGCGGCCCTGGCCGAGGCCGAACACTCCCGCATCCTGCTGACCGGTGCCCCCGGCGACGAGGTGCCGTTCTGGGCGCTGACCTGGGGCCCGCCGGCCGCATCGGTGTACTCCCGCACCGCCAAGGTCCACGAGACCGTAGGAGACCACCGGGCCGCCGCCGAACAGTACGCGCTGGCCGCCACGGCCCGCCCCGCAGACACCTACGCGCGGATCGTCGCCCTGGACCTGGTCGCGGGCGCGGAGATGCACCTCAAGCGCGGCAGCATCGAGCAGGCGTGCGCCACCTGGCACCGAGCAATCGACCACATGGACGGAGTCCGCTCCGTCCGCACCCGCAAGGCGGTCTCCCGTATGCGCGGCGACCTCGCACGCTTCCGGGCCCGTGGCCTGCGGTGCGTGGCCGACCTCGACGAACGGGGACGCGACTTCCTCGCCGGGGCCTGACCTCAGCGGCACCCGGCGAAGCGGCGAACGATCGGTTCCAGATAGTCCGCGTGCGGCCCCGTCAGAGCAGCCAGTTCGTCCGGTGAACGCACCAGGGCGATGTCGTCGAGTTCAGGTACACGGCCCTGAACACGCTCGGCTGCCGATACGGCGGTGAAGTCCGCACGCAACGTTGCCTCGGAAAGGGCAGGTGCGAGGTAGGTCAGGCCGACACTGCCGTTCTCGCCACGGGTGACGGCCCACAGCCTCAGCTCCTCCGCAGCCGCGCTGATCCCCAACTCCTCGGCAAGCTCCCGCGCGGCCTGGCCGGCCAGCGCCGACTCGTCCAGCACCGCCCCATCCTCGGGCGGCTCCACAGATCCCCCCGGCAGCTGCCAGCGGCCCGGGGCAGCCGTAGCGGGCGACATCCTCGCCGCCAGCACACGGCCGTCAACGGTCGGCTGAACGACGTTCACGAACAGCGAGGGCAGTGCGATGGCACCGGGAACACGACGCAGCGCGTAGTGCCGGTAGGTCACACGCACCCAGGACAGGCGCAGGATGCGCGGTCCGCTCCGCTCCAGTCCCCCACACGCCACCACAGGCCCGTCGAAGAGAGCAGGGTTGGCCCGGACCGCCCTCTCCCACACCCGGTCCCGGGTCTCAGCGTCATGGGACGGCAGCGGCGGTTCCGCAGCTTCGGTCAGCAGGAGCCGTTCGACGTCGAAGAGATCAATGCCCACGGGGGGCAGCGTTTCGGTCACCAGCTCATCGTAGAAACCGCTCCAGCATGACCGCCAACTCGGGCGATTACGTGAAACTATGGGCGCCCGGCTAGCTGCCGGTCGTCGGTGTCCGCCGGTGAGCGGGGGCCCGGAACGGTGGCCGCAGCCAGGTTCAGACGGGCACCCATGTCGAGATTTACCCAGTCGTAGGACTCCAGCTCAGAGGCAGGAACCTGTACTTGCCGGGCGCCGAACTCCACAGCCTCACCGGGCAGCTCTGTCCGGTTCCGGGGAAAACGGCCGTACTGCGTGTAGAACTTCGGCAGCACGGCGAAGCCAAGGCGCGTCGCACCGCGCTTGCCGGACACGAGCGCCTGCTCGTCCTTCAACAGCGTCCAGTGATCGACGAGTTCATCCAGATCCAGCGGAGTACGGGCCACGATCGCCGATCGTCCTCGCAGAGCTTCACCCGCCGCAGCCGTACGACCTCGGACTCACCCACACGAGTGACACCCTCACAAGATCACCGCCGTTTGCGGCTGGTGACAGCGTTCTTACCGGCACCCCGAGTACGGCGTTCGGTCCGACGTGTGGGTGGGTGCGCACACTTGGTGTGGGGTGGCCCGGCTCCGGTTCGGCGGCTGGGGGGTGTGGTGCTGGTGGGGATTCATGCCCCGCTGGTCACCATCCGCTGCGTTCTGCGGGTCAGCACCAAGAGGTAAGCGAGCTGAACCAGCACCATTCATGACGGGTGGGGGCCGCCCCTCTC
>NZ_QQNA01000166.1 GCF_003346515.1 Streptomyces corynorhini
GCCCGTACCCCCCTTCCCCACCTTCCCCGCCCTCCGCTCCCACTGGTCCGACCGTAGAAGGAGACCGCAGCTATGTCCCCGTCACCCGAAACCGGCCTCCTGCACACCGCCGCGCACAGCCCCTCCTGGGCCATGCTGTCGCGGCTGTCACCGGCGGAATCGGCGGATCCGGCCGAGCAGACGGGGCGGCTCTCGCCCTATTCCAGGGCCGAACCGGCGCAGGAGCGGGTCGACTTCTGCATTCCGTGCAATCCGTACTTCCCCACGCCCGACATGTTCACCCGGATGCGGGGATCCCTGGAATCGATCCTGAAGTACTACCCGAGCGACGCCGACACGGTGACCTCCGAGCTGTGCAGGGTCCTCGGACTGAACCCGCAGACCGTGGCCATGGGCAACGGCTCCACCGAGCTGATCACCTGGATCGACCATCTGCTGGTGAAGGAGAGTCTGGCCATTCCCATCCCGACCTTCGGGAGATGGACCGACCAGCCGATGGAGACCGGCAAGCGTGTCGACATGTTCCCCCTCCAGGAGGACCAGGACTTCACGCTCGACCTGCGGGCGTACGTGCGTTTCATCCGGCAGCGCGGCTCCCGGGTCGCGGTCATCTGCAACCCCAACAACCCGGACGGCGGTTTTCTCCGCCGCCATCAGGTGCTCTGGCTGCTGGACGAGTTGGCGGACCTGGACCTGGTGGTGGTGGACGAGTCGTTCATCGACTTCGTGGACGCCGAGCGGGCCCCGTCCGTCGCCGACGAGGCGGCCATCCGGCCGAATGTGATCGTGCTGAAGAGCCTCGGCAAGAACTTCGGGCTGCACGGCATCAGATTCGGCTACCTGGTGGCCAATCCGGCGCTCGCGGCGACGGTGCGCAAGGCGCTGCCGAAGTGGAACCTCAACTCGTTCGCCGAGAGCGTCGTCTTCATGATCAAGGAGTACGGCGTCGAGTACCACGAGAGCCTGGCGCTGCTCTCGCGCGACCGCGCCCACATGGCCCAGGCCCTGGCGGCGATCCCCGATCTGATCGTCTTTCTCTCCCAGGGGAACTTCCTGCTGGTCAAGTTGCCCGACGGGGTCGACGGTGTGGCGCTGCGCGACCGGCTGCTGACCCAGTTCGGCATCTTCATCCGCGAGTGCGGCAACAAGCTGGGCAGCAGCAGTCAGTTCGTGCGTCTGGTGGTGCGTCCGCACGAGGACGTGCAGCGGCTGATCAACGCCCTGCAGGCGTGCCTGCCCGCCGGTCCGACGGGGCTGGCCCGCCACCCCGGCCCGGCGGCGGTCCCGGCGACGTCGTCGCTGCCCGCCCTGAGCCCGGCGCGCTGAGCCCCGGCTCCTCGGCGCCCTCGTGCGCGGGGGCGTCGTCGATCCGGTACGGGTCCGGGACGGGGAACGGGCCGTCGTCACGGTCCTGGTGGGCGCACGGGCATCGGGGCTCAGCCCTCCGGGCGCAGCAGACCGCGCGCGTACGCCTTGGCGAGGCGCTGGGGTACGAGGTACGAGGCGCCGTCGACGGTGACGGGGACGAGCTGCGGGGTGGTCGCCTTCCACTGGGCGCGGCGGTGGCGGGTGTTGCTGCGGGACATCTTGCGCTTGGGTACGGCCATGGTGGACCTCCGGGGTGCGGGTGACTGCCCGCACGCTATATGAAAATGGCTTCCATTATCAAAGCGTCCGGGGTGGCCGTACGGTCCGGGGCGGCGGACCGGCCGAGGGCGACACATAGGCGCGCAGCCCGCGCGCGCCCGGCAGGTCCGGCAGCCGCAGCGGGCGCCAGCCCCGCGCGTACGCCGGGGGCCGCCCCGCCCCCGGCACCACGACGGCCACCGGGCGGTCGCGGGCCAGCGCCACGAGCCGCGCCGGGGTGATCGAGACGTCGTGGCCGCCGGTCTGCCGGGACGCGCACCGGGCGCGGAAGGCGATCCGTACGGCCTCCTCGCCGCTGACCACGCAGGGCGGCCGTACGCCGTGGCGGCCCAGCTCGGCCGCGACCCGGCCGAAGGCGGTCCGGTGGGCCCGGCCGCTCGCGGCGACCCGGTCGAGGATCCCGTACTGCACGACCAGGTGCGCGGCCAGCAGTACGGCGAGTCCGGCCGCGGCCACCGGCCGGGGGCGGACGGCCGCCGCGATCCACAGCAGACAGAGCGCGGCGGGCACGGCGAGCAGCGCGTAGGCGGGCAGCAGGAAGCGCGGCGCCGCGTAGCCGATCAGCAGCAGATACGGCGCCGCGAGCGACAGACCGGCCAGGGACGGCACCAGCACGACGGCGGGACGGCGGGCCCGGACCGCCGTCAGCACGCCGCCCACGACGAGCGCGGGCAGGACGAACCACCACACCCCGGTGCCCGGCCGCCGCCACGCCATGTCGCACGGTCGGCACAGCAACCTGCCCTGTAGTGCGCGCAGTTGGTCGTAGAAGGCGAGGTTCCAGCCCAGCTCGCCCTGGATCCCGTCGGCCCGGCGCAGCCGTTCGCCGAGCCCGCCGTAGCTCAGATACGCCTCCGCCACCCAGGGCGCACAGCCCACGGCCACCCCCGCGCCGAGCGTCAGCAGCACGGCGGGGCGCCGCCACGCGCCGACGCACAGCGCGGCGAGGAGCAGTGGCAGCGCGAGCCAGCACGCGTCGGTGGGCCGCATCAGCGCGGTGAACGCCGCCCCGGCGCCGAGCCCGGCGAGGGCGGCGCGGTCCGCGCGGTCGCGCACGGCGCGCAGAAAGCAGCCCACCGTGGAGAGGGAGCCGAGCGCGACCCAGAGGTTCGGCATCACCTGCGGCCCGTAGAACACGGTGACCCACAGCCCGGCGAACAGCGCTCCGGCCACGGTCGGTACGCGCGCCGGGAGCAGCGGGCGCCACACCCGCAGCGCGAGGAACAGCCCGGCGCCCGACAGCAGCGCCAGGTAGACCCGCAGGGCCTCGACGGACGGGGTCAGCGCGGTCAGCGGCGCGACGAGGAAGGTGATGCCCCGGGCGCGCGGCGCGCTGAAGAACGCGGCTTCCGCTCCCGGGCTGACCTGGCGGACGTAGACCGTCTCGTCCCAGCCGAGCCCCGACCCGGCCACCAGCAGCGCCAGCTGGACGAGTGTGTAGAGCCCGGCGACAGCCGCGGGCCCGGCGAGGCCGCCACCGGGCCCCCGGGTCCCGCCCGGCCGGGACCACCCCCGTCGCGGGCCGGACACGGGCGTCGAAGTCTGCGCCATGCGCTCACGCTGCCCCCGCGCCCACGACCCGGCCACCGGGAGACGGCAGCCGGGCCAATCGGCGCGGGGAGGGCGGCGGGGCCGACGGCCGTGGCGGGGATTCCCGAGGAGGAAGCGGCGGCGAGTGCCGCGGTCCGCAGGAGGGTTCGCCCGGTGAGGGGCGGCGCCGTGGGCTTCCTCAGCTCCGTTCCTCCGCCCGCCCGTTCGCCATGACGTACATCATGCGGAGAACCGGTCGGAAGATAGATTCGGCATACCGGCGCGTCAACGATTCCGGCAGGGCCCGTCACCCCGGCGGGCCGTGACCGATCGGCCCGCCGACGGTTTGAAGGGGTATGACTCTCTTCCGCAAGCGTTACGCGGCGGGCGCCGCTCTGCTGCTGGCCGCGCTCGCCGTCCCGGCCGCGTCCTCCGCGACAGCGGGAACCCCCGTACGGATCCCCGCTCTCCGGGCGGCCGATGTCATCGATCCCCCGCTGCCCGTCGAGGCGTTCCCCGGCCAGGTGAAGGAAGCCTGCGGGATCTGGCAGGAGCTGGACTGGCCGGCCGCCAATCGCCCCACGGACTACCCGGTCGTGAACACCCGCTTCGTGATCCGCGGCAGCAACGTCTACCGCAACCGCTCCGGCGACCTCCCCGTCGACGGCGGCTACCGCGAGTACGACGTCAACCCGCGCGAGCCGGGACAGCACCGGGACGCCGAGCGCCTGGTCCGCGACCCCGACACCCGCACCGTCTGGTACACGGGCGACCACTACGACAACTTCCAGGAGATCGCCTCCGGCTGCCCCTGACCCGCCCCGAGGGGGGGCGGAGCCGGGCGGCGCCCCCGCCGGTCCGGCTCAGGCGGGGTAGCCCCCGGCTTCGAGGTCTTCCAGCAGGCTCGGGTGGGTGGGCCGCCAGCCGAACTTCTCGCGGGTGATCGCGCTGGAGGACGGCTGGTCGTACGCGAAGACGTGGCCGAGGAAGCCGAAGCTCTCCGGCTCCACGGGCTCGGTGGGCAGCCCGAGCCGACGGCCGATGACCTCGGCGATGTCGCGCATGCGGTCGCCCTCGTCGGCGACCGCGTGCGCCACGGTGCCGGGAGCGCCCCCTTCCAGGACCAGGCGGAAGAGCGGCGCGGCGTCGAGCCGGTGGACCGCCGGCCAGCGCTGCTCACCGTCGCCGACATAGCCGGAGACCCCGGTGCGCCGGGCGGCCTCGATGAGCATCGAGGCGAACCCGTAGCGCTCGCCCCGGGCGTGGACCGATCGCGGGAGACGGACGACCCCGGAGCGGACGCCCTCGGCGGCCAGATCGAGGACCGCCCGCGCGTTGCGCCCACGACCGCCCACGGGGCCCTCGGTCGGCGCCGGGTCCTCCTCGGTCGAGAGGCGGCCCGGGACGGCGGGGGTGCCGCCCGCGATGACGAGCGCCTTCCCGGTCCCCTTGAGCGCGGTGCCGAACGCCTCGACCGCGAGGGCCTCCTCCGCGACACATCGCTCGAAATCCGTGAAGTCGTTGCCGAAGGCGAGGTGGATCACCCCGTCGGCCGCGTCGGCCCCGGCGCGCAGCCGCTCGGGATCGCCGAGATCGCCCCGGTGCGCGGTGGCTCCGGCCGCGGTGACGGCCCGCGCCGAGGCGTCGGAGCGCGCCAGCGCGAGCACGTCGTGGCCCGCGGCGATCAGCTCGGGGACGACCGCGGATCCGATGCCGCCGCTGGCGCCGGTGAGGAAGACACGCATAAGAGACTCCCAAGATGACGGGACAATGGTCGCATCACCGTAGCAGAGTGATGGGACGATGGTCGCATTGATATGCTGGGGCCATGCCTCGATGGGAACCCGACGCGCGCCACCGACTCGTCACCGCCGCGCTGCATCTCTTCTCGGAACAGGGCTACGACGGCACGACCGTCACCGAGATCGCCCAGCGCGCCGGGCTCACCAAGAGCACCTTCTTCCGTCACTTCCCGGACAAGAAGGACGTGCTCTCCGCGGGTCAGGAGACGCTGTCGCGGCTGATGGCCGACGGCGTCGCCGGGGCGCCCGAAGGCGCCACCCCCATCGTCGCGGTCGCCGCGGGACTGGAGAGCGCGGCCGGTGCGATGACACCGTTCAACCGCGAACTCGGTCCGCGGCTGCACGCCGTCATCGCGACCAGCGCCGAGTTGCAGGAGCGCGACCAGCTCAAGCAGGTCGGCATCGCCGCGGCCGTGACGGAGGCGTTGCGCGCCCGTGGCGTGCCGGACCCGGTCGCCGCGCTCGCGGCCGAGGTGGGCATGCTCGCCTTCAAGGAGGCGTACACCGCCTGGACCGCGCCGGACAACCAGCAGGAGTTGACGGAGCTGACCCGGGCGAGCCTGGAGCGGCTGCACGGCGCGCTCGCCGAACTCGGCTGACCAGCCGACAGGACCCGGCTCAGCACCGGACGCGCCACCGGTCCGCGCCCGCCCCCTGTGGCCCGGGTCCGGGCCGCGCCCGCGGCCCTGCCGGGGGCCCGACGTCAGGAAGCCGGGCCTGGCGGCTCGGTCAGATCACGGCGCGGATGGCCCGTTCGAAGCCGTCGATATGACCGCGGGCCAGCTCGGCGGCCTTCTCCGCGTCCCCGGCGACGACGGTGCGCAGCAGCGGGCCGTGCTCGCGGATGTGGTCGGCCATGCCGGGCAGCCGGTCCACGAAGAGGCACCACACCCGGGTGGCGAGGTTGTCGTACTGGACCAGGGTGTCTTCCAGATACGGGTTACGGGCCGCGGTGTAGATCGCCCGGTGCACCGCGAGGTCCAGGCGCATCAGCTCCTCCGGGGGCCTGGGCGCGCTCCCGGTCTCCGGTCCCTCGATGATCCCCGGCTCCCGCAGCAGCGCGGTGAGCCGGGCGCGGTCCCCGGCGCCCGCGCGGCGCGCGGCCTGGGCGGCGGCCATGGGCTCCAGCTGTCGGCGGACCTCGGAGATGTGCGCGAGGTCCGTGATGTTGACCTCGGTGGCGAAGGTGCCGCGCCGCGGGTACGCGGCGATCAGCCGCTCGTACTGCAGCCGCTTCAAAGCCTCGCGCACGGGGGTGCGGCCGAGGCCGAGGGAGTGGGCGAGCTGCTCCTCGTTGACCGGCGCGCCGGGGCGGATGTCGAGCATCACCAGACGGTCGCGGATGGCGCGGTAGGCCCGTTCGGCGTGGGAGAGACCGGGCTCCGCGAGCCCCTGCCGCCGCGGCCCCGCGCGTTCCGTCATCACGCCCCCACACGACGCCCTCTTGACCTGTTCCGAGGGGTCTCATACGTTACCGCACCAGTTGATATATCAGTTGTCGGCCAGAGGTACTTCAGGATGGTGCACAGATGGCAGCGAACGGGCCGCCCGGACGCCGCGAGCACCGCGGCCCCGGTGAACTCCCCGAGCATCCCGCGCACTTGTGGCGGAACCCCGAGCCGCGCTCCTCCTACGACATCGTCATCGTCGGCGGCGGCGGGCACGGCCTCGCCACCGCCTACTACCTCGCCAGGAACCACGGCATCACCAACGTCGCCGTGCTGGAGAAGGGGTGGCTCGCGGGCGGCAACATGGCCCGCAACACCACCATCATCCGCTCCAACTACCTCTGGGCGGAGAGCGCGGCGCTCTACGACTACGCGCTCGACCTGTGGGAGGGGCTGCCCGACGAGCTGGGGTACGACTTCCTCTTCAGCCGGCGTGGTGTCCTCAACCTCGCCCACACCCTCCAGGACGTACGGGAGGGCGTGCGCCGCGTCGGCGCCAACCGGCTCAGCGGGGTGGACGCCGTCTGGCTCGGCCCCGAGGAGACCGCCGAGGTCTGCCCCATCCTCAACGTCTCGCGCGACAGCCGCTATCCGGTGCTCGGCGCCACGTATCAGCCGCGCGCCGGTATCGCCAAGCACGACCACGTCGCCTGGGCCCTGGCGCGCGGCGCCGACGAACTGGGCGTCGACCTCATCCAGAACTGCGAGGTCACCGGCTTCCTCAAGGACGGCGAGCGGGTCGTGGGGGTCGAGACCACCCGGGGCCGGATCCACACCGGGCGCGTCGGGCTCAGCGCCGCCGGGCACAGCGGTGTGCTCGCCGAACGGGCGGGCTTCCGGCTGCCGGTACGCTCGCATCCGCTCCAGGCGCTCGTCTCCGAACTCCACGAACCCGTCCACCCGACCGTCGTCATGTCGAACCACGTGCACGTCTACGTGTCGCAGGCGCACAAGGGCGAGCTGGTGATGGGGGCGGGGGTGGACGCGTACAACGGGTACGGGCAGCGCGGTGGTTTCCACATCATCGAGCAGCAGATGGCCGCCGCCGTCGAACTCTTCCCCGTCTTCGCCCGCGCCCACGTCCTGCGCACCTGGGGCGGCATCGTCGACGTCACGCCGGACGCGTCCCCGATCGTCTCCGCCACCCCGGTCGAGAACCTGTACGTCAACTGCGGCTGGGGAACAGGCGGTTTCAAGGCCACCCCGGCGGCGGGACTGACCTTCGCCCACACCATCGCCACCGGAAATCCGCACCCGCTCAACGCGCCCTACTCCCTGGACCGCTTCGTGACGGGCGCCCTCATCGACGAACACGGCGCCGCGGCCGTGGCCCACTGACCATCCGAGAGGACGGCACCGTGCTCCTCGTGCACTGCCCCTGGTGCGGGCCCCGGAACGAGACCGAGTTCCACTACGGCGGCCAGGCACATGTCCCGTACCCCGCCGACCCGCACGCCCTCGACGACGCCCAGTGGGCCGAGTACGTCTTCTACCGCGACAACCCCGAGGGGCCCTTCGCCGAGCGGTGGATGCACGGCGCGGGCTGCCGCCGCTGGTTCAACGCCGTACGCGACACGCTTACTTACCGGATCCTCGCCACATACCGGCCGGACGGGCCCCGCCCCGACCTGCCGCCGCACGCCTCCGAGCCCACCCGTCCGTCCGGAGGGACCCGATGACCGGCGCACAGCCCCACCGGCTCCCGCGCGGAGGCCGCGTCGACCGCTCCACACTCCTGCGCTGCACGGTCGACGGCCACGAACTGACCGGCCATCCCGGTGACACCGTCGCCTCCGCCATGCTCGCCCACTCCGTCCTGGAGGTCGGCCCCTCGATCTACCGGGGACGCCCGCGCGGTATCGTCGCCGCCGGGGCCGAGGAGCCCAACGCCCTTCTCCAACTGGCGGGTTCGTACGCGGAGGGCATGCTGCCCGCCACCACGGTCGAGCTGTACGACGGTCTGTCCGCCACCACGCTCTCCGGGCGCGGGCGGCTCGATCCGGCCCCCGACCCGGCGCTGTACGACAAGAAGTACGTACACACCGACGTTCTCGTCGTCGGCGCGGGCCCGGCCGGACTCGCCGCCGCCACGGCCGCCTCCGCCACCGGGGCGCGGGTCCTGCTGCTGGACGAACAGGCCAAGACGGGCGGCTCGTTGCTCTCGGAGCCCGATATCCGTACGGGCGGATCCGCGGTGCTCGGGGGGAGCCCGGCCGCCGACTGGCTCGACACCGCCCGCGCCGCGCTCGCCGCCGCCCCCGAGACCACCGTCCTCACCCGCACCACCGCCTTCGGCGCGTACGACGACAACTACGTGCTCGCCCTGCAACGGCGCACCGACCATCTCGGCCCCCGCGCCCCCGCGGGCGTCTCCCGCCAGCGCCTCTGGCACATCCGCGCCGCCCGCGTCGTCCTCGCCACCGGCGCCCACGAGCGCCCCCTGGTCTTCGCCGACAACGACAGGCCCGGGGTGATGCTCGCCTCCGCCGTCCGTACGTACGTCAACCGGTACGCCGTCGCCCCCGGCGCCCGGATCGCCGTCGCCACCACCGGGGACAGCGCCTACGACACCGCACGGGATCTGCGCGCGGCGGGCGTCACCGTGGTCGCCGTCATCGACTCCCGCGCCGAACTCACGCCGCGAGCCGCCGCGTTGGCGGACGCCACGGGCATCCACGTCCGGACCGGCAGCGCCGTCACCGGCACCCGCGGCGGGCCCCGGCTGACCGGTGTCACCGTCCGCGCCCTCGACGCCCACGGGCGGCCCACCGGGGAGGGCACGGAGACCGGCTGCGACGTCCTCGCCGTCTCCGGCGGCTGGAGCCCCGTCGTCCACCTGCACAGCCAGCGCCAGGGCGGCCTGCGCTGGGACGACGCGCTCGACGCCTTCGTCCCCTCCGAACCGGTGCGCGGCCAGCACCTCGCGGGAGCGGTGTGCGGGACGTGGCAGCTGCCGGAGTGTGTCGCGGAGGGCTCCTACGCGGGTGGCCGGGCCGCGTACGAGACCGGGCACGGCCCCGCGCCCGTGACGGAACGTCCGGTACGGACCGCACCGGGCCCGGTGCGTCCGCTCCGGTACGTCCCCGGCGCGGAAGACGGCGACGACACACACTTCGTGGACCCGCAGCGCGATGTGACCGTCGCCGACATCCGCCGCGCCACCGGCACAGGGATGCGCGGCGCCGAGCACATCAAGCGGTACACCTCCCTCGGCACCGCCAACGACCAGGGCAAGACCTCCGGGGTGAACGCGCTCGGCGTCCTCGCCGCGCTGCTCGACGAACACGACGAACCCGACGGACGCCACGGACGCCACGGACGCCACGGACGCCACGAACCCGATGAACGCGACGGACGCTACGAGCCGGATGAGGACCGCGTCCCCGGCGCCGCGACCACGCCCGGGGACCTCGGCACCACCACCTACCGCGCCCCCTACACCCCCGTCGCCTTCGCCGCCCTCGCAGGCCGCGAGCGCGGCGACCTCTTCGACCCCGCGCGCCGCACCGCCCTGCACGCCTGGCACGCGGCGCACGGCGCCGAGTTCGAGGACGTCGGCCAGTGGAAGCGCCCCCGTCACTACCCGCTGCCCGGCGAGGACATGGACACCGCCGTGGAGCGCGAGTGCCGGGCCGCCCGGGAGAGCGTCGCCGTCATGGACGCCTCCACCCTCGGCAAGATCGAGGTGTGGGGCGCCGACGCGGGCACGTTCCTGGACCGCGTCTACACCAACGGCTTCAAGAAGCTGAAGACCGGCTTCGCCCGCTACGGCGTCATGTGCGGGCCGGACGGCATGATCTTCGACGACGGCGTCACCCTCCGTCTCGCCCCCGACCGCTACACCATGACGACCACCACCGGGAACGCCGCGGCCGTCCTCGACCGGCTGGAGGAGTGGCTCCAGACCGAGTGGCCCGGCCTCGACGTCCACTGCACCTCCGTCACCGAACAGTGGTCCACCGTCGCCGTCGTCGGCCCCCGCTCCCGCGAGGTCGTCGCCCGCGTCGCGCCCGGACTCGACGTCTCCGTCGAGGGGTTCCCGTTCATGACCTTCCGCGAGACGACCCTCGCGAACGGGGTGCCCGCCCGGGTCTGCCGGATCTCCTTCTCCGGTGAACTCGCCTACGAGATCAACGTGTCGGCCTGGTACGGGCAGGCCGTCTGGGACGCCGTGCTGGAGGCGGGACGCCCGTACGGCATCACCCCGTACGGCACCGAGACCATGCACGTCCTGCGCGCGGAGAAGGGGTTCATCATCGTCGGCCAGGACACCGACGGCACCGTCACCCCGCAGGACGCCGGAATGTCCTGGGTGGTCTCCACGTCCAAGGACTTCATCGGCAAGCGGTCCTTCTCCCGCCCCGACACGCGACGCCCCGACCGCAAGCACCTCGTCGGCCTGCTGCCCGAGGACGGCGCCACCCGGCTCCCCGAGGGGACCCAGCTCATCGCCGCCGACGTCCCCCTCACCCCGGACGAGGGCCCCGTGCCGACGCTCGGCCACGTCACCTCCAGCTACCGGAGCCCGGCGCTCGGCAGCCCGTTCGCCCTCGCGCTGGTCGCGGCGGGGCGCGAGCGGCTCGGCGAGACGGTGCACGCCGTCGTCGGCGACACCCGCGTACCCGTACGGCTGCACGGGCCGGTGCTCTACGACCCCGAAGGGACGAAGCGAGATGGCTGACACCCCCCTCCCCACGCCCC
>NZ_QQNA01000167.1 GCF_003346515.1 Streptomyces corynorhini
CCGCCCCGCCTGCCGCCCCGCCTACTGTCCTCCTCAGCTGTCCTCCTCAGCCCGTGGGACCGAACGCCCCGGGGTGGACCTGCTCCCGCGTCGCCGTGTACTGCTGGCGTACCGCCGTCCCCACCGCGGCGTCCTCGCCCGGCTCGAAGACCTGCGCGGCGGCGCCCTGCCAGACCGGCGGGGTGTGCGGACCCAGCGTCCCCCGCGCGACCCCGAGCGCCCACGCCGCCTGCCGTGCCGCGCCGATCGCCGCGTAGTCGGCGGGCTGCGGTACGACGACCTGCGCGCCGAAGATCGCCGGGGCCACGGCCTGTACGGCGGGCAGCTCGGCGGCGGCACCCAGCAGGAACACCCGGCGCACCTCCACCCCGCGCCCGCGCAGCACGTCCATCGCGTCGGCGAGGGAGCAGAGCATCCCCTCGAACGCGGCCCGCGCCAGATGCTCCGGCTTCATCGACTCGCGCCGCAGCCCGGTCAGCGTGCCGGCCGTGTGCGGCAGCTGCGGGGTGCGCTCGCCCTCCAGATACGGCAGGAACACCAGCCCCGAGGAGCCGGGCGTCGACTTGCGCGCCAGCGCGGACAGTTCGCCCAGGTCCGCCGTACCGAGCAGCTCCGCCGTACCGCGCAGGGCCCGGACCGCGTTCAGCGTGTGGACGACCGGCAGATGCATCCCGGTGGCGTCGGCGAAGGAGGTGATCAGCCCGGACGGGTCGGCCGCCGCCTCGTGGTGCACGGCCATCACCGACCCCGAGGCCCCCAGCGACACCACGGCATCCCCGGCCGCGACGCCGAGCCCGAGGGCGGCGGCCATGGTCTCGCCCGTCCCCACCGAGATCAGCAGCCCCTCGGGGGTGGTACCGGCGGCTTCCGCAGGGCCGAGCACGTCCGGCAGCGCTGCCTGGTGCCCGAGCGCCAGCTCCACCAGGTCGGGCCGGTAGGCGCCGGTCCTGGCCGACCAGTAGCCGGTGCCGGACGCGGCGCCCCGGTCCGTCGTCCGGCGGGCCGGTCTTCCCAGCAGCTGCCAGACCAGCCAGTCGTGCGGCTGCATCACCAGCGCCGTGCGCTGCGCGGCCTCCGGCTCGGTCCGCGCCATCCAGCGCAGCTTCGAGACGATCTGGCCCGACTGCGGTACGGAACCGACGGCCTCGGCCCACGCCTGCCGCCCGCCCAGCGAGTCCACCAGGTCGGCGGCGGCGACCTGCGCGCGCTTGTCGTTGCCGAGCAGCGCGGGCCGCACGAGGTTGCCCTGCCGGTCCAGCGCGATCATGCCGTGCTGCTCCGCCGACACGCCGATGGCCTCGACCCCCTCCAGCAGCCCGCCGGAAGCGGCCTCGCCGAGGGAGAGCAGCCAGGCCTGCGGATCGACCTCCGTGGCTTTGGGCTCGACCGGATGCGGCGCGTACCCCTGGCGCAGCACGGCACCTGTGTCGGAGTCACAGACGACGACGCGTGTGAATCCGGACGAACTGTCCAACCCGGCGACTATTCCCATGACACCCGATTCTGCCGCACGCGCGGCCCGTCGGGCGCTCCCGGGACCCGCCGGTACGGGCCGGACCCCGGTCAGGTGTTGCTGGTGCCCCAGTCGTCCTGCCCGTTCTGGCTGCGCTCCCGCAGCGACCGCACGCGGTGCGCGACGGAGTCGGGGAGCTTGTCCCCGAGCCGGTCACCGACCACGTCGTTCACCGAGTGGTACGCCTTGCCGGCCAGCTCCCGGCCGGTCTGCGCGGCGGCCTCGGCGGCGTTGCGCACCGCCGGATTCTGCGAGACCTGGCGCGCCGATTTCTTCAGCTGTTCATAGCGCTCGCGCCCGGCGCGCGTGCCGAGAACGTATCCACAGGCCAGTCCAGCGATGAACGTGAGCCGGTACCGCATGGCTGCCACCCAATCTCTCTGTACGTCGGAGTCCCCAGGTCCCAGCGTCAGCGTCGGACCGGTCGTTCTGTGATCCCCCGCCTACCCCGTCCGGGCCCGGGATCACCCGAGGCGACCCGGCTCGATACCGATTGGCGGAGCACCCCCCTGCTTGCGCTAATGTATGTGTCGCAGCGAACGCGCGCCGCCCGGGAGGTCCGGGAAGGGTACGTTCGGTGCAAACGCAGCAATCCCCTGTAGCTCAATTGGCAGAGCAGCCGGCTGTTAACCGGCAGGTTACTGGTTCGAGTCCAGTCGGGGGAGCGCGATCCCCTGTAGCTCAATTGGCAGAGCATTCGGCTGTTAACCGGAGGGTTGCTGGTTCGAGTCCAGCCGGGGGAGCGAGAAAGACGGGAAGGACCCTTCGGGGTCCTTTTTCGTGCCCCCACCAGCCGCCAGAACCCGCCCCTGCCCCCTGCTCCGGACCCCGCACCGGTCCCTCGTACGGATGTACTTGGCGAGGGGCGGAACCGGCCGACGTGCGACGAAGTCCTCAAGGTCAAGTGAAGCCGACCATCCGAGGCAGGAGATCGTATGACCGGCTATGCTGCGGCAGACGGCGCGCACAGATGTGCGCGACGCGCCGTTGGGGGCGGTAGCTCAGCCGGTTAGAGCAGCGGACTCATAATCCGTCGGCCGTGGGTTCGAGTCCCACCCGCCCCACGCGGAGTTCTCCCAGGAGAACCGTTTCTACCTGCGGAAACGTGAGAACGGGCGGCACCACTCCAGAGTGGTGCCGCCCGTTCATTCGTTCAGACCAAGATCCAGTGGACACGCAGTGGACGCGGGGACGAATCAGTGGACGGATAGCGCCCTCACGCCGCCTTCCGGCCCCGGTTCGGAGCCCTGCGGGAGGCACGGGATGCTGCGGGCGGCAGACCTGTCGGCAGAGCCCAGCCGTCCACGCTCGGGGACTCGGATCGGGCGATCGTGAAGCGCGTGAGGGAGAAGTCCGTCCGCTGCTCCTCCGGGTAGCGGTCGTTGAAGTTCTCCACCCGGACCAGTTCCAGATCGTTCGCCGCGCAGTGGTCCCGTATCCACTTCACCGCCGCGTTGGCGGCGTCGTCCTGGCCGCCCGGGTGCGCGCCGGATCGGCCGGGGAGGCGCTTGGCCTGCGTGGTGGGTGGGGCCGTTTGGCCGAGCCGGGGCCGGAGGCGTTCGGTGATCGGTTCGGGCAGAGTCCTCGCCCATCGCAGAGGATGGTTATGGAGGCGGCGCGGAGGATGGAGACTCCGGGGCTGCCTTCGAGAACCTCTACGCAGGAGACCGCGCAGAACCGCCGTTATGACATCCCTGTTCCGAATCCGCCAACGTCAGCCAGCCATAGCCACCCCGACCCGCCATAACCGACGCGACCAGATAATCGGCCTTATCCCGGTGCCGGGATAAGGCCAAGAAAATCAACGGCCGCAAGCGGCACCTGGTGGTCGACACCCGCGGCCTGCCGCTGCTGGTCATGGTCACCCCCGCCTCGCTCAGCGACCGCGACGGGGCCAGAGAAGTTCTTTTCCGCCTGCGCCTCATGCACCCGGAAATCACCATCGTCTGGGCCGACTCCGCCTACGCGGGCAAGCTCGTGACCTGGGCAGAACGGCACCTCAACCTCACGATCAAGACCGTCAGCCGCCCCAAGGACACCTCCGGGTTCATCGTGCTGCCCCGCCGCTGGGTCGTCGAACGCATCCACACCTGGATCATGAACGCCCGCCGGCACGCGCGGGACTACGAACGCCTCGTCCAGCACTCCGAAACACTCATCACCTGGGCCGACATCACTCTCGTGACCAGGCGAATCACCCGGAGGCGCCCCACCCGGCCACACCACGACGCCGGTCGCACGGACGGCATGATCAGCCGTCCGGCCCTGCCCCCTCGCCCTTCCCGAACCGCTGGTGCCAGCGCAGAGCACCGAGGTTCTGCCACAGCACACCCCGCTCGATCTGAGCCGGATCGAGACCGGACTCCTCTGCCAGAGCCTGCGCGCTGATCCCTTCCGGATGCCCGTCCAACACGCGGCCGATCTTCCCAGCCCACAGCTCGGCGTTCACGAACGGGCGCCGTTTGTACTGTTCGACCAGCTCAGCGGCTTGGTGTTTCTCGCCGATCAGCAAGGAATGCCGGGGTGGTCAAACGACTCAGGATCGAAATCAATTTCTCAGATCTGGTTCTGCCCGCCGTCGACGTAAATGTTCGCGCCGACGATGTAGCTGCTCTGTCCGGAAGCGAGGAACGCCACGGCGGCGGCGACCTCCTCAGGACGCCCTATGCGGCCCTTGGCCACGGTCGCGGCGACATTCTCCTTGACGGCGGACAGTGTCTCCTCGCCACCGAGAATATTGGCGAGTCCGGGAGTCTCGACCCCGCCCGGCGACACCGCGTTGACCCTGATGCCCCGGCCCTTGAGTTCGTTGGACCATGTCCGCGCGAATGACCGAACGGCGGCCTTGGACGCCGCGTACGCACCGAACGCCTCCATGCCGTTGTCGGCGGCTGTGGAGGAGATCAGGATGACCGAGGCGCCGTCATTGAGCAGCGGGAGCGCCTTCTGCACGGTGAACAGAGTGCCCCGGACATTGACTCCGAAGGTCTGGTCGAAGTGGTCTTCGGTGGTCTGCTCCAGCGTGCCGAACGCACCGACCGCCGCGTTCGCGACGAGCACGTCCAGTCCCTGTCCCCGGGCGCGGACCGCGTCGTAGAGCCGGTCCAGGTCGGCTGCCTCGGAGATGTCGCCGACCACCGCGGTGGCCCTGGATGTTCCGATGGTCTCGATGGCGGCATCCAACTCGGTCTTGCGCCGACCTGTGATGAACACGTGCGCGCCCTCGTCTGCCAGACGTGCGGCGGTGGCCAGACCGATTCCGGTGCTGCCGCCGGTGACCACAGCCGTACTGCCCTCAAGCTGTCCCATGCGAGTTCCTCCATAGCCCTCTGTGTTGACCTGCTTCGCTAGCCATACTTCAGGAACACCCCGGTACGGTGCATCACATACAGTCTTGATTTATTTACGTATCGTCCAGAAAGGAGGAGCGCATGCTCGGCTCCGGCGATCCGATCACCGACGCCATCGGTCTTCTGCGCCCTCGCACCGTCATCGACCCCGGTCTCCACGCGGCGGGCCCCTGGGCGCTGCGCTTCGACCAGCCCTCGGATGTCAAGCTTGGCGTCGTCGCGCGCGGCACGTGCTGGCTGACCCTTGACGGGCACAAGCCCGTACTGCTGGAAGAGGGCGACTTCTACCTGCTGGGCAACCCCCCGCCCTATATCCTGGGCAGCACACTCACCGCACCGTCGCGCCCCGCGAAGCCGGTGTGGGGAAGCGCCAGGGACGGTGTGGTGCGCATCGGCCCGGAGGCTGAGGAAGACACGTACCTCTGCGGCGGGCACTTCTCGTTCGAGGACACGAACACCCCAGCCCTGACCCAAGTCCTACCGCTGGTCGTGCTTGTCCGTGCCGCAGATCCCCGCGGCAAGCTCCTGGCACACCTCAGCGAGCTTCTGGTCTCCGAGACCAGGACCGTCGCCGCCGGCAGCTCTCTCGTCCTGAACCACCTCGCACAGGTCCTGTTCGTCCACATGCTGCGCGCCCACGCCGAACAGGCCGATCAGCCCACCGGCTGGCTGGGAGCGCTCAACGACGACGGTATCGGTGCCGCACTTCGCGCCATGCACACCGACGCGGCACACCCCTGGACACTCAAAGAGCTGGCCGCTGTCAGCCACATGTCACGTTCCGCGTTCGCCTCATCCTTCAAGAGCCGGGTCGGAACCACCCCGCTGGACTATCTGATCCAGTGGAGAATGAGCCTCGCCCGCGACGCCCTGAGCCGCGGCACGCGAACGATCTCCGAACTCGCGTTCACGATCGGCTACAAATCCGAAAGCGCGTTCAGCACCGCATTCCGCCGCGTGGTCGGTTCCTCACCCAAACAATTCCGCGAAACAGCAACCTGCGCGGTCAACGGCCCTCCGGATCAGCAGGGCTTGATCAAGTTCCCTGAGGGTCGGGGTTGTTGATGATGCTCAGGAGGATGCTCAGGAGTGGGAGGGCTCGTTCGGGCTGGTCTCGGATTGTCCGGGTGGTCTTGGCGATGTTGGTGGCTCCGAGGGTTTTGAGCAGGCCGATGGCGAGGTTGTGGAAGGTGGCCATGGCGCGGGGTCCGGTGCCGGTGGGGAGGGTGGAGGCCTCCTCGGCGTAGGTCACGTCTCTGATGTGGTGCAGGCTTCGATGCTCCAGTGGCCGCGGACGGCGGCGGCGAGTTCGGCCGGGGGCACCACGGACAGCACCCCGACTCGGTGACATTCCTGCAGGTCGGAGTGCTTCCCCCTGACTCCTGGAGACAAGCGGAAGCCCTGCCTCCGCAGGCGCGGAGTCGGCTCGCACCGGCGGAATCCGGGGCTCACGGGCGAGGGCGGCCAGGACCTCAACAGCCTCGGCGATGCACCGGTGGGTCGTGGTGGTGCCCACCCCGAAAACGGCAGCGAGCTGGGCGTGGGCGGGGCGGGGCGGCACCGCAGGTGGGCGGGAGCGACCAGGGCCTGGCGGCCCACGCTCAGACGACGCCACCGTGTTCCGCGTTCCTGGCGGCGCGCCCGCAGAGGGGCCGGTAGGTAGCGCAGTCGGGGTGGACACATCGATGCCGGACGGGTGGACAAGCAGGCGGAAGCTCCCGGTGGGACAGGCGATCTTGGTCGTGAACCCGTCCACCAGGAGCTTCCGCACGTCCGGACACCGCCTTCCGCCCAACCACCGCCTGCCCGGCCAGGTCGGAAAACGCTCAGGGCCTCGTTCAGCGCGGAGCGATGTCCGTGTTGTCCGTGGAGCAGAGCGCCTCATCGAGGAGGCCCGCACCAGGGCCGGCCAGCCAGCGGTCGAAGCGCAGCAGGAAGGGGAATTCCGTGCGCAACGCGTCAAGGTTCGCGTTTCCCGCCAGCCTGCCGTCGTCGACGAGTGCTTCCAACTTGCTGAGGACCTCGCCCTGTCCCGGCAGGGTCGTCGGCAGGCGGCTGTAGCTGATCGACCGGCCGGCGGCCCGGGTCAGATGCTCGGCCAGGGCCTTGCCGGTGAGAGTGTCACCGGCAATCTCCATAACGCGGCCGACGTAGCGATCGGGTGAGCCGAAGACCGTGGCGACGATGCGGCCGATGTCGCGTACCGCGATGAACTGCATGGCCTGGTCGGGGCGCATCAGGAATGACAGGTGTCCACCCCGGTCGAGACCCATTTCGGGGGTCACCAGGAGTTCCATGAACGTGGCGGGTCGAATGATGGTGTCGGCGATGTCCAGATTCCGAAGATGGGCCTCGATACGGTTCTTGGTGTCGAGATGGTCGACGCCCGTTGTCGAGCCCGCGGTGACCGCCGAACTGTAGACGAGGTGGGCGACGCCGCAGCGCTCGGCGATGTCCGCCACCGCTGTGCCGAAGTGGACCTCGTCCTCATTGGTCACGTCGGCGCCGACCTGGCCGGAATTCGGTTGGACACTGAAGACACCGTGGGCGCCGGAGAAGGCCGCCCGGAGCGACTCAGGATCCCCGAGGTCACCGCGGACAGTTTCGACGCCGGAGGCGGAGAGGGAACGGGCCCGGTGACCGGACGGATCGCGCACGACCGCGCGCACCCCCCAGCCGTCGGCCCGCAGCGCAGCGGCGACCGAGCCTCCCTGCTGCCCCGTGGCGCCCAGGACGACGACGGTTTTGTTGATGTTGGTCATGCCGACCACGCTGCGTTCTCGGCGATCACGGACGTGCTCCTGATGAACATTGCTGATTTCCCCTGGGTTACTGAAAAATGAGTGGGAGATAGGCTGGTCACATGCCTGCTCCAGGATTCGCGCGGGATGGTTTGCGTCGTGTCCACTACGCTAAAACCTGACGCCAACGTCAGGTGCAAGCGAGACGCGGAGTCACGTCAGGAGGTCGGGATGCGGATCGGAGAGGTAGCCGCGAAGGCGGGCGTCAGTGTCAGGGCGCTGCGCTACTACGAGCAGCAGGACTTGCTGTACTCCACCCGGAATCCGGGTGGCCAGCGCCAGTATCCGGCCGGTGCCGTCGAACGGGTCGTGCTGATCCAGCAGCTCTACTCCGTGGGCTTGCCGAGCAGAACCATCCGCGAGGTGCTGCCCTTCGCCGACTCCGGTGAGGCGTCACAGGAGCTGCTGGAGCTGCTCGCGGCCGAACTCGACCGCCTCGACCGGCAGATGACGGACCTGCGGGACGTGCGGAACCGGTTGCACCACTGCATCACCGAGGCGCGCAATCATGACGGAACAGGAAGTCCATCCTGAAGCAGGGCGACGCCGCCTGGCGAGTCGGCGGCTTCCGGGCGGGGCGTTCGCGGCCCGGGGCCTTTGATGAGGGAGAGGTGGCGAGACGTCTCCGCGACCTGGTCGAGGATCACGGACCGCCATGGCCGCCGGGATGGGGCAAGGGCGGAGCATTCGTCGTGACCAGGGCGAAGGGGGCCGCGTCCGGGCCGGTGAGCGCCGTGAGCACCGTGAGCGTTTGCCGGGAGACTCGTCTACCGCGCCCCGCCGCGCGCCGAGTGCCGTGTCCGGCCCACTCATGTACGTCTCCTTGCGTGGCACCGCTGCGACGTGTCGTGACCGCCTGCTCGGGGCGCGCCGGTTCGGACGGAGGCCCACGCCGGACCGTCGTGACGCCGTCGGCCTCGGCGTGTGCCGTCGCTTTCGCCACTCCGTCGGCCTCTCTGTCCCGAAGTGGTGGAGCGGGGTGGGACGTTGTGCTCAGCCGTTCAGTACGGTGCTGACGAAGTCCAGTGCCAGGTCGTGGGTGTCCTGGAAGGGCAGTGGGGGGCCTTCGAACCAGTCGGCGGTGGCTTCCGGGTGGGGTCCGACGACGGCGACGCGGCCTGTGCCGTAGGAGGTGACGAGTGCGGCGGTCAGGCCGTTCGGGTACGTGGCGATGACCGTCGTGTCCGGGCCGGGGCCGGGGGTGAAGTAGGCACCGTCCTGGAAGAAGAGCGTGCGTGGGTGCCCGCGCCACTCGACTTCGACCAGGGTGTTGTCCTCGGTGGTGACCGTGGCTCCGTCCGTGGTGATGTACTGGTCGACGTCGCCGGACAGCAGGCCGAAGCCTTCGTCCTGGCCGGCGAGGTATCCGCCGAGGCAGAATCCCAGGTAGCGACCGCCCCGCTGGACGAAGTCGCGGATCGCTTCTCTGTGCGGCTTGAGCTGCCGGTAGGCGGGCGTCAGGTCGCCGCCGCCGGGTTGCGCGTACAACTGGGCCGTCGCCAGTGTTTCGGGGGAGAGCGGATGGTCGCCCTTCGGCCCTGCGGTACGGACCTCCAGCCCCCAGGGCCCGTTGGCGAGCAGGTCGACCACCGTGTCCGCGCAGTCCATGTCCTCCTGGGTGGGCCCGCGGTAGACGAGCGCCACCGGGCGGGTCCCGGACGGTGCGGACGCGCGGCGGATGCCGAGGGCGTGGCGCAGGGAATCGAGAATGCCGGTGGATTTCATGGTCCTCACCAAGGTGTCGTACACGGGGCATGCCCACTGGGTGTGGGGGCGGGTCCGTGAATCTCCGGGGGCAGTGGGGGTTCTTTTATGGCAGCCGCACGGTGTCCGGCGCGACAGCCCACCGAGAGGGAACGTTCATCCGTCACCCGGATGGCGACGGCCTTCCCGCCTCCTGGCCTCTGGTCAGCCTGGATGTACGGATACCTCGGGTTCCGTTGCCCCGGCGTGGGCACGGCGTTGCCCCGGTGGGGGCATGGCTGGGCATGCGGCGAGCGCCGCGGGCCGCCACCGTACCGACCGCAGGCGGGACGGACGGCAACGGTCTCCACCGCTTCGTTGCCGCCGCACCTTGAGTTTCCCCACGGACCCTGACAGCCGGTGCCGAACAGCGAACCGCCGCGCCACGACGGGGGAAGTCGGCGGTACGGTGGCTGTCAGATCTGCAGTGGGGGTTGGCGTGACACGAATCTGGACCGGCTTGGCTATCCTCTTCGCGGCGCTCGCCATCGGCAGTATCGCTTCCAAAGACTCCGGCGCCATCAACGGCGTCAACGACCTGATGGTCACCGCGATCCTCGCCTGTCTCGCCTGGGCCTCCTGGAAGATGCGCCGGTGAAACGGGGCGTGTGCGAACCCCACCTTCGCTTGCCCGAGGCCCTCGTCGAAGCGGCTTCGACCTCTGAGGAACACTCCCACGCGCGGGATGATCCTTTCATTCTCGTTGTCGTATGTCGGCCTCCTCGAAGTGATCGACCGATGCACCGACGCTGGTAAGCCACCGGGACACCGCACGGCACAGGGTGGACTTGCCGACAATCGCGTGATCCTCGGACGAACTCGGCCCCCGGGGCGAGCCGGACTGGTCGCGGTGCGCTGTCGACTCCGTCAGCGTCCGGGTGCTCAAAGGGGGGTATCCGACGGGACCGAAACCGACCGACCGCGGCAGGAAGGGGACGAAGATCCACCTCCTCGCCGACCGCCGCGGTCTGGCTCTGCCGATCGGCGTCTTCGCCGCCAACCTCCACGCACGCCAGGCCCTCGGCTGCTCCCGTTCGTACTGCCAGTGGCTCCAGTCGCGTTCGAGGATTCCGAAGATGTGGTCGGTCACCTTTTCTGCCTTGGTCCGGAACACTCCTGGCGTGGGAGAACCGTCACGCTCGATCCGCACCGGATCAGAGGCAGACCCTTATGGAAGGTTTCCGAGTCTCCTTCCTCGTAGGCCCTGTAGGGACTTTCGGTGATGTGAGCGTCATTTCATATGTGAAACCTAGCGTGCTGTTCTCGTGGCGTGTAGTCGCCATTCGCGCAAGGTTATCCGTCCGCTCCGGTGGAATGCTCAATTCGACGGCGCCGCAATTCCCTCCCGGGTTGATTTCACAAGTGGTTGACGGGGGTCTCCTCGGCCACGGAAAGAAGGAAGCATGAGTCCGATTCGCAGTCGAGTGGGAGCCGTGGTGGGTCTCGTCGTTCTCGCCCTGGCGGGAACGGGCGTCGCGACGGCGGTGCAGCCGGTGAACCTCGCCTCCCGCGCGGACCGTACGGCCATGGAGCCGCGAGTCGACTACACGGGAGTGATCAAGGGGCCCGACAACGCCAACGTGCGCAAGGGGCCGAGTCTCAACGCCGATAAGTGGGGCCTGGTCTACGACACGGAAAGGGTCAGCCTGAGGTGCAAGGCCACCGCCGAGGGGGCCACGTGGTATCAGCTGGCGGGGCAGCGCGACAGGTGGATCATCGGTAACAAGCTCGAAGGCATCGCGACGGGAATTCCCGTCTGCTGAAGCCGATCGCGCTCGTGGGTTCCCGTCAGCCCACCGACGGGAACTCGCACTGGCGCTCCGGGGCGCCGGTTACCGTGGGCGCAGGGAGGCCGAGGGGTAAAGGCGTCGCGGGCGAGGGGCGAATCGGTGACGAATTCCGGGGCGGGGCGGGCAGCCGGTGCCGGAAGCTGGTGGGGGGTGAGGCCGCCGAACTCGCCCATCCGGGTGGTTTGTGTCTTCCGGTAGCCGGGTTCCATGGCAGTCGGATGCCGCGCCGCGAGAATCTCGGGGATCAACTCACCTGGATTCGGCGGAGGTTTATCATCAATCGCACTTTTCGGATCAGCAGGCGCTTCGCGGTCGCGGGGGCTGTGGTGACGGCGGTGGCCATCGGCGCGTCTCCGGCGGGGGCGGGGCCGGTCCTGGCGTTGGACGCGTGTTTCGACCGGGCCCGGGAGCCCTACACCTCGGTCGTCGACAGTCACCTGCACACGCGCCCGTTCGGTGGCAAGGCGATCCCGTTCGAGGAACTCACCGGTTACCTCCACAAGAGCGGTGTCCACTACGCGAGCATGTACGGCATCGGGCAGACACTGCCGGTGGATTCCGGGTGCACCTACTACCTCGACTGTCCCGGGGTCCCCGTGACGCCGAGCATGAAGAACGACTTCGTCAACGCCGCGAGCTACCTGGAGGAGAGGCCCGAGGATCCCGAACTCGCCCTCTCCATGACCTTCATGGACCTGAACCACCCCGAGACCATCCCGAGCGGGATCGACCTCTACGACAAGGAGTTCCCCGGGGCGTTCCGGTGGGCGGGAGAGGTCAACCTCGTCAAGCAGGCGCTCTTCCCCAACCGGCACGAGCCCGCGACGAGCGAGAACATCAAGGACTGGGCACCGTTCATGAAGGTGCTGCGCGACCGGTCCATTCCGATCACCATTCACTCGGATCTCGGGAGCGACGCCGAGCAGACGAAGTATCTCCCGCTGATGGAGGAGACGCTCCGGCGCTACCCGAAGAACAAGATCGTGTGGGCGCACATGGGGCTGTCGAAGGAACTCGCCACGATGAGTCCCGACCAGCACATCGGGATCATGAAGAGGCTCCTGGACCGCTACCCCCGATTGACGCTGGACCTCAGCTGGCGGGTGCTGGAGGACCAGTACTTCAGCAAGCCGGGGGTACGGCAGAAGTACGCCGCCTTCTTCGACCGCTATCCGACCAGGGCCATCCCCGGCACCGACTTCGTGGCAGCGGCGGACAAGGACTACCACGTCTACGCGGAAGAGCTGGAGGTCACCAGCCGTATCAACAAGGCGCTGGGGGACGAGGCGTTCCGGGACATCGCACTCGGCCGGAACTACTTCAGGCTGCTCGGCATCGACCGGACACCCCCGAAGGTCTGCGAAACGCGCTGACATGAGGCGAGGCGAGGCGATGTGAGGCGCCCGTCGGTGACGGAGACCGTCGTCGGCCGATCGTGGTCGGGGGCGCGATCACAGCGCGCTCCTGGGCGGGACGGCGGCCCCGAGAGATCACACGGTCGTGGTGCGTGTGACTGCTCCGGGGCCGTCAGCCGATCGCCCCCGCGCCTGAGTGATCGCCCCGCCCGCACCGGGCCGTCCGGCCCGGCTGATCCCACTGAACGGAGCCACCCGTGCGACTCTGCCCTCGCGGCACGTCAGCCGCCCTGCTGATGGTCCTGCCTCTCGCCACCGCACCTGCGGCACACGCGGCACCCGCCGCCGAACCGCCCCCGGCAGCCGTGGCCGTGGCGCATGCTGCCAGGTCCGTCCCCGGGCAGTACATCGTCACGCTCAAGGACGGCCACGCCCCCGGCGAGGTCCTGCGGGCGCTCGGCATCACCCCCAGGTTCACCTACACCGACGCGCTGAACGGCTTCGCCGCCGTGCTCGACCCGCTCCTGCTGCGCGCCGTACGGACCAACCCCGCCGTCGAAGCCGTCGAGGAGAACAGCGCCGTCAGTGTCCCCGGCGCTGTCAGTGCCCCCGGTACCGTCAGCGTCCCCGGCGCCGTCAGTGTCCCCGGCGCCGCCCGCTCCGGCGGACCGGCCGACAGCGCCCGCCGAGCGCCCGCCGTCACCTGGGGCCTGGACCGTATCGACCAGGAAACTCTGCCCCTCGACGGTGAGTTCACCACTCGCGGCCACGGCGCGGGCACGACCGCCTACATCCTCGACACCGGGATCGATTTCGGCCACCCCGAGTTCGGCGGCCGGGCCGAACCGGGCTTCGACGCCGTCGGCGACGCCGGCGGCGGTATGGACTGCCACGGCCACGGCACCCACGTCGCCGGCACCGTCGCGGGCCGCACCTATGGCGTCGCCGCACAGGCCGGCCTCGTCGCCGTGCGCGTGCTGGACTGCACCGGCAACGGCGACACGGCCCAGACGATCGCCGGTCTCGACTGGGTCGCCCACCACGCCCGCCGTCCTGCCGTCCTCAACGCCTCCATCGGCGAGGAACGCTCCAAGGCCCTCAACGACGCCGCCACCGCCCTCTCCGACCAGGGAGTGCTGCCCGTCGTCTCCGCGGGCAACGACGCCACCGACGCCTGTACCGCTTCACCCGCCTCCGCCGACCGGATCGTCACCGTCGCCGCGTCCAACCGGCAGGACCAGCAGAGCGGCTTCTCCAACTGGGGCCCCTGCGTCACCCTCCACGCCCCCGGCCAGGCCATCGAGTCCGCCAAACTGGGCGGCGGCAGCACCACGCTCAGCGGCACCTCCATGGCCGCGCCCCATGTGACCGGCGTCGCCGCCCTTTATGCCGCGCGGTATCCGGACGCGGATCCCGCCGACGTCTCCGACTTCCTCACCCGCTTCGCCACCAGGGACGTTCTGACCGGCGTGCGCCAAGGCACCCCCAACCGGCTGCTGTTCACCGGCGGTCTCTGACGAGAGCCCCGCCACGGACACACACGGACCGGGCGGGCGGTGGTCCCGGACCACGCACGGCCCCGGCACGGTCCGCTGTGCGCGGGGCGGCGGAGTTCCCGCTCACGCGGGGGCTCGGGGGACGCGCAGTCGGAAGCATGCTCCGGGGGTTCGGGGGGTGAGGGTGAGGGTGCCGTGGTGGCGGTGGGCGAGGTCGCGGGCGATG
>NZ_QQNA01000168.1:0-8818 GCF_003346515.1 Streptomyces corynorhini
GGGACCGGTCGTCTCGCGGGGGCCGGCCGGTGGCGCGCTCCCGGGGGCGGGGCCGATGTCCATGTCGGCGTCCACGCCGCTCACTTCAGTGCTGCTCATCTCTGACAAGACGCAGGACGGCGCCCCGCACCTGACACCGGACGGGCCGTCACAAAGGGACCTGCGTCACAGGGAACACGGGAACAGCGGGTACGCGGGAACAGCGGGTACGCGGGAACGTGGGTACACGGGAACCCGGGTCTCAGCCACGGACTCCGCACAGATGCAGCAGCGCCGCCACCCGGCGGTACGGCTCCGTGCGCCCCGCCCGGTCCTCCGCCGAGAGCAGCCGCTCCAGCTCCTCGCCGTCGGGCACCACCGCGTCGGCCGCCGAGCCGTCCGTGAAGACCCGCACCCCGTACCAGGCGTGCAGCGGCGCCGCGATCCCCGCCAGCGTCGCGGTCAGCGTCTCCAGCCGGTCCGCCCGGACGCGCAGCCCGAGACGGTTGGTGTACATGGCCGAGTCGAACGCCTCCAGCGCGGTGCCCCAGTCCCCGGCGTGGCCGGGCCGCAGCGCCAGCGCGTCACCGTTGCGCACGAGCAGCGAGAGCAGCCCGCCGGGCGCCAGCATCCGGGCCAGGCCCGCGAGCATCGCGTCCGGCTCGGACACGTACATCAGTACGCCGTGGCAGAGCACGACGTCGAAGCTGCCGGGCAGGAAGTGCACCCCGGTCTCCAGGCCGTCGCCCTCGATCAGCCTGACCCGCTCCCGTATGCCCGCGGGCTCCAGGGCGAACGCCTCGCGCGCCGTCGCCAGCATCCCGGGATCGGATTCGAGACCGGTCACGGCGTGACCGGCCCGCGCCAGCCGCAGCGCCTGCGTGCCCTGGCCCATGCCGACGTCCAGCACCCGCAGCCGCCGCCCCAGCGGGAAGCGCGCGGTTATCTGCTCGTCGAGCTGGCGTGCCACCAGCTCCTGACGGACGACGTTGCGCAGCCCTCCGAGCCCGGCCAGCCAGTTCGCCCGCGCGCCCGAGAAGCCGGAGACCTCCGTGCTCAGGGCCGGGCTCCGCGCTTGACCTGCGGCTTGGGCAGACGCAGCCGACGCATCTGGAGCGTACGCATCAGGCCGTAGGCCACCGCGCCACGCTTGGGCGTGTCGGGGAAGCGCTCGGCGAGCTGCTTCCTGAGCCGGAGCCAGATGCCGATCGAGTCGATGACGATCAGCACGATCACACCGAGCCACAGCAGCAGCGCGATGTTCTGCAGCGCGCCGACCCTGACCATGCTCAGCACCAGGATCACCACCGCGAGCGGCAGGAAGAACTCGGCGATGGCGAACCGCGAGTCCACGAAATCGCGGACGTAGCGGCGCACCGGGCCCTTGTCACGGGCCGGCAGATAACGCTCGTCGCCGCTGGCCAGGGCTTCGCGCTGCCTGGTCAGGTCGGCCCGCCGCGCCTCGCGCTGGCGCTTCATGGCCGTCTTGCGGTCGGTCGGCGTCGTCGAGGCGCGTCGGCGTTGCGACTCGGCCTCACTGCGCTTGGGGGTCGGGCGGCCCTTGGGGGCCTGCGGGTCGCGGGGCTGCGTGGAGAGGTCCGCCGTCACCTTGGTGGCGGTGGCCTTCTCTTCCTTGGAGCGGCTTCGGAACACAAAGCCCAAGGGTACGGGGTGTCGTGGTGGGACCCCACCCCCACGGGGAACGATCCCGCAACGTCCTGCGTCGGTAGAGGGACAGAGCGGGTCTTGTCCCCGTTTTTCCCTGCGGTCACTCAGGGTCATCTACTCCTTGCGTCCGACCGTACGGGCGGCCAGTCGTCCTTGGGGAGGAGCGCATCCGCGCTGGAACAGTGCGGTAATAGAGGCAGGGCCCGTACTGTGGGTTCTGTTGGAGTGCTGTAGCCGGAGTCCGTCAGAAGGGGGCGCGCGAAGCCCATGAGCGGTGTCATGAAGCGTATGGGGATGATCTTCCGCGCGAAAGCCAACAAGGCCCTTGACCGGGCTGAGGATCCGCGCGAGACCCTCGATTACTCGTACCAGAAGCAGCTGGAGCTGCTTCAGAAGGTGCGCCGCGGTGTCGCCGATGTGGCGACGTCGCGCAAGCGGCTGGAATTGCAGCTGAACCAGTTGCAGGGCCAGTCGAGCAAGCTGGAGGACCAGGGCCGCAAGGCGCTGGCGCTGGGCCGGGAGGATCTGGCGCGCGAGGCGCTGTCCCGCCGTGCCTCGCTCCAGCAGCAGGTCACCGACCTGGAGACACAGCACCAGACGCTCCAGGGCGAGGAGGAGAAGCTGACGCTCGCCGCGCAGCGACTCCAGGCCAAGGTCGACGCCTTCCGTACGAAGAAGGAGACCATCAAGGCCACCTACACGGCCGCGCAGGCCCAGACCAGGATCGGCGAGGCGTTCTCCGGCATCTCCGAGGAGATGGGCGACGTCGGCATGGCCATCCAGCGTGCGGAGGACAAGACCGCACAGCTGCAGGCACGGGCCGGCGCGATCGACGAGCTGCTCGCCTCCGGCGCCCTGGACGACCAGTCCGGGATGGCGAAGGACGACATCGCCGCCGAGCTGGACCGGATCTCCGGCGGTTCCGATGTCGAGCTGGAGCTTCAGCGCATGAAGGCCGAACTGGCCGGCGGCTCGACGTCGACGCAGGCGATCGAGGGCGGCAACGGCGGTACGGGCACGCAGGACGCCCAGCCGTCGACCAACAAATTCGACAAGCAGTAGGGGCGCGTCATGATCGTACGGATCATGGGGGAGGGCCAGGTGAAGCTGGCCGACAGTCACTTCGCCGCACTCGACAAGCTCGACGACGAACTGCTGGCCGAGGTCAGGGACGGGGACGAGGCCGGCTTCCGCCGCACCTTCCACGCGCTCCTGGACAAGGTCCGCGAGCTGGGCGAGCCGCTGCCGGACGACGCCCTGGAGCCGTCCGAGCTGATCCTGCCCGCTCCCGGCGCGACCATGGAAGAGGTCCGCGCGATGCTCAACGACGACGGCCTGATCCCGTCCTCCTGACGCGACAGGCTCCCTCCTCCCGCCAGGAGGACGGGGGCGTCCGCATCCGCACTCCAGCCACTCTTGAGTGCCCCGCACCCACCCGGTGCGGGGCGCTCGTGCGTTCCGGCGCGCGCCCGCACCCCGTACCGTTGCCGGATGTGAGCCGAATCGAAAACGTGTACACCCGCACATGGGGATGGGCGCACGCACATCCGCTCGCCTCGGACGGCGCACTGGCCGCCGCCGTCCTCGTCGCCATGCTCTTCGGGTCGTTCACCGATCACAGTGGCCCCGACGGCCCCGCCTTCGGCGCCCGTACGCCCGACCCGGTCAGCGTTCTGCTCATGGTGCTCGGCGGCGCCGTGCTCGTCTTCCGGCGCCGCGCGCCCATGCCCGTGCTGCTCTGCACCACCGGGCTGACCCTCCTCGACCTCCTGGTGGCCCAGCCGCCCGCTCCGCTCGTCGTCAGCGCCGTCATCGCGCTCTACACCGTCGGCTCACGCACCGACCGGCCCACCACCTGGCGGGTCGGGGTCGCCACCATGACCGTGCTCACCGGCGTCGCCATGATCCTCAGCCCCGGCCCCTGGTACGCCCAGGAGAACCTGTCGATCTTCGCCTGGACCGGCATGGCGGGCGCCGCGGGCGACGCCGTCCGCAGCCGCCGCGCCTTCGTCGGCGCCATCCGCGAGCGCGCGGAACGGGCGGAGCGCACCCGCGAGGAGGAGGCGCGCAGAAGAGTCGCCGAGGAGCGGCTGCGGATCGCCCGCGATCTGCACGATGTCGTCGCGCACCACATCGCGCTGGTCAATGTGCAGGCGGGCGTGGCCTCGCACGTCATGGACAGGCGTCCCGACCAGGCCAAGGAGGCGCTCGCCCATGTACGCGAGGCCAGTCGCTCGGCGCTCAGCGAGTTGCGGGCCACCGTCGGGCTGCTCCGGCAGTCCGGCGACCCGGCGGCCCCCACGGAACCCGCCCCCGGCCTCGCACATCTGGACCGGCTGCTGGACACCTTCCGCAACGCGGGACTGTCCGTGGAGTTCGCGATGAACGGCCGCGCCCAGAGCCGGGGCCTGCCCGCCGCCGCCGATCTCGCCGCGTACCGGATCATCCAGGAGGCCCTGACCAACGTCCGCAAACACGCGGGCCCGGGAGCGAAGGCCGAGGTCAGCGTCGTACACCTGGGGGCGACCGCCGAGATCACCGTCCTCGACGACGGCGGCGACGAGACCGGCGCGACAGCGGCGGGACCGTACACCGGTGACACCGACGGCGGCGGCCACGGCCTCATCGGGATGCGCGAGCGCGTCACCGCCCTCGGCGGCACCCTCACCGCGGGCCCCCGCTACGGCGGCGGCTTCCGCACCCAGGCGATACTGCCCGTCGACGACCGTACGCGGCAGGGGGAGAACACATGACGATCAAGGTGCTGCTCGCCGACGACCAGACACTGCTGCGCAGCGCGTTCCGGGTGCTGGTGGACTCCGAGCCCGACATGGAGATCGTGGGGGAGGCCGCCGACGGCGCGCAGGCCGTGGACCTCGCCCGCGCCACCCGGCCCGACGTGGTCCTGATGGACATCCGGATGCCCGGTACGGACGGCCTGACCGCCACCCGCACCATCAGCGCCGACCCGGACCTCGACGAGGTCCATGTCGTCATGCTGACCACCTTCGAGGTCGACGAGTACGTGGTGGAGTCGCTGCGCGCCGGGGCCTGCGGCTTCCTGGGCAAGGGCGCGGAGCCGGAGGAGCTGCTCAGCGCGATCCGGGTCGCGGCGGCGGGCGAGGCGCTGCTCTCGCCCCTGGCGACCAAGGGCCTCATCGCCACCTTCCTCGCCCAGGGCGGCGGCGCGGGCGGTCGCGGCGGCGCGGACCACTCCGCGCGGCTGGACGTCCTCACCGTGCGCGAGCGCGAGGTGCTCGTCCAGGTCGCGGGCGGCCTCTCCAACGACGAGATCGCCGAGCGGCTCCAGGTCAGCCCGCTCACCGTGAAGACCCACGTCAACCGGGCCATGGCCAAGCTCGGCGCGCGCGACCGCGCACAGCTCGTCGTCATCGCGTACGAGTCGGGGCTGGTACGTCCGAGGGTGGACTGACTCACCCCCGGGCTACTCCAGGCGCGGTATGCGGCAGATAAAGAAGGGGACCTGGGGGCTACGCGTTCGGCCTCTCGGATGGCAGATCGTATAGGAGGGGCCGCAATGCCCACCCCGGAGGCGTCTCACACCTCCGGGGCCGAGCCGCCGAACCCACCTGCCGCGTACACCACAGAAGAGAGACCCCATGTCCTGGCTGGCAAAATTCAGCCTCGCGCAACGGGCCCTGATAGGGCTGATTTCGATCATCGCGATCGTGTTCGGCGCGATCGCGATACCGCAGCTCAAGCAGCAGCTGCTGCCCTCCATCGAACTCCCGATGGTCTCGGTGCTCGCCCCCTACCAGGGCGCGTCCCCCGATGTGGTCGAGAAGCAGGTCGTCGAGCCGCTGGAGAA
Organism: Streptomyces corynorhini; assembly: GCF_003346515.1. GTDB lineage: Bacteria > Actinomycetota > Actinomycetes > Streptomycetales > Streptomycetaceae > Streptomyces > Streptomyces corynorhini. The sequence goes on from NZ_QQNA01000168.1 coordinate 5,477, forward strand.
CTCGCTCAAGGCCGTCGACGGCATCGACACCGTCACCTCCACGGCCAGCGAGGGCAGCGCCGTCGTCATGGCCTCCTTCAACTTCGGTGACAGCGGCACGAAGCAGCTCGTCGCCGATGTCCAGCAGGCCGTGAACCGCGCCAGGTCCCAGCTGCCGACGGGCGTGGACCCCCAGGTGATCGCCGGCTCGACGGACGACATCCCGACCGTCGTCCTCGCCGTCACCTCCGACAAGGACCAGCAGGCCCTCGCCGACCAGCTCGACCGCTCGGTGGTCCCCGCGCTCCAGTCCATCGACGGCGTCGGCCAGGTCACCGTCGACGGCGTGCGCGAACTCCAGGTCGCCGTCACGCCCGACGACCGGAAGCTCGCCGAGGCGGGCCTGACCACCATGTCGCTGTCCGAGGCCCTCAAGGCCGGCGGCGCGACCCTCCCCGCCGGCTCCTTCACCGAGGACGGCAAGAGCCGTACGGTCCAGGTCGGCGGCGGCTACACCTCGCTCCGGCAGATCGAGGACCTGCGGATCGCCCCGGCCGCCCAGGGCGGCGCCGGTGACGCGGGAGCGGCCAAGCCCGTACGCCTCGGCGACATCGCCACCGTCGAGCAGAAGCCGGCCGCCGCGACCTCCCTGACCCGGACGAACGGCAAGCCCAGCCTCGCGGTCATGGTCACGATGGACAAGGACGGCAGCGCCGTCTCCATCTCCGACGCCGTCAAGGACAAGCTGCCCGACCTCCGCAAGGACCTCGGCGCGGGCGCCACCCTCACCGTCGTCACCGACCAGGGCCCCGAGGTCTCCAAGTCGATCTCGGGACTGACCACCGAGGGCGCCCTCGGTCTGCTCTTCGCGGTGATCGTGATCCTGGTCTTCCTGGCCTCGATCCGCTCCACGATCGTCACGGCGGTCTCCATCCCGCTCTCCATCGTCCTGGCGCTCATCGTGCTGTGGACGCGTGACCTCTCGCTCAACATGCTCACCCTCGGCGCGCTGACCATCGCGATCGGCCGCGTCGTCGACGACTCGATCGTCGTCCTGGAGAACATCAAGCGCCACCTCGGCTACGGCGAGGAGCGCGAGAGCGCCATCCTCACCGCCGTCAAGGAGGTCGCGGGCGCGGTCACCGCCTCCACCCTGACGACCGTCGCCGTGTTCCTGCCGATCGGACTGGTCGGCGGCATCGTCGGCGAGCTGTTCAGCTCGTTCTCGCTCACCGTGACGGCGGCCCTGCTCGCCTCGCTGCTCGTCTCCCTCACCGTCATCCCCGTCCTCTCGTACTGGTTCCTCAAGGCCCCCGGCCTCGCGGACGGCGTCGACCCGGACGAGGCGCGCCGCAAGGCCGAGGAGGAGGAGACCCGCAGCAGGCTCCAGCGGCTGTACGTCCCCGTGCTCGGGTTCGCGACCCGCCGCCGCTTCACCAGCGTCGTCATCGCCGTCGTGGTCCTGCTGGTCACGCTCGGCATGGCGCCGCTGCTCAAGACCAACTTCTTCGACGAGGGCGACCAGGAGAGCCTGACGATCTCGCAGAAGCTGGAGCCCGGTACCAGCCTGGAGGCCGCGGACGCCTCCGCCGAGAAGGTCGAGAAGCTCCTCTCCGGCCTCGACGAGGTCTCCGACTACCAGGTCACCGTCGGCTCCTCCGGCTTCATGGCCGCCTTCGGCGGCGGTACGGGCGCCAACCAGGCGTCGTACCAGGTCACCCTCAAGGACGCGAAGAAGTCCGAGGAGACCCAGAAGCACATCGAAGGGGAACTCGCCAAGCTCAAGGGCATCGGCACCACCACCATCAGCGGCGGCGGCGGCTTCGGCAGCCAGGACCTCAGCGTCGTCGTCAAGGCGTCCGAGTCGGACACCCTCGAAAAGGCGGCCGAGGAAGTACGCAAGGCCGTCGCCACCCTGGACGACGTCGCCGACGTCCAGAGCGACCTGTCGCAGTCCGTCCCGCGCATCTCGGTGAAGGCCAACGCGAAGGCCGCCGATGCGGGCTTCAACGACGCCGCGCTCGGCGGGGCCGTCGCCCAGGCCGTCAGCGGCACCCGGTCCGGCACGGCCATGCTGGACGAAAGCGAGCGCGACGTCGTCGTCACCTCCGAGAAGCCGGCCGCCACGATCGCCCAGCTGAAGGCCCTGCCGCTCGGCCCGGTCAAGCTCGGCCAGATCGCCGACGTCAAGCTCGTCCCCGGTCCGGTCTCCATGACCCGTATCGACGGCGCGCGTTCCGCGACGATCACGGCACGGCCGCTCGGCGACAACACCGGCGCGGTCAGCACGGCCCTCCAGACGAAGATCGACGGCCTGAAGCTGCCCGACGGCGCCACCGCCACCATCGGCGGTGTCACCTCGGACCAGGACGACGCCTTCACCAAGCTGGCGCTCGCCATGCTCGCCGCGATCGCGATCGTGTTCATGCTGCTGGTCGCGACCTTCCGGTCGCTCGTCCAGCCGCTGATCCTGCTCGTCTCCGTGCCGTTCGCCGCGACGGGCGCGATCGCCCTGCTGCTGCTCACCGGTACGCCGCTCGGCATCCCGGCCATGATCGGCATGCTGATGCTGATCGGCATCGTCGTCACCAACGCGATCGTGCTGATCGACCTGATCAACCAGTACCGGGCCCAGGGCCTGGGCGTGGTCGAGGCGGTCGTCGAGGGCGGCCGTCACCGGCTCCGCCCGATCCTGATGACGGCGCTCGCCACGATCTTCGCGCTGATGCCGATGGCGGCGGGCGTCACGGGCGAGGGCGGCTTCATCGGCCAGCCCCTCGCGGTGGTCGTGATCGGCGGTCTGCTCTCGTCCACGCTGCTGACGCTGCTGCTGGTGCCCGCGCTGTACGCGATGGTCGAACTCCGCAAGGAGCGCCGGGCGGCGAAGAAGGCCGCCAAGCGCGCCGCGAAGGACACCCCGGCCACCGGCACCCCGGCCACCGAGCCGGACCAGGAGCCGGTCAAGGTGTGACCCCCGGGCCGCACAGGCACAACGCCCCGGNNCCGGGGCGTTGTGCCTGTGCGGGCCCCGGCCACTTCGTGAGGGCGGCAGCGCCACCGGCTCATAGCGCTCTGCGCGACGGACCGCGTCCAGTGGAAGTGGCTGGTCATGGCGGGGGCGATGATCTGTCCGCTCTACCTGACGCACTACGCCGCCGGTGGGGACTGTGACGGTGCGGGTGGGTTCGCCCTGCGGGGCACGCGGTAGTGGTGTGGGGTGGCCCGGCTCCGGTTCGGCGGCTGGGGGGTGTGGTGCTTGCTGGGATTCATGCCCCGCTGGTCACCACTCGCTGCGTTCTGCGGGTCAGTACCAAGAGGTAAGCGAGCTGAACGGGAGCAGATCATGGCGGGTGGGGGCCGCCC
>NZ_QQNA01000168.1:9052-20821 GCF_003346515.1 Streptomyces corynorhini
AAGCGTCCGCCGACCGGATGCTGGTGGGATTCATGCCCCTCTGGTCACTGTCCGCTGCTGGGTGCCGCACGAAAAGGGGTAGGGGAGGGGTCTGTTGGGGCTGATCCTGGGGTTGATGTGCCGAGGAGTGCGTTCCACATCATGCGGTTCTCCACCTACGCCACAACGGAGCTGACCGTGCGCCCGGACGCGTTCGACCCGCACCTGGACGTCGAGTTCGAAGCCGAGGAGGAAGCAGCGGCCGCAGCGTGAGTGGCCGAGCATCGGGACTGCCGCGCTGGGGACCCCGGTAGGCCGAAGGGGCGTCCGGGGCGAGTCAGTGGAGGACGACGGGGTACTCGGGCACACCCGCCGTGAGGACGTCGGTGATGAGGTCACTCAGGCCGAGGGGGTAGACCGTTTCCCGGGTGCTGCGCAGTTCCTGAAGCGTCCACCAGCGGTGGGCCCGGATGTTGTCGGGCTGGGTGGCTCGGGCGGGGTCGAGGTCCCCGGGCGAGAGATGTGCGAGAAAGTACCGCTCGATCTGACGGACTTCCCGCCCGCCGACGGCGTGGTCCTGGCTGCGCTCCGCGAGCTGCCCGCTCAGCGCGACGTCCTTTTCGTCGACGCCGAGTTCTTCGTGCAGCTCGCGGAGTGCGGCGGCGTCGTAGTCCTCCCCTGTCTCCAGGGAGCCGCCGGGGGTGGCCCAGAAGCTGCCGCCCTCGTCGTAGTGCAGCAGCAGGACCCGGTGGTCGTCGTCGAGGGCGATGACGCGGGCTGCTTTCCTCAGGGGTGGGGTCGTCATGCCGTCCAGTGTGGCAGTTCAGGCCCGTTCTACGAGGTAGTCCCCGATGCACGCGGTGTCCAGGTCACATGCCTGGAGGGTGGCGAGTGCGTGGGCCGGGGTCTCCACGATGGGTTCCCGGTCGTTGAAGCTGGTGTTGAGCACGACGGGAACGCCGGTGATCCGGTGGGAGTGTTCGATCAGTGCGGCGAAGGCCGGGGCGGCGCTGGGGTCGACGGTCTGGACGCGGGCGGTCTGGTCGATGTGGACGACGCCCGCGATCCTGTCCGCGTTCTCGGGACGGACCGCTGGGGCAAGGAGCATGAACGGGCTGGGGACGTCGAGGTCGAACCAGCGGGCGGCGTGGTCGGCCAGGACGGCGGGGGCGAAGGGCCGGAACGGCTCGCGGTGCTTGATCCGGCGGTTCAGTGCGTCAGAGCCGGTGCTGGTGCGGGGGTCGGCGAGGATACTGCGGGCGCCGAGTGCGCGGGGGCCGAGTTCGCTGCCGCCCTGGAACCAGCCGATGATCTTTCCGTCGGCGATCATCTGGGCGGCGGTAGCGGCGATGTCGCTCTCGCGCCGCCACCGGTACGGGGTACGGCGGCGCTCGACCAGACCGGACCGCGGGTCACGGGTGAGCGCCTGCTCGATCTCGTTGTCCGTATACGTGCGGCCGAAGTAGTCGGTGGTCAGGGTGCGGCTGGGCATGTCGCCGGTGAGCTGGTGCCAGCCGTACAGCGCGCAGCCCAGGGCTTGGCCTCGGTCGGAGGCTGCCGGTGGGGCGAAATACCCGGTGACCGTATCGAGTCGGCGGACCTTCTCGGCGGCGACGCAGTTGAGCGCGACTCCGCCGGCGAGGCACAGGTTGCTCAGCCCGGTGGCGGCGGTGGTCTGCTTGGCCAGCGCGCACAGGGCCCGTTCGGTCTGGGACTGCACGTACGCCGCGGCGTTGATACCGAGCGGGTGCCCGCCCCGGCTGCCGGGCGGCCCGAAGTCGAAGCCGGTGCGCCTGGCAAGCTCGGCGACGCCGGGCGCGTGGGTGCGGGTCAGACGGCCGTGGACGGCCGCGCCGGTGACGTCGAACAGCGGCGCGGGGTACAGGCCGGGATCGCCGTACGAGGCGAGCGCCATCGTCTTGCCGGCTTCCTGTTCGTGCCATCCCAGAAAGTTGGTGAACGCCTCGTACGTGGCGCCGATCCCGCCCGCGCGCGGGCGGCCGGGCGGGTTCCCGCCGCAGCGGTGGATTCCCTCCTTGGTGGCCGCGTAGTAGGACTCCGTGTCGTGGTTGTTGCCGCCGCCGTCGACGACCAGGACCGTCGCCGTGTCGTACGGGCTGAGGCAGTAGGCGGTGTAGGCGTGGCTGAGGTGGTGGTCGACCGGGACGATCCGGGCCGGGTGGACGCCGAGGTGGGCGAGTCCGGTCTCTGCTGGGGTGGGCGGGTGGTGCCCGATGCCGCTGACCGCGATCAGGTCGACGTCTGCCAGCTGCACGCGGGCCGCTTGCAGGCAGTACAGCAGGGCCGCTTGCCAGCCGGGGCTGTAGCGGGTGCGGTTGAGGCGTTCTTCGCTGATGGCGACCATGCCCGTGTCGGTGATGAGGGCGGCGCCGCCGTCGTGACCGATGTTGATGCCCACGGTGACCGGGGTGCGGGCGCTCATCAGGCGGCCCCCCGTACGGGTTCGGCCAGCAGGTCCCACAGTACGGTGCGGCCGGTGGGGCCCTGGTGCAGGGCGCCGAGCTGGCACAGCTGGACCGTGCTGCCGCGGTGGTCGAGCGGTTCGGTGAAGGGGTGGCCGAAGGACTCCAGTCCACCGAGTGCTTGGTAGGCGGCCCGGAACCGGGGGTCCAGTGCCGGGCGGATGCCGGGGGTGGCGGCGGTGTTGAGCTTTGCCGCGGTGTCGGTGAGGCCGGCGTCGGCGAGGAACGCGCTGGTCTGGGCGAGGACGGTGTCCGGGGTGGCGCCGTCGGTCTTGATGATCAGGGGCGGGGTGGGGCACAGGGTGGGGGCGATGTCGGTGTAGAAGGTGTGCAGGCGTTCCAGCAGCCCTTCGTCGAACCACTGCCGCCAGCGGGGCCGCTCGGCCACGTTCCCCCGGCGGGTGAGGCTCTGGCCGGGGCTGACCAGGAGGATCGCGGTCAGGACCTGTTCGGGCAGGGCGGGGGCGATGTGGCGGGCGTAGAAGTCGCGGGCGGTGCGGTACGGCAGGCTGTCGTCGGCCTGGGTCGCCCAGCAGTAGGCCAGGGCACCGAGGTGGTTGCGGTCGGAGATCAGCAGCCGGGTGACCGGGTCGGCGGCGAGCCGGGTCATGGCGCGGGCCTTGTCCAGCTCATGGCGCAGGAACCACAGGCTGTGTCCGGCGGCGGAGGGGTGGACGGGGGCCCGCAGGCCGGAGGCCAGCCGCGCGTTGGGCTCGGTGAACCACAGGCACGCGTCGCCCAAGGCGGGCACCATCCGTGCGAGCAGGGAAGTCTTGCCTGCTCCAGGGGGTCCGTCGAGCACGAGTACCGGAGCGTCGGTGGGCATGGTCAGTCCTTCCGGGGGTGCGGGCCGGGGCGGCAGATGGCGGCCAGCGCGAGCGCCAGGTCCTCCACCCGTATGGCGAGGGCAGTACTGGTGGGCAGATCGGCCGGGCACTGCCCGGCCAGCCGGTCGCTGACGGCCTGCCACATGGCGGCGAACGGATCGGAGAAACCGCTCCGCTCACCTGCGGCGGTGGTGACCCGGGTCGTGGTGGACGGCTCGTAGGGGCGGGCGAAGTCGACCGTGGCGGCGTCCGCCGGGCCGCTGAAATGGATCTGTTCCAGGAAGCGGCCCGGCGCCGTCGCGCTGATGACCAGGGTGTACGGCTCGGCGGCCGGGCCGTACAGCAGCGCGTGGAGCGATTGTCGGTTGACGTCCAGGGTGCACGCGGCCGGCGTGGCACCGGGGACGGCCAGGGCCAGAGCGGTCAGCAGGTGATAGCCCTGCCACAGCAGGATCTGCAAGGCGCTGACCTGGTGCGGCGCTTCCAATTGCGCGGGCGCGGTCTGGGGCGGGTCGCCTGCGAAGGTGTACGGGCTGAAGCCGGACGGCAGCAGGCGCCGCCGGGCGGCCTCGTCGACGCCGTCGGCCTTGATCAGCCAGCCGCCCGCCGGATCGGGGACCGCCGCGAGGGCGGCGTGCAGTGCCGGATCGTGGGCGCGCATCGCCCCGACTTCCAGCAGCAACCCGGCCTCCCCGGCCCGGTCGGCCATCTTCCGGGTACGGGTGATGTCCAGGCCGACCGGCTTCTCGGTGAACACGTGCGTGCCCGCGTCCAGGGCCGTTTCGATCAGGTCCCCGTGGACGCCGGTGAGGATCACCAGCATGTCCGCGCCGTCCAGCAAGTCCTTCGTGCTTGCCGCGACGCGGGGCACGGCGAAGCGGGCGGCGGCGGTGCGGGCCCGCTCGGTGTCACGGTCGGCCAGCGCCGTCACCTCGAAGGCGGAGTGCGACGCGAGCAGGGGGAGGTGGAGACCGAACGCGGCGGCGCCGCATCCGGCGACGGCCAGCCTCCACGGCCGTGTCTGAGGGGTCATCGGGGTGCCTCCTCGGGAGTCCAGCAGCCGGTGGCCGCGCGGTGGGAGCGGGCGGAGATCTCGTCCTCGGCCAGGGCCCGCCGGAACGGGTTGAACAGCTCCACCGAGGCGGTCCCGGTGTAGCCGACCCGGTCCAGGGCGTCGGCGAAGACGGGCCAGTCGAGGGTGCCGTCGCCGGGGAACAGCCGCAGGGCGTCCGTCCACCCGCGCGGGGTGCCGGTGTGGGGGATGTCGGCGATCTGTATGTGCCCGACCCCGCCCATGCCGAGGGCGGTGATGTGGCCGGGGTCGGCGCCGGCGACCGCCCAGTGGAAGGAGTCGACCAGCACCGCGGCGTTCACGGTGCCGCTCTCGTGCACGAGTTCGGCGACGTCGGGCAGGGTGGCGACCACCGGGTGGGGGCCGTCGAGCTCGGGCGGCAGCCCGCTCGTGACGCTCACGGCCTCCACCGCGAGCCGCACGCCGTACTCGGCGGCGGCATCCGCGAGCTGGGCGATCCGCTTCCGTGCCAGGGGCAGGGCCTCGTTCTGGTCGAGCACGGAGTACGGGTTCAGCACGGTTGTCGCGACGGGGCAGCCCAGTTCGGCGAACGTCTTCAGCCGGGCGGGAAGGCTCTCCAGGTGCTCGGCGTACGCCGCCGCGTCGACGAGCAGCGGAGCGGGCAGCACCGGCCCGGCGGGCAGGATGCCGCTGGCGGCCGACACCTTCAGCCCGTACTCGTCGAGCAGATCGCGTACCCGGGCGGCGCCCAGGTGCTGGGCCTGCTGGATGGACAGCTCGACCGCCTCGAACCCGGCGGCCGCGGCCAGGGCGAGGAAGTCGAGCAGGTCGACGCCGGAGAGGGTGGCCGGTTCAGGCACGGCGTGAACGGCACGGCGGCCCTGGGGCGGGGGGTCACGCGGTGGCCAGCTTCCCGGTCAGCAGCCGCTCCCGCAGGTCCTCCAGGTCCCCCATGACGTCGGTGAGGACCCGGCGGGCGTCGGCGGTGGGGACCGGGGTGGGGCCGGAGGTCTGGACGACGGCCTGCCACGGGTCGGCGAGGTCCCGGCCGGACTGGGAGACCAGCGCGACCGCGACCTCCAGCCCGGTCTCCTCGTTCAGGCGCCGGGCGGCCTCCGTGGCGGCCAGGTTGTAGAGCTTGCCAACGTGGTAGACCGGATTCTTGCCCGAGACGCCTTCCGCACTCCACGGGCGGAGCATGCTGATCAGCCCGTTGGCCCGGTTGCCGCGGCCGACCACACCCTCGTCACCGGACTCGATGGAAGACCCGGTGGCCGTCAGGTACAGCTCGGGACGAGCGTCCACGTCGCGAGTGTTGACCGATACCGAGACGTGGTGGCCGGGGGTGATCTGCCCGACCAGACCGGTGATCAGCTCCCGGGTCAGGGCTCGGCGGGCGACGTAGGCGTCCAGGTCGGGCGTCTCACGGGCGATCTGTGGGACACATGCAGTCAGGTGCACGTGTGTGCCGTTACGGACGACCATCAGCTTGATGTCCGTACCGAAGTACGGGTGCTCGGCGCGAAACGCCTCACTGCTCAGATGCGACTCGATCCCCATGGCCAGTCGCTCGCCGGGCCCCAGGGGCGCGTAGCCGACGCCGGCGGACGTGTCGTTGGCGAACAGCCGGTGCCGTTCGGCGAGGTCGTCCAGTGTGCGCGGGGCGAACCAGCGCTGCCGGGACGCCTCCCGCTCCACGCCCACCGGGTCGGTGACCGCGCCGGGGCTGGACGCCTGGGTCAGCCGCGGCCGTACGTCCACCCACTTCATGGTGTCCAGCAGCGGCAGCGCGCCGCCCAGGAACTCCCGGGCCGTCGTGGTGACGATGTCCTCGACCGGAATGCGCCGGTCGCCGAGGGCCTGGGTGATGCGCCCGTTGACCAGGACGTGGATCGGCGCGGTGAGTTCCCCGCGCCCGAACGTCACGTCGGCGGCACCGCCGAGAAGCGCGAGCTTGTCCGTGTTGTGGTGCAGGATCGCCCCGAAGTGGTCCAGGCAGTAGCGGCTGTAGGCACGGGAGATGGCTTCCGCCATGCCGTCGGCGAGAGTGTCGGGGTGGCCGGAGCCCTTCCGCTCGATCACCTCGACGCCGGTGTTCTGGGTGGCGGCGGGCAGGCCGCCGGTCGTGATCACGTCCATCAGCTGCTCTCCTCGGTCGTCAGTTGTGCGAATGTGATGGGGCGGCGGCCCAGTAGCCGCAGGCGGCTCCGCTCCAGGTGGTAGGCGCCGATGCGCGCCAGTTCGCGGGCCGACTCCACGGCGCGCGAGCGGTCCAGAAACGTCCACCCCTGAACCAGCCCGATCATCGCCTCGCGTACCGCCGGAGGCCCTGCCTGGATCGCGGCGGGCTCGACGCGCACGCTCAGGTGCATCCGGGCGACACATACCCCGTGGCCGGCGCCCTGGCGGACGAAGTACCGCAGGGTCGTCTCCGGCCGGTAGACCGGGTGGGAGGCGACCGCGGCCGGTTCGATCAGCGTGTGGTGGCCGGACTGCCGGGCCCGGTCGACGAACTCCAGGTCTTCGCAGTCGCCCATCCACCGGCCACGGCGGCCCAGGTCGGTGCGGAACAGGCCGATGTCGAGTGCGGTCCGGTGCTCGAACAGCAGGTTGCAGCCGGTGACCCAGTACGGCCACACCGCCATCTCGCGGTGCTCGGGCCAGTCCACCGCTCCGTGGCACTCACGCAGCGCCTTCGTCAGTACGACCGTCTCACCGCCGGGGTACTCCACGACAGTGCGGCCGCCGACGGCGAATACCTTCTCCTCCTCGATCGCGGTCACCAGCGTCTGAAGCCACTCCGGCTCCGGGGTGATGTCCGGGTCGGTGATGGCCACATAGCGGCCCCTGGCCGCGCAGATCCCCCGGTTGCGGCCCGCGCTCAGACCCGGCGTCGGCTCGTACAGCACCCGGACCCGAAAGGGCCAGTCGCCGCCCCTGACCGCGTCCGCAACCGGACGGACCGGACCCGGCGGGTCGTTGTCCACCACCACCGCCTCCAGTTCGGCGGCGGGAAGGCTCTGCCGGGCGAGCGCGTCCAGCAGGTTCCTCAGCGCTGCGGTATTGCCCCGGGCGCTGACCACCACCGACACCAGCGGTACATCGGGCTCCTCCATCGGTTCCCGCCTCCTTCTGCCGACGTGAACGGGCATCGCCCATGTCACCGCCGATCGCCCCGCGCCGGGAAGGGAAAGCGTGTTGCGGAGCTGTTGCGGACCACCCTGCGGCCCTCTCCACCCAGCGTGAGGAACTGGCTACTGTGACGGCTCATCAGGAGTCCTGGCGCAGGGGAGAACCGATGGTGGTCCAGCCGTTCCGTCACCCGCTGACCGCGCTCCGCGCAGGACTGAGGCTGACGGGTGAGAAGTACCTCGACCGCCTCGACGACACGCATCACGCCCTTGGCTTCGGACGCATGTCCAAGCGGCGGGAGAAGGTCTCTCGCTGGGAAAGCGGCGTGCACGCGCCGGACAGACCGGCCCGGCTGTCCATCGCGCATCTGCACGGCATTCCGAGCGAGGCTGTCGACGAACTCGGCTGGCCGGGCTTTCTCCTCCTCGCATTCCCCGGTGACCAACCGGTCCTCTGTAGTCCCTGGACCGCAGCGGGTACCGTGACATCAGCGGCGGCAGCCGCTCGGGGAGGTTCCATGGACCGACGGGGATTCCTCATCTCCACCGGCGCGGCGCTGGCCAGCGTCGCAGCCCACTGGAACGACGCCCTCGCCGACTTACCCCTGTCCCAGGACTCCGGCCGTCGGCTGACCGCTTCCATGGTCACCCGCCTCGAACAGCGGCTCGACGACCTGCGCCACCTTGACGACGTGCTGAGCAGCGCCGAACTCCGCCCCTCGGCAGTCGCCGAGTACAACCTGCTCAGCAGACTCGCCCAGCGGGCCACCTACGACGGCGCCGTCGGCAGGCGGCTGTTCTCCAACCTCGCCGAGGCATCCCGAATGTGCGGCTGGCTGTACTTCGACGCCGGCCTCAACGCCACAGTCCAACGCTTCTACATCACCTCCCTGCGAGCGTCAGCATCTGCGGGAGACCACGAAGCCGGGGCCAACACACTCAACTTCATGACCAGCCAGACCTATACGGTCGGCAACCCGCAGGACGCGGTCAACCTCATCCGAACCGCCCAGGAAAAGATCTCGGGTCGCACCACCGCCCGCGTCCGCGCCCGCCTCCACGCCCGCGCAGCCAGAGCGCTCTCCAAGACCGGAGAACTCAAGAGCTGCGCGCACGAACTGGACGCCGCCCGCGATGCCTACGCCACGGGCCCCCACGACGACGATCCGCCCTGGGCCTATTCGCTGACGGCCGGAGAGATCGAGATGACGGCGGGCTCGTGCGCGCTCGACCTGAAGGACCCGGGACGTGCTCTGGCCCACTTCACAGCGGCGCAAGCGTCCGAGTTCGCCACCACGGGAAACGTACGCGACAGCCTGCTCTACCTCACCCGAGCCGCCCAAGCCCATCTCGCACTCGGTGACCTCGATGCGACCTGTGCAACCGCCACGGAAGTCTTCAACGAGAACAACGCCGTCGGCTCCTCCCGCCCCTCAGACGCACTCAGCAGCCTCCGCGATCAGCTGATCACCCACCGCGACGTAGGGGTGGTCCGTGACTTCCTCAACCTCAGCGCATAACCAAGACAGATGACCAGATGTCGTCACTCTCTGCGTTTCGCAGAACACTCTTCGCGCAGAGCCCCCTCGGGCAGCTTCTGCGGCATGAGCCAGCTCGCCGAACCGGCCGCCGCCATCGAACAGTTCGGCTGTCCTACGTGTGAGGTGCCCGCCGGAAGCACCTGCCGCACCCGCGGCGGCAAGCTCGTCCCCCAGCTCCGCGCCGAACCCGAAGTCCGCACCCCCTCCGACCGCGGCCCCGGCGGCGCATGGGAGATGGGCCCGCGGTCGACGCCGCCGTGCCGGAGACCGCGACGAAGCCCACGAGAGTGGGCTATGCCCGTTGCAGTAACGCCCAGCAAGAACTCCAGAGCCAGCTCGACAAGGCCCGTCCTCGCAGAGGACGAACCGGAGACCTGAGCAGCCGTCCACGATTCCAAGATCGCGCTGCTGTCCTTTCCGGCCGTATCTCGGCTGCCTCTCTGGCACAGGAGTATGTCAGGGGGTGCCACACCCTTCTCACCTGTCACATCTGTCCCTTGAGTGTGGGTACTTGACCCTGGCCTGGCCGGTTGCTTTCGCCAGCTTGCCGATACCAGGCGTGGGGGCCGAGCACCGAGGAACAGACGCGGAACTTCGTCCAAGAAGCGGTGGACGGCTTGCCTTGACGGGGAACTCCTCGGCAGAGGGTTAGGGCGGGGACTGCACCGGATCCATGCGACCTGCGGCCCGGGTGGAGGGGACACCGCGCGGATCCGGGACAGCCAGCCGCCCACGGCCTTTCGTTCCTAGCGGCCGATCTTGTCCAGCTCGGCGAGTTCCTCGCCGGAGAGCGAGAGTCCCGCGCCCGCGACGTTCTCGCGCAGGTGCGCCACGGACGAGGTGCCGGGAATGAGCAGGATGTTCGGCGACCGCCGCAGCAGCCAGGCCAGGGCCACCGACATCGGCGTCGTGTCCAGCCGGGTGGCCACGGTGGAAAGCGCTGTGGACTGTAGCGGGGTGAAGCCGCCGAGCGGGAAGAAGGGCACGTAGGCGATGCCCTTGTCGGCGAGTTCGTCGATCAGCTCGTCGTCGTGACGGTAGGCGAGGTTGTACATGTTCTGCACGCACACGATCGGTGCGATCGCCTGCGCCTCAGCGACCTGTTCCGCCGTCGCGTTGCTCACTCCGAGGTGCCGGATCAGGCCCTGCCGCTGGAGTTCGACGAGGGTCTCGAAGGGCTCGGCGAGCGAGCCGGGCTGAGGGCCCTGGGCGTTGCCGAGCCGGAGGTTGACCACGTCGAGTACGTCGAGGCCGAGGTCCGCGAGGTTCTTGTGGACGGCACGGCGCAGCTCCTCGGGCTGCCGGGCCGGGGGCCAGCCGCCCTGCTGATCGCGGACCGCGCCGACCTTGGTCACGATGCGCAGCGATTCGGGGTAGGGGTGCAGTGCTTCACGGATCAGCTGGTTGGTGACGTGCGGTCCGTAGGCGCCGGAGGTGTCGATGTGGGTGATCCCGAGATCGCGGGCTTCGCGCAGGACGGCGAGCGCGCCGTCGCGGTCTGCGGGCGGGCCCATGACGCCGGGACCGGCGAGCTGCATGGCGCCGTAGCCGAAGCGGGTGACGCTCAGGTCGCCCAGGGTCCAAGTGCCGCCGGGCAGTGACGCGGAAGGTGTGGTCATGGCTGTGTCTTTCTGCTGAGCCGGATACTTCGGAGGGCTGTCGTCGATGTTCGCTCGCCGACCAGCGGCGCATCCAATACCGACACGGTGCCCTGTCATACCCGGTGAGTATCACCGGGCTACGCTGTGGCCCATGGACACCTTGGAGACCCGCGAGCTGAGGTATTTCGTGGCCGTCGCGGAGGAACTGCACTTCGGCCGCGCCGCCGAACGCCTCGGCATGGCCCAGCCGCCGCTGTCCCGGGCCATTCAGCAGCTTGAGCGGCGCCTCGGCGTCTCCCTGCTGAAGCGCAACCGCCGTGGCGTCTCCCTCACCGGCGCCGGAGAGATGCTGCTGCACGAGGGCCGCGCGGCCCTCGACGCGACCACCGCCGCCGCTCGCCGCACCCGCCGCGCGGGTGGCTCCGACCGTCCGGGCGGCCCCCGCAACCGCCTGGTCCTCGCGGTGAAGGCCGGCGCGTCCCACGAGCTGCTGCACAAACTCCTCGACGCCTACGCGGCCGAGCCCGACGCCGCCGAGATCGAGGTGCTGCCGAGCGGCACCTGCGAGCAGGGAGAGATGCTGCGCGACGGCCGCGCCGACGTGGCACTCATGCACGCGCCGTTCAACTCCCTCGCCGGGTTCGACAGCGAGGAGCTGATGACCGAGGGACAGATCGTCATCCTGCCCGCAGGACATCCCCTCTCCGCGCACCGGGCGTTGTCACTGGCCGACGTCAGCGACATCCCCGATCTGCCGCTCGCCCGCTGGGCCCACAACGGTACGTATCCGCCCGGCCCCGGCCCCGAGATCAACGACCAGACGCAGCTGGCCCAACTCATCGCCCTCGGACGCACGGCGGCCGTCTTCCCCGACTCCGCCCGCGCCTGGCTCTGGGCCGAGCACACCGCCGTCCCCCTGACCGACGCACCCCCCGTCGTCACCCACATCGCCTGGCCCGCACACAGCCGCTCCCTCGCCCTGGCCGGGCTGATCCGCACAGCAACACGACTATGACCCCCGCGCGCCTCCCAGCGCCGTACGCTGTCCGTCATGATCGCCAAGTTGCAGTGTGTGGTGCTGGCTGGGATTCATGCCCCGCTGGTCACCACTCGCTGTGTTCTGCGGGTCAGTACCGAGAGGTAAGCGGGCTGAACGGCACCGGTCATGGCGGGT
>NZ_QQNA01000169.1 GCF_003346515.1 Streptomyces corynorhini
GCGCATGTCCGGGCGCCCCCATGCATCGGTGACCCCGCCCGCGCGCGTCCGCCCCGCCCCCCTCCGCTCCCTAGTCTCAGCGTGGACTCGGGCGTTTCAGGGCCTGGTGCGGGCATCCGCCCTCGCCCGCCGCCTCACCAGCCGCGCCGACCTCGGGGAGGGGCACGTGCTCAGCACCGCCATCAGCAACGCGCACCACAGCGCGCACCACGCGGACGTCGTCATCATCGGAGCGGGCCTCGCGGGGCTGTCCGCCGCTCATCATCTGACCAGCGCGGGCGTCACCGTCTCCGTGCTGGAGGCCGCCCCGCGCGTCGGCGGCCGCATGGCCACCGACACGGTGGACGGCTTCCGCCTCGACCGGGGCGGACGGCTGCTCACCACCTCGTACCCGGAGCTGCTGCGCACTCCGGGGCTGGAGGGCGCCGCCGTCCGGATGTTCTCACCGGGCGTCCTCGTGCACAGTGACGGCCGCAACTACCGCACGGGCGCCGTCGGGAGCGCACGGAGCGCACTCACCGTGGCGCGCGCCCTCGCGAGCGCCCCCCGACCACCGCTCGGCGGCGCGCTCGACCAGGCCCGGCTGATCGCCTCCCTGGGCCGCCTCGCGGCGACGCCGACGGACCGGCTGCTGGCCCGGCCGGAGCGCACGGCGCTGGAGGCGCTGTCCGCGCGGGGGCTGCCCGCGCGGACGGTCAACAGCTTCGTACGGCCGCTGCTGTCCGCGCTGCTGTGCGACCCGGACCTCGGCACGTCGAGCCGGTGCGCGGACCTGGCGCTGCGGGCGTTCGCGCGCGGCCGGCTCTGCGTCACGGCGGGCGGCGCCTCGACGCTGCCCGAGCTGCTGGCGCGGACCCTGCCGAAGGGCACGGTCCATACGGACGTCTGTGTGACGGACACCTCGATCAACAACGTCACGACCAAGGAGCACGGCGAGATCGGCTGCCGTTCGCTCGTGCTGGCGACCGGCGCGCGGGCCGCCGCCGAGCTGCTGCCGGGGTTGCGCGTGCCGGACTTCCACGCCGTGACGGTGCTTCACCACACCGCGCCCGCCGCCCCGTTGGCGGACCCGACGCTGCTGCTGGACGCGGACCGGAGCGGACCGGTCGCGCACACGGCGGTCATGAGCGCGGTCGACCCCTCGCGCGCGCCCGAGGGCCGGGTGCTGATCTCGTCGACGGTGCTCGGAGATCCCGGCCCGGCCGCCGAGTTGGACCGCGCGGTGCGCACGCATCTCGCGCGGCTGTACGGGACGCCGACGGACGAGTGGGAGCTGCTGGCGCTCCACCACGATCCGGAGGCGGTGCCCGCCATGGCGCCGCCGCACGATCTGCGCCGTCCGGTGCGGCTGCTGTCCGGGCTGTACGTGTGCGGCGACCACCGGGACACCAACACGGTCCAGGGGGCGCTGTTCTCGGGCCGCCGCGCCGCCCACGCGATCCTGCGCGATCTGGGCGTACGCCCGGCGCGGGAACCGGTGCCGCTGACGGCCGTCGCTTAGGGCGTGTTGCCCGCCTGGCTCGCGACGCCCGGCACGCACGCGCGCGCCGCGTGGTCGGAGTCATCCGCGTACGTCCCGTACGAGGACGATCCTCCGCCTCGTGAGAGAGCGCTCGGCATCCGGACGACGCATCAGAGCGCCGAGGCGGTGCGAGCGGAGCGAGTGCGGTGCGTCAGACGCCGCGAGCCCCGCCCTAAGGGCGCACGGCGCCATGTGCCGGACAGGCCCAGGCGGAGCCGCCGACCACGACTCCGGTCCCGTTCGGGGTGTCGACCACCCCCGGGCGGGACCGGCTCAACCCCGGTCAGCCGATCGCCGCGACCCGGTCGCGGTAGGTCCGTACGGCCGCCGCGTTCCGGTAGGGCTCCAGGCGGCGTTCGAAGTCCCGTACGTACTCCACCGCCCGCGCGGACCGCATCTCCGTGGCCTGCTGCGCCGCCTCCGCGCCCAGCGCGCACGCCTGCTCCAGCTCGCCGAGGCCCAGCCGTCCGCAGGCGAGGACGACGCGGCAGAAGAGGCGGCTGCGCGCGAACGCGGCGGCGCGCAGTTGGAGGGAGCGCTCGGCGTGCTGGACGCAGCTGCGGTACTGCTGGAGGTCGCGGTGGCAGTGCCCGAACTCGTCCGCGAGCTGCGCCTCGTCGAAGAAGCGCGCCCAGTGCGGCGCGTCGTCGCCGGGCCTGGCCGTCTCCAGGGCGCGTTCGGCCCGTACGAGCGCCGATGTGCAGGCGCGCGCGTCGGCGAGTACCCCGTGGCCGCGCGCCTCCGCCGAGTGCAGCAGCGCCTGGACCACCGGCGGCGCGGAACCGCCGATGCCCTGCTGGGCCACGCGGGCCAGCTGGACGGCTTCCCTGCCGTGGCCGAGGTAGACGGCCTGGCGGCTCATGGTGATCAGGACGTACGAGCCGTACGCGCGGTCCCCGGCCGCCTGGGAGAGCCGCAGGGCCTGTACGAAGTAGCGCTGGGCGAGGCCGTGCGCGGCGATGTCGTACGAGGTCCAGCCGGCCAGCCGGGTCAGATCCGCGGCGGCGGCGAAGAGTCTGCGCCCGGTGGTCTCGCCGTACGTGCCGCGCAGCATCGGCTCGGCCTCGTGCTCCAGGTAGCGGATGAGGGCCTGCCGGGCGTGGCCGCCGCCGTACGCCTGGTCGAGGGTGCGGAAGAGGTCGCCGACCGAGCGCAGGGCGTCGATGTCGCCGGAGGTGACCTTCTGACCGGCGGCGCGTTCGGTGCGCTGTCTGGGGACGGTGGGGAGCACGGGTGCGGGAGCGGCGACGGATCCCGCCGCCCCTCCCGCACCCGTCGCGCCTCTGCGCCCCGCCGGGCGGCCGGGGCCCGCACCGGCGCCCGTACGCCCCTGGGCGGGCACCCTGGCGCCGCCGCCGCGCACGGCGGAAGGCCCGGGGTGGCCGACGCGTTCGTCGGGGCGGCCGATGAGCCAGTCGCGGCTGGGCACGACCAGCCCCGCCGGAGTGAACGCGATCTTGCGCAGTTCGCTGTGGCTGCCGGAGTCCTTGCGCCACAGGCCGCCGACGATGTCGACGGCCTCCTGCGGGCTGGACGCGAATTCGAGCCCCGCGTAGACGGGCGCACAGGCGTCGAGTCCCAGGTCCTGGGCGGAGAGCCGACGGCCGAGCCGGCGGGTGAAGACCTCGGCGATCAGTGCGGGTGTGGTGCCGCGTGGCTGCTGCCCGCGCAGCCAGCGTGTGACCGACGTCTTGTCGTACCGCAGATCGAGGCCGTGCTCCAGGCCGAGCTGGTCCACCCGCCGGGCGAGCCCCGCGTTGGAGAATCCGGCTTCTGAGATGAGCGCGGCGAGCTGGCGGTTGGGGATGCGCTGCGGAGGTCGTTCCGACATCAGCTGTACGGTCTCCTGCCTTCCGGGCCCGGAAGCAGCCCTCATGGAACGGCGCGAATTTAGTAGCCAGGACCGCTCCGGCCACCACCTTTGCCCAACATTCATTCGATCGTGTGAGCAGTGTCGACGTGACTGACCCCGGTGTGACCGGACCGTTCGGAGGCTGTTCCTGATGCCCCCAGGACTGTTCCAGATCGCCTCAGGACCGATTCGGATCGCCTCAGGAGCGTTCCGGGCCGCTTCGGTACCCATCTCGTCACCCGGCCCCGGGACCGCCGCGCGGTCCGCCCGGGAGCCCCGCGGGAACGCCCGCGGGACTGCCCCTGACCCCACCTGCCCGGCCGTCCCTTCGGGGGCCGCCGTACAGTGGCGGGGGCGCCTGTGGCGCGCGGTGAAGTGGTGAGGGAGGCACGGGCGTGAGTGAGCTGCGGTACATCCATCTGGGGTTCGGCGCGGATCGCGTCGAGTACCGGGAGGCATGGCAGGAGCAGCGCCGGGTGCACGCGGCCCGCTTCGCCGACGAGATCCCGGACACCTGTCTGCTGCTGGAACACCCTCCCGTCTACACGGCGGGTCGGCGCACGGTGGACAGTGAGCGTCCGCTGGACGGCACCCCGGTCGTGGATGTGGACCGGGGCGGGAAGATCACCTGGCACGGCCCCGGCCAGCTGGTGGGCTACCCGATCCTGAAGCTGCCGCGTCCCGTCGATGTCGTCGCGCATGTGCGCCGCCTCGAAGAGGCCATGATCCGTACGGTCGCCGACTTCGGTCTGGAGACCACCCGGGTCGAGGGGCGCAGCGGGGTCTGGGTGCTCGGCGACCCGGTGGCGGAGCGGCCCGCGGTGGGCGGGCTGGAGCTGGACCTCGACCCCCGGGTGACGGACGAGGAGTTCGACCCGCGGCTGAACGGGCCGGAGTACGCGCCCTCCAACGCGGGCCAGCGCCGCGAGGACCGCAAGCTCGCGCAGATCGGCATCCGGGTGGCGAAGGGCGTGACGATGCACGGCTTCGCCATGAACGTGAACCCGGACAACACCTGGTTCGACCGGATCGTGCCCTGCGGTATCCGGGACGCGGGCGTGACCTCGCTCTCGTACGAGCTGGGCCGCGAGGTGACGGTCGAGGAGGTCGTTCCCGTACTGGAGAGGCACCTGCGGGACGTGCTGGAACAGGCGGATCCGACACCGCGCGAGATCGAGCGCGAGAGCGCCCGGGAAGGCGCGGGGGAAGGCACGGGGGAAGGCCCTCGGGAGAGCACTCAGGGGTACAGAACCGAGCCCGGACCGGAGAACGGACGGAAGTACGGCCCGGAGCGCGGACCGGAGCGCGAACGGGAGCGCGAACGGGAGCACGGACCGGAGCACGGACCGGAGCGCGAACGGGAGCACGGACCGGAGCACGGACCGGAGCGCGAACTGCGGCGAGAGCCGGAGCGCGCGGGGTCGTAGCCCCACGGAGCCCTGCCCCTTGCCCCTGTCCCGCGCCTCGGCGCGAGCGCCGGGGGAAAGCGCCGGGGGAATGCGCCCCATTGGCCGCGGGTTGGCCAGACGTAATGCCACGCAAATAACGGGCGTAACCTGGTGTTCGCCGAAGAATCGAATGCCGCGCCAGCAGAGAGAGGTGCCGGACGTGTCCGCTGTCGCACCCGACGGACGCAAGATGCTGCGCCTGGAGGTCCGGAACAGCCAGACCCCCATCGAGCGCAAGCCCGAGTGGATCAAGACCCGGGCGAAAATGGGTCCCGAGTACCAGCAGCTCCAGAAGCTCGTGAAGAGCGAGGGACTGCACACGGTCTGCCAGGAGGCCGGCTGTCCCAACATCTTCGAGTGCTGGGAGGACCGCGAGGCCACCTTCCTCATCGGCGGTGAGCAGTGCACCCGGCGCTGCGACTTCTGTCTGATCGACACCGGGAAGCCGGAGGCGCTGGACCTCGACGAGCCGCGCCGGGTGGGTGAGTCCGTCGTCACGATGGACCTGAACTACGCCACGATCACCGGTGTCGCCCGCGACGACCTGGCGGACGGCGGTGCCTGGCTGTACGCGGAGACCGTGCGTCAGATCCACGCGCTGACGGCGGACCGCGAGAGCGGCCACACCAAGGTCGAGTTGCTCATCCCCGACTTCAACGCGGTGCCCGAGCAGCTGGCCGAGGTCTTCTCGTCCCGTCCCGAGGTGCTCGCGCACAACGTGGAGACGGTGCCGCGGATCTTCAAGCGGATCCGTCCCGGGTTCCGGTTCGAGCGCTCCCTCGAAGTGATCACGCGCGCCCGTGAGGCGGGGCTGATCACCAAGTCCAACCTGATCCTGGGCATGGGCGAGGAGCGCGCCGAGGTCAGCGACGCGCTGCGGCAGCTGCACGACGCCGGGTGCGAACTGATCACGATCACGCAGTATCTGCGCCCCTCCCCCCGGCACCACCCGGTGGAGCGCTGGGTGAAGCCGCAGGAGTTCGTGGAGCTGAAGGAGGAGGCCGACCAGATCGGCTACTCGGGCGTGATGTCGGGTCCTCTGGTGCGTTCCTCGTACCGCGCGGGCCGGCTGTACCAGCAGGCGAACGAGCGGCGGGGCGTGACGGTGGCCGGCCAGGCCGTGTGAATCCGGACACAAGAGATTACCCGCCAGTAACTCATGGCGGTGAGCGGCCCGTCCACTCCCCCGCAGGCGGGGGCGGTGGTACGGGCCGCTCCGGCGCTCACGGGCCCGAATCCGCCCGCGCGTCAGGGTTTCATTCGCGTTTGACCGGTCGGTCACGCCCTGGTAACACCAGTGGGTGACCCTGGATTCACGCACCGCGCACACGCGCTCACGCCTTCACCTCTGCGAGGGGACCGCCACCATGCAGGTCGCGCCGGTACGACCCGTACACGACACCGCGAACGCCCCCGCGCACCGCACCGCGGGCGCGCCCGCCAGGGGCTCCGTCTCCCAGGCCGTGGCGACCGCCTCCCGTACCGCGGGCGCCCTGCCGCCGCTCCCGCTTCCGCCGCTCCCCTCCCTCTCGGGCGCGCTGCGCGCGATGGAGACCTTCCTGCTCGGCAGCGGCCAGCGCACAGCGCGCCGGAACGCCTGGACAGCCGTCCTGGAGGACCGCAGCCGGGCCAGGGACCGGGTCGAGACGCAGCACGTACTGGAGGCGGTGTCGGACGCCACTTCCCACGCCACGTAAACTTCCGGGTATGGCGAGGAAGGAAAACGCAGACACTGCTGCGAACACGGGGCGACTGAAGCAGATCGCCCTCACCTACAAGATGACCCGGAAAGCCGACTCCAAAGTCGGACTTATCCTCGCGGGTGTGGGAATCGTCACCTTCGGTGTCTTCCTCGCGATCGGCTTCTTGATCAACCACCCCATCTATCTGGGCATCCTCGGGTTCATCCTGGCGTTCCTCGCGATGGCGATCGTCTTCGGCCGCCGTGCCGAGCGCGCGGCCTTCGGCCAGATGGAAGGCCAATCGGGCGCCGCGGCGGCTGTTCTGGAGAACGTGGGGCGTGGCTGGACCACGACACCCGCGGTCGCGATGAACCGCAGCCAGGACGTCGTCCACCGGGCCGTCGGCAAGGCGGGCATCGTGCTGGTCGGCGAGGGCAACCCGAACCGGGTGAAGGGCCTGCTCGCCGCCGAGAAGAAGCGGATGGCGCGCATCGTGATCGATGTGCCGGTGCACGACATCATCGTCGGTGACGGCGAGGGCCAGGTGCCGCTGAAGAAGGTCCGTACGACCATGCTGAAGCTGCCGCGCGTCCTGGCGGGGCCGCAGGTGACGGCGGCCAACGACCGGCTGCGGGCGATGGGCGACCTGATGAGCAACATGCCGCTGCCGAAGGGGCCGATGCCCAAGGGGATGCGGATGCCGCGCGGCGGAAAGGCGCGCTGAGTCTCACGCGTATGTGAGCGACACACGTATGTGACAAGAGGGCGGTACGGAACGGGAGTTCCGTACCGCCCTCTCCTACGTCTCCGCGCGCTCCCGCGTCCTCCCGCGTCTCCGCGCGCTCCTACCGTCCCCCGCGCCCCTACGTCTCCCCGGCTCAGATCCGGACCCGCACGGCCCAGACTCAGATCCGGACCTGCACGGCCCGCGCGAGGCGGTCGTGCAGACCGCGTCCGTCGCGGTCCCAGACCAGCGCGGGGACGGCCAGGCAGAGCAGTACGCTGCGGACCAGCACGCGGCCCGGCCCGATCCGCTCGCCGTTCTCGGCGACGACCCGCAGGCCGAAGAGGCGCTTCCCCGGCGTGAAGCCGACCGTCCCCACGGTGAGCAGGCTCAGGACGAGCAGGACGGCGAGCGCCCAGTTCCCCGACGCCTGCCAGTCACCGCCGGAGAGCAGTCCGTATGCGATCAGCATGCAGAGCGCCCAGTCCACGAAGAGGGCGCCGAAGCGCCGCCCGAGCGGGGCGATGGAGCCGGGGCCGTGCTCCGGCAGACCGAGCCGTTCACCCCGGTAGCCGAAGTCGACGCCCATCTGTTCGGCCGCGGCGCGCGGTCCGGAGAGCCACGATCCGATTGCTTGCCTGTTATCCACCCGACCACGGTACTGCGGCCGTGCGCGCGCAAGGGGAACGGGGTTGCCGACAGGCATGGGAAGGGGGTGCGGGGGTACCGGTGCGTAGCCGTCGTACGCCGGGCGCACACCCAGGCTGGTTAACTTCGGCGAAACAAATGGGTCATGCTGGAGAAATCCCGGAAACCTATGGTCGGGTCCAGCGTGTGCCACCGCACTGGCCGCACGACCGATAACCCCCGCCCCTCCCCGGGACGGGAGGAGGAGGAGCTGGATGTTCCAGAACGCCGACGATGCCAAGAAGTTCATCGCGGACGAGGACGTGAAATTCGTCGACGTCCGGTTCTGCGACCTGCCTGGCGTGATGCAGCACTTCACGATCCCGGCCAAGGCGTTCGACCCGAACGAGGAGCTG
Organism: Streptomyces corynorhini; assembly: GCF_003346515.1. Lineage (GTDB taxonomy): Bacteria > Actinomycetota > Actinomycetes > Streptomycetales > Streptomycetaceae > Streptomyces > Streptomyces corynorhini. The sequence goes on from NZ_QQNA01000169.1 coordinate 8,272, forward strand.
GCCTTCGACGGCTCGTCGATCCGCGGCTTCCAGGCGATCCACGAGTCGGACATGGCGCTGCGCGCGGACCTGTCGACGGCCCGGGTGGACCCCTTCCGCCGCGACAAGACCGTGAACATCAACTTCTTCATCCACGACCCGATCACGGGCGAGCAGTACAGCCGCGACCCGCGCAACATCGCCAAGAAGGCGGAGGCGTACCTCGCCTCCACCGGCATCGCGGACACCGCGTACTTCGGCCCCGAGGCCGAGTTCTACGTCTTCGACAGCGTGCGCTTCAACACCACCGCCAACGAGGGCTTCTACCACATCGACTCCGAGGCCGGCGCCTGGAACACCGGCGCGGTCGAGGACAACCGCGGCTACAAGGTCCGCTACAAGGGCGGCTACTTCCCCGCCCCGCCGGTCGACCACTTCGCGGACCTGCGCGCCGAGATCTCCCTGGAGCTGGAGGCGTCCGGCCTCCAGGTCGAGCGCCAGCACCACGAGGTGGGCACCGCGGGCCAGGCCGAGATCAACTACAAGTTCAACACGCTGCTCGCCGCGGCCGACGACCTGATGCTCTTCAAGTACATCGTGAAGAACGTCGCCTGGCGCAACGGCAAGACCGCGACCTTCATGCCCAAGCCGATCTTCGGTGACAACGGCTCCGGCATGCACGTCCACCAGTCCCTGTGGCAGGGCGGCACCCCCCTCTTCTACGACGAGCAGGGCTACGCGGGCCTCTCGGACACCGCCCGCTACTACATCGGCGGCATCCTCAAGCACGCCCCGTCGCTGCTGGCGTTCACCAACCCGACGGTCAACTCGTACCACCGCCTGGTCCCCGGCTTCGAGGCCCCGGTCAACATGGTCTACTCGCAGCGCAACCGCTCCGCCGCGATGCGCATCCCGATCACGGGCTCCAACCCGAAGGCCAAGCGCGTCGAGTTCCGCGCCCCGGACCCGTCCTCCAACCCGTACCTGGCCTTCTCCGCGCTCCTGCTCGCGGGCCTCGACGGCGTCAAGAACAAGATCGAGCCGGCCGAGCCGATCGACAAGGACCTCTACGAGCTGGCCCCGGAGGAGCACGCGGGCGTCCCCCAGGTCCCGACCTCCCTCCCCGCCGTCCTGGACGCGCTGGAGGCGGACAACGAGTACCTCCAGGCGGGCGGCGTCTTCACGGCGGACCTGATCGAGACCTGGATCGACTACAAGCGCACGAAGGAAATCGCCCCCATCCAGCTGCGCCCGCACCCGCACGAGTTCGAGCTGTACTTCGACATCTAAACCGCAAGGTCGCGCAGGCCGGAGCGTGAGGGCCGCTGACCCCTGGCCGGGGTGGCGGCCCTCACGCACGTGTGGAGTACTCCCGAGGGGCCGGGCCGGGTGCGCGACGCGGTCTGCGGGAGGGCCGGTGTTCGGCGGTACGTGGCCACCCCGGCAGGCCGGATCCCGCCGTGCCGTTTGGTCCGCGGGCGGGCCGGGCGCCGTGCTTGTGGTCATATGCCGAGACGGTGTTGCGGAGCGCGCCCGTGAGGCGTTGCATCGCGCCGTGCGATCAGAAGACGAATGCGAACGCGAAGACGGATCCGGTTCTCCCGCCGGAGGTGGCGCCGCCGATCGGGCGGCCAAGCGGGCTGTGACCGTGTTTCCCGTGCTGGTGCTGGTCGCGGGGGCTCTCGGGCTGGTGCTGCCTGGGGCGTTCGCGGAATGGAAGACGTCGGTCCCGTACCTGCTCGGCATCGTCATGTTCTGCATGGGTCTGACCATGACGCCGAAGGACTTCCAGGGGGTCGCCAAACGGCCCTGGGCCGTGGGGCTCGGGCTGGTGGCTCATTACGTGATCATGCCGGGGCTCGGCTGGCTGATCGCGAACGGGCTCGGGCTGCCGCCGCAGTTGGCGGCGGGGGTGATTCTGGTCGGGTGCGCGCCGAGCGGTACCTCGTCCAACGTGGTCACCTATCTGGCGCGGGGCGATGTGGCGCTGTCCGTGTCGGTGGCCACGGTGTCGACGGTGCTCGCGCCCCTGGTGACGCCGCCCTTGACGCTGCTGCTGGCGGGTGAGTTCCTGCCGGTCGACGCGGGCGCCATGGTCACCGACATCCTGAAGACCGTGCTGCTTCCGGTCCTGGCCGGTCTTGCGGTGCGGCTGTTGGCCGGGCGGTACGTGGACCGGGCGCTGGGGGCGCTGCCGTGGCTGTCGGCGGTGACGATCGCCGTGATCGTGGCCGTGGTGGTGGCCGGGAGCGCGGCGGCGATCAAGTCGGCCGCTCTGCTGGTGTTCGTCGCGGTCGTGCTGCACAACGGTCTCGGGCTGGCCCTCGGTTACGGCGCGGGGAAGCTGGCCCGGCTCGGGCCGCCCGCGAGCCGGGCCATGGCGTTCGAGGTCGGCATGCAGAACTCGGGGCTCGCCGCCTCGCTGGCCACCGCGCACTTCAGCCCGCTGGCCGCGCTGCCCGCCGCGGTGTTCTCGGTGTGGCACAACGTGTCGGGCGCGCTGGTGGCCGCCTGGATGGCGCACCGGGCGCGGCGGACCGACGCGGTCGGCCGGCCCTCCGCCGTTCCCGCGGGGCGCTCGCCTCAGGGAGACGCCGTGGACGCCGCGGGCGCGGGTGGCGGGAGCGGGACCTCAGCCGGTACCGGAAGCAGCGGCTCCTCCTCGTAGTCGAGACGCGCGGGCAGTGCGGCGGGGCGTGCGCTCGGGAACGGCCGGGGGGCGCGCGGGCGCCGTGTCGGTGCGTCCGGATGCCGTGCGAGCTGCGGGCCACCGCGATGCGTGGTCGGATGCTGGTGTGGAGGCGATTGTCATGGCATCCGGTCCGACCGCGTTCGACGTCACCGTGGAGATCCCGCAGGGGTCGCGCAACAAGTACGAGATGGATCACGCCGCCGGGCGCATCCGGCTGGACAGGACCCTGTTCACCGCCACCCGCTACCCGGCCGACTACGGCTATATCGAGGGCACTCTGGGCCGGGACGGTGACCCGCTGGACGCGCTGGTGCTGGTGGGCGAGCGGACGTTTCCCGGCTGTGTGATCCGCTGCCGGGCCCTCGGCATGTTCATGATGCGCGACGAGAAGGGGCCGGACGAGAAGGTCCTGTGCGTACCGTCCGACGACCCCCGGCACTCCGCGCTCCAGGAGATCACCGACGTCTCCGACTTCGATCTGCTGGAGATCACCCACTTCTTCCAGGTCTACAAGGACTTGGAGCCCGGCAAATCGGTCGAGGGCTCCCACTGGGAGGGGCGCGAACAGGCGTACGCGGAGATCGAGGCGTCCCGGGCGCGCTCCCGGGCACACCCAGGAGCGGTGGCGCACCCGGGAGCGGTGGCGCACCCCGGAGCCGATGCGCACCCCGGCGCTGGTGCGCACCCCGGCGCGGGCAGCTGACCGCCGTGCTCCGTATCGCGCGCCTCCACGCCGTCGAGATCCTCGACTCGCGGGCCAGGCCCACCCTCTCCGTCACCCTGGAGACCGACAGCGGGCTGCGGGTAAGGACCGGGGTGCCCGCCGGCGCTTCCACCGGGTCCAGGGAGGCCGTCGAGCTGCGCGACGGGGACGAGGAGCGGTACGGCGGGCAGGGCGTTCGGCGGGCGGTCGCCCATGTCAACGGTGAGATCGCGTTGGCGCTGACCGGGCAGCGCTTCGCCTCGCTCGAAGAGGTGGACGCCACGCTGATCGACCTCGACGGCACCCCGGACAAGTCCCGGCTGGGCGCGAACGCGATCATCGGCGTCTCGCTCGCCGCGGCCCGTACGGAGGCGGCGCAGTACGACCGGGCGCTGTGGCAGCACATCGCCGCGCTCGCGGGCGCGCCGCCCCTGCTGCCGGTGCCGCACTTCAACGTCGTCAACGGCGGGGTGCACGCATCCAACAACCTGGACTTCCAGGAGTTCATGATCGCCCCGCTCGGCGCCGCCGGTCTGCCCGACGCCGTACGCGCCGGGGCCGAGGTCTACGCACGGCTCAAGGCGCGGCTCGCCGCCGGGGGCCATGCCGTCGGGCTGGGCGACGAGGGCGGTTTCGCGCCCGCCCTCGACCAGCCGGAGGAGGTGCTGCGGGAGCTGGTCGCCGCCATCACGGACGCCGGGTACACCCCGGGCCGCGACGGCGTGGCCATCGCGCTGGACCCGGCGGCGAGCGAACTGCGTACGGAGGACGGCCGTTACCGTGTCGCGGGCGAGGAGCTGACCTCCGACCAGCTCATCGACCGGTACGAGGAGATCGTGGACCGCTTCCCCGTCTGGTCCATCGAGGACGGTCTCGGCGAGGACGACTGGGAGGGCTGGGAGCGGCTGACCGCGCGGCTGGGCGACCGGGTCCAGCTGATGGGCGACGACCTGTTCGTCACCCATCCAGCGATCATCGCGGAGGCGATCGGCCGGAACGTCGGGAACTCGGCGCTGATCAAGGTCAATCAGATCGGCACGGTCACCGAGACCATGGCCGCCATCGGGGTCTGCCGGGGCGCCGGTTACACCCAGATGGTCTCCCACCGCTCCGGTGAGACCACGGACGCGTTCATCGCCGACCTGGCCGTCGGCGCGGGCTGCGGGCAGCTCAAGTCGGGCGCCCCCGCGCGGGGGGAGCGCGTCGCCAAGTACAACCGGCTGCTGGAGATCGCCGACGCCCACCCCGAGCTGCCCTTCGGGCTCGCCGTGGCGGCGGACGGGGCCCCGGGCGCCTGAGGAGTCCCCGGGTCCCGGGGGCCCGCGGAGGCGGAGGCGGAGGCGGGGCGTTACGACGCTGCGGCGTTACGGCGTTACCGCGTTTACGACGCTGCGGCGTTTACGGCGTACCGCATTACCGCGTTACGGCCACACCGCCCCGGCCACCGCCACCCCCGCGTACACCGCGCCGAGACCGGCCGCCACGCTCGCCGCCACATTGGCCAGGGCGTAGAACCGGGCGCCGTCCTCGGCCAGCCGCAGCGTCTCGTAGCTGAACGTCGAGTACGTCGTCAGCGCCCCGCACAGCCCCGTACCGAGCAGCAGCTGGGTACGGGACGACGCGGCGCCCGCCGTGACCGCGCCCGTGACCAGTCCGAGGATCAGACAGCCCGCCACGTTGACCACGAGCGTCCCCCACGGGAAGACGGAGTCGTGCCTGCGCTGCACGGACCGGTCGGTGAGATAGCGCAGCGGGGCGCCGACGGTCGCGCCGAGGATCACCAGCAGCCAGTTCACTCCGCGTCACCCCGGCCCACGTACCGGATGACCTCGCAGTCGTCCAGGATCACCAGACCCTCGGTGACCAGCTCGTCCAGCTGCGGCAGGAACGCCCGTACCTTCTCCTCGGTGTCCACGATCACCACCGCCACCGGCAGGTCCTCGCTGAGCGACAGCAGCCGCTGGGTGTGGATCAGGGAGGACGCGCCGAACCCCTCGATGCCCTGGAACACGCTGGCTCCCGCGAGTCCCGCCGCGTGCGCGCGGTGCACGATCTCGGTGTAGACGGGCCGGTGGTGCCAGAGATCGGCCTCCCCGACGAAGATCGTCACGCGCAGCGCGGTACCTGTCAGCCTGGTCATGTCTGCCTCCACGTCAGTACGCGGCGTGTCAGCCACACCGCACCCCACACCGCGCAGAACGCGGCGATCAGGGTCAGTCCCAGATAAGCCAGCCCGGTGCGTGCCCGGCCGTCGGCCACCAGCCGCTGGATGTCCACGGCGTAGGTGGAGAAGGTGGTGAATCCGCCCAGGACGCCGGTGCCGAAAAACGGCCGTACCAGCGGGTGCGCCCGCCACAGTTCGGTGATCACCACCATGAACACCCCGATCACCGCGCATCCGGCGGCGTTCACGATCAGCGTCGTCCAAGGGAAGGCGCCCGGGGCGGTGGGCCATATGAGGGACGCGGCGTAGCGCGCCGAGGCGCCGATCGCGCCGCCCAGCGCCACGACGGCGACGGGACGCCACTGGTCGCGTACGCGTTCGCGCGGCGGCTTGCGTCGCGGGTGTCCGGGGCGGGGGAATCCCGGCCGGAGGTGTCGTCCCCTGGGCATGGGTCTCTCCTACTCGCAGGTGCGCCGGAGCCTGGTCCGGGCACGCTTCCTCGCAAGTAGGGACCGTTGGCGGCGACGGCACCGCGGTTCGGGTACGGCGGGCCCCACCGCCGTACGGCCGCCCGCGAGGGGCCGCCGTGGGTCCACATTAGCGCCGAGGTGCGGGCCGTCGCGAACCGCGGCGCGTCGATTGTCAGTGGCCGCTGGCACCATGACCGCATGAAGACCTACAACTGGCGTCCGTTCCTTGAGCGGTGGAGTGCGGACTGGACGGGCTCCCCCGCCGTGCTGGGGCGGGAGGACGGTGCGGGCGCCCTGGGGTTCGCGCCCGCGGGGGAAGAGCGCGTCGCCGCGCTGGAGGCGCGGCTCGGCATGGCGCTGCCGCCGACGTACCGCTCCTTCCTGGCGACCACCGACGGCTGGCGGGCGGCCGGTACGGGGATACGGCTGCTGGGGACGGCGGACGGGGTGCGGCGCCACGGGGACGGCGGCGACAGGTGGAGCAGGGCGTTGCTGTTGTCCGCGGGATCGGACACTTCGGATGCTTCGGGTGTTTCAGACGCTTCGGACGGTACGGAGGTCCTGCTCGACCCGGACGAGGTGAGCGCCGACGGGGAGTGGGCGGCCTATCTGCGCCGTCCGGGTCGAGCAGGACCTC
>NZ_QQNA01000017.1 GCF_003346515.1 Streptomyces corynorhini
CGCCGGGCGGCACGCAGCGCGCGGATGGCGACCGTGCTGTCCACCGGCGGCTGCGCGCTGGTGGGCGGTACCAGCGGCCGCGCGGGCGTGAGCGCGTCGTGGCCCGTACCCGTACCCGTACCGCCGCCCGTGCCCCGGCGGTCCGCGCGGATCGCGACCGTGCCGTCGGAGACCGGCCGGTCGGCGGCCGGGGCCGCGTCGGTGCCCTGCTCCTGGCCGCCCGACGCGTCCGCGCCGGCTCCCAGGGCGCGCATGCCGGGCAGCGCGCCGCCGGTCGGGTCACCGGGGCCGGGGGCGCCCGCAGACGCGTCGATCCTCGGGTCGACGGGCCCGGCGGGCGGCGCGGGCCGGGGAATCCGGGGGTCCTGGCCCGGCGCGCCCCAGGAGACCCGGGCGGCGCCGTCGCCGCCGAAGCCGGACTGCCGGGAGGCGTCGGCCTGCCACGCGGAGGCCGGTTCCTGCCGGGCGGGGCCGGTCTGCTCCTCGTCCAGGAAGACCGGCCCGGTCTCCTCGAAGCCGGGCCGGGCGGGGGCGGGCGGCAGCGCGGCGCGCGGCGCCTCCTCGTCCCGCGGCGCGGGCCGGCTCGTGCCGGGCACCCAGGAGGCGCCGTTCCAGTACCGGACGTATCCGGGGATCGACGGATCCGGGTAGAACCCTTCCCGGGGTACGTTCCCGTCGTCACCAGGAGGAGTAGCCACTGACCCCAACTCCGTTCATTCGCGCCATGGTTCGACCTGTACGGGCTGTCCGCCGCCGACCCCGAGCGGGCGCGTGCCTCCGCTTGTCCAAGGAAGACAGTAACGAAGAACGCGGGGCCCTGAGGAAGGAGACCGACAGAAAGAATCCCATGTGGACGCCCGGCCGACGACGTCGATGCGCAGCGTAAGGCAGCGGGGCAAGCTCTGTTCGCCAGGGCGTACGAAATGGCGTACATCCGTGCCCATGGAAGCCCTCGGACGGCCGATGCGCGAACCGGCCCCGCCCGTCGGCCCGTCCACCGGATCTCCAACCCGCCCGGGAACCGGCCCGTCAACCGACCTGTCGACCAGCCACGAAATAGGTCCGCGAAAGTCACCGCAAGTCGCGTCATAGCCGCGTGGTTGGCGCCTCTCTCCTGGTAGGGCCCCGGCGTGGGGCTCCCTGTCAGGAGAGGAAGTACCCCTCATGCACACCGTGGTGGAACGCGAACTGGAGCTGAATCTCGTGCTGTCGCCCGAGCGCAGCATCCCCGTACCGGCCCGGCTGATGTACCGCACGAACGATCCGTACGCCGTCCACATCATCTTCCACATCGGTTCCGACACCCCCGTGCACTGGACCTTCGCCCGCGAGCTGCTGGTGGAGGGGGTGTTCAGGCCGTGCGGTCACGGGGACGTCCGGATCTGGCCGACGAAGGTGGCGGGCCGGTCCGTGCTGTGTTTCGCGCTCTCCTCGCCCGACGGCGACGCGCTGCTGGAGGCGCCGTCGGCGCCGGTGTCGGCCTGGGTGGAGCGGACGCTGCGGATCGTGGAGCCGGGGACCGAGGCCGAGCAGCTCGGCATCGACGAGGGCCTGACCGCGCTGTTGTCGCCGCTGCCCGCGGACGAGCTGTGGCTGCGGGACCCGTGGCCCTCCGACGAGTCGGTGGACGACGATGCGTAGGGCGGGTCCGCGGACCGGCGGTGGCGAGGCGGACGGACGGCCGCGGGGGCCGTCACGTACCCGCCTCACCACCGTGCTCGGGCGCTCAGGTACTCGGGTGCTCAGGTACTCGGATGCCCAGGTGCCCAAGCACCCGTGCGCCCAAGCACCCGTGCGCCCAAGCACCCGTGCGCCCAAGCACCCGTGCGCCCGAGCGCCCGAGCGCCCGTGCGCCCGTGCGCTCAGAACAGCTTGCCCGGATTGAGCAGGCCCAGCGGGTCGAAGGTCTGCTTGATCCCGCGCTGCATCTCCAGCCCCACCGGGCCCAGTTCCCGGGCGAGCCAGTCCTTCTTCAGCACGCCGACGCCGTGTTCGCCGGTGATCGTGCCGCCCAGTTCAAGACCGAGCGCCATGATCTCGTCGAACGACTCGCGGGCCCGCCGCGATTCGTCGGGGTCGGCCTGGTCGAAGCAGACGACGGGGTGCGTGTTGCCGTCGCCCGCGTGGGCGCAGACGCCGATGGTCAGGCCGTACTTCTCCGCGATGGCGGCCGTGCCGTCGAGCATCGCGGCGAGCCGTGAGCGCGGTACGCACACGTCATCGATCATCGTGGCCGACCGGACGGCCTCCAGCGCCGTCAGGGACAGCCGGCGTGCCTGGAGCAGCAGTTCCGACTCGGCGACGTCCTCGGCGGGCACCACTTCGGTGGCGCCCGCCGCCGCGCACAGCTCGCCGACCGCCGCCAGGTCGGCCGCCGGGTCGGGGGTGTCGAAGGCGGCGAGGAGCAGCGCCTCGGTGGTCTCGGGCAGGCCCATGTGCGCCATCGCGTTGACGGCCCGGATCGTCGTGCCGTCCATGAGTTCGAGGAGGGAGGGGGTGTGGCCGCGCTCCATGATCCGGCAGACGGCGTCGCACGCGGCGGCGGCCGAGGGGAACTCGGCGGCCAGCACCAGTTGCCGGGGCGGCGAGGGGCGCAGCGCCAGTACGGCCTTGACGACGATGCCGAGGCTGCCTTCCGAGCCGACGAAGAGGCGGGTCAGGTCGTATCCGGCGACGCCCTTGGCGGTGCGGCGGCCGGTGGTCATGAGGCGGCCGTCGGCGAGGACGACGTCCAGACCGAGGACGTACTCGGCGGTGACGCCGTACTTGACGCAGCACAGCCCGCCCGAGGCCGTGCCGATGTTCCCGCCGATGGTGCACATCTCCCAGCTGGAGGGGTCGGGCGGGTAGGAGAGCCCCTGTTCCGCGACCGCGCGGGAGAGTGTGGCGTTGATGACGCCCGGTTCGACGACGGCGATGCGGTCGACGGCGCTGATCTCCAGGATCCGGTCCATTTTGGTCAGGGACAGGACGATGCAGCCGTCCGTGGCGTTCGCCGCGCCCGACAGTCCGGTACGGGCGCCCTGCGGGACCACGGGCACGCGCAGCGCGGTCGCCGTGCGCATGACGTGCTGGACCTGTTCGACCGTACGCGGCAGGACGACGACGGCGGGCGCTCCCGCCGCGCAGAAGCTCGCCATGTCGTGGGCGTAGGAGGCCGTGACGTCGGGGTCGGTGATCAGGGCGTCGGCGGGGAGCCCGGCCCGCAGCTGTGCGAGGAGATCATCCATGGTCCCAGCGTCGCATCCGGGGCCATCGGTGTGAACCCGTCGCGATCCACCCCGGCAAGCCCGGACCGTCCAGTCGTATTGACGCACAGTAATCCGTATGAACGTCATGAAGGCGCAGCAGACCAGGCAGATCAGAAGGGCGGCTCTGGCGGCCGGGGTGGGGGCCGTGCTGGTCGCGGGGGTGCTGGTGTTCGTGCCCGACCGGGAGCGGGAGGCGGCGCCCGGCCCCGAGGAGCGGGCGATGGCGGCGGTGGGCGCGGGAGCGCCCGCGGCGCCGGCGGATCTGGCCGCGCTCATCCGCGACCGTGAGACCTGGCTGCGCGCGCACCCCGGCGACGGGGCGGCGTGGGCGGTGCTCGGCTCCGCCTACGTACAGCGCGGGGAGGGGCTCGCGGACCCGGCGTACTACCCGAAGGCCGAGAGGGCGCTGCGGCGATCGCTCGCGGTGGCCGAGGCGTCCGCCGCCAAGTCCGCCAAGTCCGAAGGGGCCGCCAAGTCCCACGAGGCCGCCAAGTCCGACGGAGCCGACGGGGCCGCCAAGTCCGGAAACAGCGGCGCCGGTACGGGGGGCGGCGCGGACGACGGCAAGACCGGCGCCGTCCGCAATCCGGAGGCGCTGCTCGGGCTCGCCGCGCTCGCCAACGCCCGGCACGACTACGCCGCCGCGAAGCGGTGGGCCGAGACCGTGCGCGGGCGGCACCCCGGGCAGTGGGCCGCGTACCCGGTCCTGATCACCGCCTACAGCGGGCTCGGCGAGTACGCGGCGGCCGGGCGCGCGCTCAGCAAGCTCAAGGACCTGCGCGCCGACGCGCCCACCCTGACGCGCGCCGCCGAGGTCTACCGGGACAAGGGCTGGCGCGAGGACGCGGAGGCCAAGGCGACCGAGGCCGTGGCGGGCGCCGCGACGCCCGCCGAGAAGGCGCGGGCGCTGCACACGCTGGGTGAGCTGGCGTGGGAGCGCGGCGAGCCGGCCGAGGCGCTGGGCCACTACAACGCGGCGCTCGCGGTCACCCGTGACCAGGCCGCGTCGCTGGCCGGCCGGGCGCGGACCCTGGCCTCGCTGGGCCGGACGGACGAGGCGTCGCGCGACTACCAGGCCGCGCTCGGCAAGCTGCCGCGCCCCCCGTACGCCCTGGAGCTGGGCGAGTTGTACGACTCGATGGGGCTGGACGGCGACGCCAGGACCCAGTACGAGGCGCTGCGCGAGCGGGCGGGCACGGCGCGGGGCAACGGGGTGAACGAGGAGCTGGTCCTCGCCAGGTTCGAGGCCGACCACGGCGATCCGCAGGCGGCCGTGGCGCGGATGAAGTCGGAGTGGGGGCAGCTGCACCGGTCCACGGAGGCGGCGGACACGCTGGGGTGGGCGCTGTTCCGGGCGGGCCAGGAGAAGGAGGCGCTGAAGTACGCGAAGCGGGCGACGACCCAGGGCGTGCGCAGCGCGCTCTTCTCGTACCACCGGGGCGAGATCGAACGGGCGCTGGGCATGTACGGTCCTGCCCGCCGTCACCTCGCGGACGCGCTGCGCGTCAATCCGCACTTCTCGCCGCTGCTGGCCCCGAGGGCGCTGGACGCGCTGGAGGCGCTGGGCGAACCGGCGGACGGCGGTCCCGTGGACGTGGAGGGTACGGGTCCGCAGGCGCCCACGCTGACGCGGAAGACACCGGCGGCTTCGGCGGGTCCGGCGGATCCGGCGGGTCCGGCGACTCCCGCGGCCACGGTGTCGCCGTCGGCCCCCGCCGCACCGGAGACCGTCACGCCCGTACCGGTTCCACCGGTCGCGACGGCCTCCGCAGGCGCGTCCGTGCCCGGGGCGTGAGTACGTCCCTGGCACGGGGCGTGCAGTACGTCCCGGGCCCGGACGACCGGGGCTGATCAGAGGTTGCCGCGCTTCTCCTGCTCGCGCTCGATCGCCTCGAACAGCGCCTTGAAGTTGCCCTTGCCGAAGCCCATGGAGCCGTGCCGCTCGATCATCTCGAAGAAGACGGTCGGCCGGTCCTGGACGGGCTTGGTGAAGATCTGGAGCAAGTAGCCGTCCTCGTCGCGGTCGACCAGGATCTTCAGCTCGCGCAGGGTGTCGACGGGCACCCGGGTATCGCCCGCCCACTCGCCGAGGGTGTCGTAGTACGAGTCGGGCGTGTCCAGGAAGCGCACGCCGGCGGCGCGCATCGCGCGTACGGAGGCGACGATGTCGTTCGTGGCGAGGGCGATGTGCTGGACGCCCGCGCCGCCGTAGAACTCCAGGTACTCGTCGATCTGCGACTTCTTCTTGGCGACCGCGGGCTCGTTGATCGGGAACTTCACCTTGAGGGTGCCGTCCGCGACGACCTTCGACATGAGCGCGGAGTACTCGGTGGCGATGTCGTCGCCCACGAACTCCTTCATGTTGGTAAAGCCCATGACCTTGTTGTAGAAGCCCACCCACTCGTTCATCCGGCCCAGCTCGACATTGCCCACGCAGTGGTCGATGGCCTGGAAGGTGCGCTTGGCGGGGGGCTCGACGATCGGTTCGGCGGCGTCGAAGCCCGGCAGGTAGGGCCCCTCGTAGCCGGAGCGCTCGACCAGGGTGTGGCGGGTCTCGCCGTACGTGGCGATGGCGGCCAGGACGACGGTGCCGTGCGCGTCCTTGACCTCGTACGGCTCGGCGATGCCCCGGGCGCCGTGCTCCACGGCGTAGGCGTAGGCGGCGCGGGCGTCCGGCACCTCGATGGCGAGGTCCACGACGCCGTCGCCGTGCGCGGCGACATGCTCGGTGAGGAAGCGGCCCCACGCGGAGGACGGCTTGATCACGGAGGTGAAGACGAAGCGGGCCGCGCCGTTGGTGAGCACGTAACTCGCCGTCTCGCGGCTGCCGTTCTCCGGCCCCGAGTAGGCGACCAGCTTCATGCCGAAGGCCGTCGAGTAGTAATGGGCGGCCTGCTTGGCGTTGCCGACGGCGAAGACGACCGCGTCCATTCCCTTGACCGGGAAGGGGTCGGCCGTGCGCGCGGTGTCGGGGGCGGTGGCGGCGTTCGCCGAGGTGTCAGCGCTCATCGAGATGTCAGCCATGGGCTCAGCGTCCCGCCGTTCCACAAGGTGCGCAACAGTTCGCGTATTCACTGGGCAATCTGTACAGCCGACAGCCGGAAACACCAGACTGTCCGCACAGGATGACCATGTTTACGGCGCCGAGTGACGGCACTGACGCAACGAGGAGACGGGCCATGAGCATCGACGGACTCGACGGCAGGCTGATCGCGCTTCTCGCGCGCGAGCCCAGGATCGGGGTGCTGGAGGCGTCGCGTCGGCTGGGCGTGGCGCGCGGGACCGTACAGGCGCGGCTGGACCGGCTTCAATCGAATGGAGTGATCAAGGGATTCGGCCCGACGGTCGATCCGGCCGCCCTCGGCTACCCCGTCACGGCCTTCGCCACGCTGGAGATCAAACAGGGCAAGGGCGCCGCCGTACGGGCCCATCTGACGACCGTGCCCGAGGTGCTCGAACTGCACACCACCACGGGCGAGGGAGACATGCTCTGCCGGCTGGTGGCGCGCTCGAACGCCGATCTCCAACGAGTGATCGACCGAGTTGTCGGGTTTGATGGCATTGTCCGGGCCGCGACGGCGATCGTCATGGAGAACCCCGTACCGCTGCGGATCATCCCGCTGGTGGAACAGGCGGCAGCGGACACCGACGGCGGAGCGTGACAAGGGAGGTGGCGAGAAGGGGCGACAGGGGGGGGCTACGGG
>NZ_QQNA01000170.1 GCF_003346515.1 Streptomyces corynorhini
GCCCACCAGGGCGGGCAGCACGGTGGCGGGGACGATCGCCGCCGCCAGCAGAGCCGTGCCGACGGCGATGGAGGCTTGGGTGCGAGAGTGCACGGAGAAGATCCCTTTCCGGTGGGGACGGGACGGGAGGGCCGAGAGGACGAACGGGACCGGGTGAGCCCGAGCGGTCCCGCGGCCACGCGCCCTGCGGCTCCTGAAGACAGGTCCCCGGGACGGGGGACGGGAGCACGGGCGGTCGGCGGGATCCACCGGACCGGGTCCGGCGACCGGGGCTCGTCGCGGTGGAGCGGCGGGCCGGGCCGGAGGCGCTATGCGCCGTCCGGCGGAGTGCGGCGGCCGGCGGCTATGAACCCGTCCAGCCGTTCGAGGAAGACGCGCTGACCCGCCACCAGCCGCGCCACCGCGTCCCGCGCCGGGAACCAGGCGACGCGGTCCAGCTCGGGGAACTCGCGCAGGACGCCCGATCCCCTCGGCCACTCCATGGTGAAGAGGCCGGGGACCACAAGACCGGGATCGAGATCGCCCTCGACGGCCCAGACGGTGACGGTCTTGCCGCCCCGCTGCCGCGACTCGCCGAGCGCCGTCCAGGGCGCCTCGGGCGGCTCCAGGCCCAGCTCCTCCCGGAACTCCCGGCGCGCGGCGGCCTCCGGTGTCTCGCCGGGCTCGTACTCCCCCTTGGGGACGGACCAGGCAGCGGTGGTCCGGCCGGACCAGAACGGCCCGCCCATATGGCCGAGAAGCACTTCGAGGCCCGGGCCCCCGACCCGGTACACGAGAAGTCCCGCGCTGCGTTTGCCCGACATGCCGTCAGTCTGTGCACGGGCAAACCACGTCGCCATTCGGCGCCGGTGTGAAAGGCCGTCGCGGACTCGCCGGTCACCCGGCGTGGCGGCGGCCCTGAGCGGGCACCACTGGGGTAATGCGGGTCAGCGGGCCCGGACCGCGCCCTCGCGCCGATCGTATGAACAGTTGCGCCGTACGGGGGTGAGGGGCCGGACGCCCCGGCACGACCGCCCCGGTACCGCGCCGGTCGTGCCGGGCGCCGTCAGCCGAAGTCCGGGCTCACGCCGGTCAGCCGGGCGGACTCCTCCCACAGCGCCCCGGCGGTACGGGCGTCGCGCGCGCGTGCGGAGCGGCGGGCGGGGCCGGGGGCGCCCCGTACTTCGAGCGGGCGGCGCGGCCCGTAGTACTCCCCGCCCCGGGCCGCCGGGTCGGTGGCGGCGCGCAGTACGGGCAGGGCGCCCCGCGAGGCCGGCTGGGTGAACAGCCGGGTGGCCCGCTCCAGCTTCGCCGCCCAGACGCGGCCCGCCATGAGCGGCCCCGCCTGGCCGAGTTCGGTCGCGGAGAGCCCGGGATGGGCCGCCAGCGCCTGGATGTCGCGCCCGGCGTGGCGCGCCCTGCGCTCCAGCTCGTCGGTGAACAGCAGGTTCGCGAGCTTGGCCTGGCCGTACGCGGGCCAGCTCCGGTAGCCCCGCTCGCCCTGGAGGTTGCCGAAGTCGATCCGGCCGAAGAGGTGGGCGAGGGAGGAGACCGTGACGACCCGGGACGGCGCGGACGCGCCCAGCACCGGCAGGAGCAGCCCGGTCAGCGCGAAGTGTCCCAGGTGGTCGATGCCGAACTGCGACTCGAAGCCGTCGGCCGTCAGCCGCAGGGGCAGCGCCATCACCCCGGCGTTGTTGATGAGCAGATCGAGCTGTCCGTCCACGGTCCGCGCCAGTGCGTCGGCGGCGGTGCGCACGGAGGCCAGGTCGGCGAGGTCGAGCGGGACGAGGCGGACCTCGGCGCCCGGGACCGCCGCCCGGATCGCCTTCAGCGTCCGCTCACCGCGCTCCGGGCTCCGGCAGGCCAGCACGGTCAGCGCTCCCGCGCGGGCCAGCGCCAGCGCGGTCGCCGCGCCGATCCCGCTGTTGGCTCCGGTGACCACGGCGGTGCTGCCGGTGAGGTCCGGGATGTCGTCGGTGCTCCAGGCGCGCATGCCCCATTCATAGCCCACGCGCCGCGCACGACGGAGCCCGGCCTCCAAAAGAGGCCGGGCTTCGCGGTTTTTGTCCTGCGGTGGGAAGTCCTACGGGAAGTCCGCCGGTGGTCCCGCCGAAGTTCCCGCCGGAAGTCCTACGGGAAGGACGTCACCGTCGACGGGATCGTCGAGGTCCCCGAGGTCGGCGAGCCGGTGCTGTTGATCACGTGGTTGTACTGGCCCATGCCGCCCAGCGACACGACCAGCAGGCCGTGGAACCGTACGCCCGGCTTGACCGGTGCCTGGAAGCCGTGGTCCTGCCGGATGTTCGTGTCGGAGGTGTAGTTGCAGTAGCTGCCCAGAGCCCAGCCTTCGTGGGTGGTGACGGAGTCCGCGACCTTGTAGGCGGCGAATCCCTTGATGGAGCCGTTCTGGATGGCGTTCTGGTTCGGGGCGTCGTACGCCTTCTCGTTCTGGAAGAAGATCGTCCGGCCCCGCTCGCCGTTCCACTCGACGTCGTACTTGTTGAAGTGCTCGACGAACAGCCCGGTGGCCAGGACGTCGTCGCCGTTGACGCGCAGGCCGTAGTCGGCGCGGTTGGTCTCCCAGCCGACGCCGGACCCGTGGTCGGCGCGCCAGATCCAGGTGTGGTCGATGATGGTGTCGTCGCTGTTGATCACCATGCTGGTGGTGGCCTTGCCGGGGCCCGCGCCGCCGATCCTGACGAAGACGTCCTGCACGGTGGTGGGGTTGGCGGAGTGGTCCGCCGAGGAGCCCGCAGGGCCGACCTCCAGCAGCGTGGGCGAGTTCACGGAACCGGCGTCGATGAGGAAGCCCGCCAGCTTCACGCCGTCCACGTCGGCGACCTTCATCGCGGTGACCCCGTTGTCCGGCACGAGTGTGGCGAGGCCGAGGCCCAGTACGACGGTGTCGGCGCGGTTCACGTTGATCGGCTGGTCGATGTGGTAGACGCCGGGGGTGAACAGGAGGTGCAGCCCCTGGGCGAGCGCGGCGTTGATGGTCGCGGCGCTCACGCCCGGCTTGGCCACGTAGAACTGGTCGAGCGGCAGGGACTGGCCCTGCGGGGCGCCGTTGCCCCAGGTGGTGCCGCGCGCGTTGGTGCGCTTGGCGGGCACGAACACCTTGTAGGCGGAGCCGTCGAGGTACAGGAAGGGCTTCTCGCGCGAGACCGGGGTGGTCTCCAGCGTGGTGTACGGCGGGTCGGGGAAGCTCTGCGCCGGGGCGCCCTGGACGCCGGAGAACGCCATGTTCCACACCGCGTTGGTCCAGCCGCCCACCGAGCTGTCACGGGTGTACCACTGCTGCTGGGAGTACGGGCCGACCGTACCGTCGATCTTGCTGTCGGCGATGAACCCGCCGCTGGCCCAGCCGTAGCCGTCGGGCGCCAGGTTGAGCCCGCCCTTGACGTGCATCCGGCGGAACGGAGCGGCCTGCGCGACCGCCCAGCGGTTGGTGCCGTTGACCGGGTTGAGGGCGAGGTTCTCGGCGGAGCGCCAGAAGTTCTGGGTGGCGTTGCCGTTGAACCAGCCCGCGTCGACGGTCACATCACCGTTGATGGTGGTGTCGTCGGGGGAGAGCCCGAGGCCCGAGATGGAGGTGTAGAAGCCGAGTTGGGCGTTGAGGTTGTTGTACGTGCCCGGCTTGAAGAGCAGTTGGTAGCGGCCCGTGCCGAACTGGGCCTTCTCCTGCTGCTGGAAGATCCGGTCGAGCGTGCCCTGGATGTCGGGTGTCGACGGGTCGAAGACCAGCACGTTGGGCCCGAGGTCGCCGCCGCCCTGGATCGGGCCCGAGCCGCCCTGGCCCTCGCCGTAGACCTGGAACTCCCAGAGGGAGTAGCCGTACTGCGTGGCGCGGGCGGTGCCGTACATCCGTACGTAGCGGGCGTTGCCGGAGACGGCGAGGGTCTCCGTGCCACCGGGGCCCGTGGTGGTGGAGTAGGCGGTCGTCCAGGCGGAGCCGTCGGTGGAGAACTCGATCCGGTAGGCCGTGGCGTACGCGGTCTCCCAGCGCAGCACGACCTGGCTGACCGCGACGGTGGAGCCGAGGTCGATCCGGATCCACTGCGGGTCGGACGCGGCGCTCGACCAGCGGGTCCCGTTGTCGCCGTCGACCGCGGCGGAGGCCGGGGTGCCGCCGTTCTCCTGGCTGGAAGCGGTCACGGGCTTCCCCTGGGAGAGCAGGGCGGGCGCCGCCTGGGCGGGGGTACGGGGGACGAGGAGGAGCAGCGAGGCCATCAGAACGGCGGCGATGGCGGCGGCCAGCCCTCGTCCATAGGCCGGTGCTGGTCCGCGGAGCACCGGCGAAAGGGGCGGAGGAGCGTGCATGGGCAGGTCTCCTGAGTCGTCGGACAGACGGGCGGGTGGGGGGCTGGAGAGTCCGGGAGAGCGCTCTCTCAGTGGGGGAGATGCTTCTCCCGTGTTTCGTACACGTCAAGAGTTGTGCACGAGACCGCCCTGCCCGTTCGGCTGGGAACAAGAAATCACGGCCGGGACGCGATGGTTGCGGGTATTTGTTCCGTGTCTCGGACACGGCGTCGATTCAGGATCTGATGGCGGTCGCCTCGGTCCGCGGCGGGCCCCTGGGGCACGCCTGCGTAAGGGAAGTGATTGCCGATCACCCAACCGGGGCACCAGAAGGCAGAGAACGGACGGGCCGTCGCACAAGGGCTCCGGCGGCCATTTCCGCCCGGGGCGGGCCGGTCCCCGACGGAGGGAGTGATCTTCATGCGTACGCACGGGTATGTGCTGCGGCGCGCGGTCCGCGCCTCCTACATCCTGCCGCCCTCGGAGACAGCCGCCCGCTGGGCGCGGCACCTGACGGCCGCTTACCTCACCCGGGGCTGCGGCCAGTGGGTCTCCGCCGACCAGGTGGACGACGCGCGGCTGGTGGTCTCCGAGCTGGTCACCAACGCCACCCGGCACGGCCGGGGCAACTGCCGGCTGCGGCTGAGCGTGGACCACGGACGGGTGACGGTCGAGGTCCACGACCACAGCCCCGTGCCGCCCCGGCTGCGTACGACGGGCCCCACCGCCCCGGACGCGGCGGGCGGGAGCGGGAGTGGGGGCGAGAGTGGAAGCGCGGACGTGTGCGGACTGCGGGAGGACGGCCGGGGCATCGCCATGGTCCGCGAGCTGTCCCGCCGCTTCTCGGTTCTCGGGTCGCCCGGCGGCGGCAAGACCGTCCAGGCCGTGCTGACCTGCTGACTCGCTGAGACAGGACTCGCTGAGACGGGACCGGGCGCGCCGTGGGCGGATGTCCGCCGCCGGGGGAGCCGGTCAGAGCGCGATGTCACCCGGCCGGGTCGGTACGGCGTCCAGCGCGGCGAGCGTCTCGTCGTCGAGCGCGAGCGCGCCCGCGGCGATGTTCGCGTCGAGGTGCTCCGCGTTCGCGGTGCCCGGGATGAGGAGGACGTTCGGGGCGCGGTGGAGCAGCCAGGCGAGGCCGACCTGTGCGCGGGTGCTGCCCAGGGAACGCGCCGCGGTGGCCACGGCCTCCTCGTCGGTCACCTTCGGCAGTCCTGGCAGGCCGCCGCCCAGGGGGAAGTAGGGCACCCAGGCGATGCCCTCGGCGGCGCACAGGCCGAGCATGTCCTCGTCGTCGCGGGCCACGAGGCTGTAGGCGTTCTGCACGCAGGCGATGCCCGCGGGGAGCGCGCGGCGCAGAGTGTCCTGGCTCACGCTGCTGAGTCCGATCGCGCCGATCTTGCCCTCGTCGCGCAGCGCGACCATGACCGCGAGCTGATCGTCGAGGTCGACTACCTGGTCGCCCTCGGCCCGCAGGCCGGGCCCGCTGTCCGTGCGGCGCAGATTCACCAGCGGGATCCGGTCGAGGCCGAGGCTCGTGAGGTTGTCCTCGACGCCCGCCCGCAGCTCCTCGGGCCGCTGCGCGAGGCGCAGGGAGTGGACGCCGCCGGGATCGGAGGCGGCGCCGACCTTGCTGGCGACGAGGACGCCGTCCTCGGGCCGGATCGCCTCGCGGATCACGCTGTTGACGAAACCGTCGCCGTAGAACTGGGCGGTGTCGATGTGGTCGACGCCCAGCTCGACCGCGCGGCGCAGGAGCGCGACGGCCGGTGCGCGACCGTCCGCCCGGCGCAGCTGCATCGCTCCGTAGCCGATGCGCGAGACGGTACGGCCGGCGAGCGTGGCGGGGCCCGCCGGCCGTACGGCTCCGGTGGCGGTGGTCCCGGGGGAGGGGGAAGCGCTGGGAGACATGGATATCCCGTCCTCGTGCGACGATGGAGAAAACGGAGGAGCATCCGTTATTTCGACTGTAGCACTACCGGAGGTGCCTCCGTTTTGACTCCGCCCACGCCGCCGTCGCCCACACCGGACCCGTCCGAGCAGCCTCCGCCCGAGCAGCCCCTGTCCGAGCAGCCCCTGTCCGAGCCGACGCCGCCCGGGGCCGTTCGCGGGCCGGCCGATCCGGCCACGGCCGCCGCGAGCGCCGCCGCGCCTGCCGCCACGAGCGCCGCCACGGTCGCCGCCGCGACCGGCCGTCCGGCGCGCTCCGACGCGCGGCGCAACCGTGAAAAGCTCCTGGCCGCTGCCAGGACCGTGTTCGCCGCTGCCGACGGCGCGGTCGCGCTCGAAGCGATCGCCCGGGAGGCCGGGGTCGGCATCGGCACGCTCTACCGGCACTTTCCGACCCGCGAGGCCCTCGTCGAGGCCGTCTACGCGGCCGAACTCGACGAGGTCACCGCGAGCGCTCCCGCGCTGCTCGCCCGGTTCCCTCCCGAGGACGCTCTCCGGGCGTGGATGGACCGCTACGCGGCGTTCGTCGCGACCAAGCGCGGCATGGCCGACACGCTGCGCGCGGGCTGGGCGTCGGGGAGCATCGCGACCCCGACCACGCGGGAGCGCGTCACCGCCGTGATCGCGGCGATCCTCGCCGAGGGGGCGCGGACGGGGTCGCTCCGCGCGGATGTCGAACCCGAGGACGTGACCGCCATGCTCCTCGGGGTCTTCCTCTCCACGACGGCCAGTGACACACCGGAGCGGACGGGCCGCCTCTTCGGCCTCGTCGTCGACGCGCTGCGCCCGCTCGACGGCCGGGGGACCGGCGGCGCCTGACTTCCTCCCCCGCACCTCCCCGCACCCTCCCGGCCCGCCGGTACCTCGGCCCGCCGGAGCCCCGGCCGCTCGACGGCGGTCGGGGCGGCCGAAGCCCTACGCGCCGTCCGCGGTGACCGTCTCCAAGGCGTCGGAGACCGTGTCGAGGAACCGCGCGTGCGCCCGGTGGCTGCTCGGCGCCTCCGGGTTCCACGGCACGATCCGCGCGCGCTCCTCCAGCGCGCGCCAGTGCGCGTTGTCCTGGAGCCGGTCGCGCGGTGCCGCGTTCGCGCGTACGTCGGTGAGCAGGATGCCGGGGGCGAGCGCGGCGGCCTCGGACCATTCGGCCGTACGCCAGTTGGCCCCGCCCGCCGCCTCGGGCTCGATCAGCTCGACCCCCAGCTCGGTCAGGGACCGCAGATCGGGCCAGGTCAGCGGCCTGGCCAGATAAGCGGTGTCCGCTCCCGCCGCCGACAGCGCCAGCACCCGCGGGCGGCCCGGCCGCGCCGTCACGGCACGCAGCCGCCGCTCCGCCCGCTCCAGCTCCGCCTCGGCGGGCCGCAGCGTGGTGCGCAGGGCGCGCGCCAGCTCGGTGAACCGGTCCCTGACACCGTCGAGCGAGCGGTCCTTCCCCACCTCGATGACGACCACCGGGATCCGCTCCTCCAGATGTTTGGCGGCCTCCGGGTCGATGCCGTACACCTGTCCGCCGCCGTAGCTGACGGCGACCACCAGATCCGGCTCCGCCGCGCGCAGGGCGTCCAGGTCGAGGTCGCTGCCCGCGCCGAAGTGGCGCAGCTCGGCGAGGGGCAGTTCGCCCGCCTTCGCCGGGTCCGGGGTGTCTCCGTCATGGTGGGATCCGAAGATCCCCAGGGGGCGCAGACCGTGATCCCACAGCGTCGCGCCCGCCTGTATATAGGCCACCACCCGCGTCGGATGATGGTCCGCCACGGTCAGATGGCCACGGTCGTCCGTGAACTCCCAACTGGTGCCCGGGTTCATGCCTCGCCTCGTTCCGCTTGTGTTGGTGCGGTGCTGGGCGTGTTTCCGTACGTGGGTTCGTACGGAGCGCCATCCACTCTCTGCCCAACGCGAGGCGCGCGGACTCTTTTTGTGCGCCGGGAAAGCGTCCGCCAAACCTCATGGCTCGATGAGACCCGCCCTGATCGCGTAACGCGTCAGCTCCAGCCGGTCCCGCAGCCCCAGCTTCTGCAGCAGGTTGGCCCGGTGCCGCTCGACGGTCTTGGCGCTGATCAGCAGCATCCCGGCGATCTCCTTGGAGGTGTGGCCCTCGGCCACCAGCTTCAGGATCTCCTCCTCGCGGGGGGTGATCGCGCTGTCCGGCACGCTGTCCCCCTGCCGTACCTGGTCGAGGTAGTTGCGGATGAGGGCCGTCACCGCCCCGGGATAGAGGAACGGCTCGTCGCGCATGGCCGCCCGGCACGCCTCCACCAGGTCGCGGTCGGCCACGGACTTGAGGACGTAGCCGCTGGCCCCGGCCTTCAACGCCTCGAAGAAGTACTGCTCGTTGTCGTACATCGTCAGCATCAGGATGCGGGTCTCCGGCTGCAGCCGGGACAGCTCCCGGGCGGCCTGGAGCCCGGTCAGCCGGGGCATGGCGATGTCCAGGATCGCCAGGTCGGGCCGGTCGGCGCGGGCCATCTCGATGGCCTCCGCGCCGTCGCCCGCCTCCGCGATCACGGTCAGGTCGGGCTCGTTGTCGAGGATCAGCCGCACGCCCCGGCGGACGAGCGCGTGGTCGTCGGCGAGGAGGATGCGGGTCGGCGTCGTCTCGGTCATGGTCGGTTGTCCCCGTTTCCTGAACTGTTCCCGTTCGTGTCCCGCGCGGTCCCGCCGGATTTTTCGGGCGCGGCCGTACCGTACGGTCCGCCGGGCGCGGCGGCGCCCGCGCCGTGGCCGGTGTGACCGCCGTGGCCGCCGTGGCCGTCGTGGTGGGCGTGGTCGGAGTGGCCGGTGTGATCCGCGTCCGTGGCGCAGATCGGCACGCGCAGCCGTACGTCCGTGCCGCCGCCGGGCCCCGGCGCCCGTTCCACCGAGACGTCCGCGCCGATGAGCAGGGCCCGTTCGCGCATCCCGCGGATGCCCGCGCCCTCCGTCGCCGTACCGATGCCCCGGCCGTCGTCCCTGAGCAGCAGCTCCACCCCCGCGGGCGTGCGCCGGAGCGTCAGCTCGACCTGACGCGCGTCGGCGTGCCGTACGACATTGGTCAGCCCCTCCTGGGCCACCCGGTAGAGGACCAGCTCCACGTCCTCGCCCAGCGGCGGCAGCGCGCCGTCGAAGCGGTGCCGGACGGTCAGCCGGCTGTGCGTGGTGATCTCGTTGGTCAGCGCCTTCAGCGCGCTGATCAGCCCCAGCTCCTCCAGCACCCCGGGCCGCAGCCGTCTGGCGATCCGGCGGATCTCGTCCAGACTGCCCCGTGTGGTCTCCTGCACGTGGTGCAGTTCGGCCCGCAGCGGCGCGGGCGCCCGGTCGGCGACGCGCTTGAGTTCGAGCAGGACCGCCGTGAGGGTCTGGCCGATCTCGTCGTGCAACTCCTGCGCGATCCTGCGGCGTTCGGCCTCCTGGGCGGAGAGCGCGAGGCCGCTGCTGGCCGCCCGCTCGGCCTCCAGCCGGTCAAGCATCGTGTTGAACGTCATGATCAGCTCGGCGATCTCACCGTGCCCCGACACCACGGGACGGCGTCCGGGGCGCAGCAGATCGGTGGTGGTCATGGCCCGGGTGAGCCGTTGCAGCGGAGTGAGCCCGATCCGCAGCAGCGCGGCGTTGGCCACCAGCATGGCCACCAGCCCCAGCGACATGATCAGCGCCTCGGTCAGCAGGACGGGGGCGGAGATGGTGACGGGGCCGAGCAGCAGCAGGGCGGTCGCCGCGAACAGCACCGCGGCGTTGAGCAGAAAGATCCGCCAGAACAGGGACACGGAGCACGGCCTCCTCACAGTGGGTGGCCTCCCACTATCGCCCGCCGGGAGCCGGCTTCCCGACAACGGCTCCCGCTGCCCGTCCGCCACGCGCGCCGCGATGGGGGTCGTACCCCCCTCGCCTACATGTCGGCCACCCCCGTATTTGGGTGCCGGTGCGGATGGTGCCCGCACGCCCCGGCGGGCGATCGTGTAGGGGCGGAGTGACGGGAACGGGAGCGGGAACGCGGTGGGCGGCCGGGATGCGGGCCACGCGGAGTACCGCCGGGCGGCACGGACCGACGGCGACGGCGGACAGGGACGGCGGACGGCGGACAGGGACGGCGAGAGGGACGGGCAGGGGAGGACGGTCATGGCGACGAACGAGGACCAGCGGCTGGGCGACCTGGCCGAGCGGCTGCGCCGGGACGACCCCCGGCTCGCGCACGCCCTGCGGACCGGAACCCCGTGCAGCCCGCGCGAGTACCGGCACGGCACGGCCTGGACCATGCTCGCCGTCGCGCTGGGCGGACTCGCCCTGGGCATCGTCATCGGCCACGGCCTGCTCATAGCCGCCGGGCTCGTCCTGGCGGGAGCCGCCGCACACCTCTTCGACCCCGACCGGGATCTGGTCCGGCGGGGCATCGCGCCGCCGCACGAAGAGAGCTGAGCGCCGCTCCGGCATACGGGCGGTGAACGGAGCAGGGCCTCGATATCGGGGCCCTATTCGTCGTATAGCCGACCAATGCCAACAAATTATTTTACGTTAAAATGGCGTCCGGGTGACCAACGCCTCCTTGTGCGATGGCCTCCCCATTACTCGGATCGCCGAGACGACAGCCGACGTGACACGGGGGCGGAGGGGCGGTTCCACGATGCGCGCACCCCTGCTGATCCGCCGCACCAGGTCGGCCCGTGCCGCGTCGATCCCGTCGAGGGTGCCCTTACCGGTGCTTCATCACGACGCATGATGGAGAATCCCTGTCCGGCGGTGGACAACGCATCCAGCCCCGCCGCCCGCCCGCCGCATCGGGGGCCGTCATGCCCGTACACCGTCACGCACACGCCCGCATGGAGCATTTCCTATGGAACCCACAGCTCACGTCAGCAAGACCGCCCTGCCCGGGGTCGGTACCCGCTACGACCTGAACACCGAAGCGGGTAAGCACTTGTCGGTCGTCGTGCACCAGGACGGGCGCCGCATCCTCGCCTTCCACGACCCCGAGGACGACGACAACTGCCGGGACGCGGCGCCGCTCGCACCGCACGAGTCCAGCGCGCTCTCCAAGCTGCTGGCGCCCGATCCCGTCGCCCATCTCCACCAGCAATTCGAGATCGACCTGCTCACCGAGCACATCCCGGTCACCAAGAGGTCCCCCTACGTGGGCCGGACCCTCGGTGCCACCCAGGTGCGCAGCCGCACCGGCGCCTCCATCGTCGCCGTCCTGCGCCGCACCGACGCCTTTCCCTCGCCCACCCCGGACTTCCGCTTCGCTCTGGGGGACACGCTCGTCGTGGTCGGCACCAGGGAAGGCGTGGACGCCGTCGCCGAACTGATCACCGGAGGATAAGCGCCCGTGCACGAAACGACCGCACTGCTCATCGAACTCGGGGCCATCATCCTGGGCCTGGGAATCCTGGGCCGGCTCGCCGGCCGCGTGGGATTCTCGGCCATCCCGCTCTACCTGCTCGCCGGACTCGCCTTCGGCCACGGCGGCCTGCTCCCGCTCAACGCCAGCGAGGAGTTCGTCGCCACCGGCGCCGAGATAGGCGTGATCCTGCTGCTGCTCCTGCTGGGTCTGGAGTACAGCGCCTCGGAACTCGTCTCCAACCTCAAGACCCAGTACCCCTCGGGCATCGTCGACTTCGTACTGAACGCCGTACCGGGCGCCGCCGCCGCGCTGATACTGGGCTGGGGCCCGGTCGCGGCGGTGGCCCTGGCGGGTGTCACCTGGATCTCCTCGTCGGGGGTGATCGCCAAGGTCCTCGGCGATCTCGGCCGGCTCGGCAACCGGGAAACGCCCGTCATCCTCGGCGTCCTGGTCATAGAAGACCTCGCGATGGCCGTCTACCTGCCCCTGCTCACCGCCCTGCTCGCCGGGCTCAGCCTCGCGGGCGGCAGCCTCACGCTGCTGATCTCCCTCGGCACGGTCGGCGCGGTCCTGTACGTGGCCCTGCGGCACGGCCGGCTGATCAGCCGCGCCGTGTCCTCCGACAACCCGGAGATGCTGCTCCTGGTCGTACTCGGCCTGACCGTGCTGGTCGCCGGGGTCGCCCAGGAACTCCAGGTCTCGGCCGCCGTCGGCGCGTTCCTCGTCGGTATCGCGCTCTCCGGCGAGGTCGCCGAGGGCGCGCACAACCTGCTCGCGCCGCTGCGCGACCTCTTCGCGGCCGTCTTCTTCGTCTTCTTCGGACTGAACACGGATCCGGCCGCCATCCCGCCGGTCCTGGTCCCGGCGCTCATCCTGGCGACCATCACCACCCTGACGAAGATCGGCACCGGCTGGTACGCGGCGAAGCGCGCCGGAGTCAGAACGGCCGGCCGCTGGCGCACCGGGGGCACACTGGTGGCGCGCGGCGAGTTCTCCATCGTCATCGCGGGCCTCGCCGTGGGCGTCGAGCCGCGGATCGGCCCGCTGGCCACCGCGTACGTACTGATCCTCGTGATCCTCGGCCCGCTGGCCGCCCGCTGGACGGAACCGCTGGCCCGGCGCCTGACCCGCACGCCCGCGCCCGCCACGCCCCTGGCCCCGGCCGCCGCCGCGGCCGTGGTCGAGCCGGTCGTGCTGGAGAAGAAGCCCCTCGCGGACACCGGTGTCCCGGAGAGCGTCCCGGACAGCGCCGCGCCGGAACCGAACGACACGGCCCACAGCCACGGCTGACCGTGGGCGCGCGGCGGACAAGCCGTGCGCGGACACCGACGCGAACACTTCCGTCGGCGTCCGCGCACGGCTTGTCCGCTGTACTGGCGGCACGCGGCACGCGGCACGCGGCTGGCGGCAGGCGTCTGGCGTCTGGCGGCTGGCGGCAGGCGTCGTACGGATGCTCCCCGGCGACCTGACGGTACGGTCGGAGAAGGAGCGGTTCGGCCACGCGGCCGGAGGGAGAGAACCGTGCGGACGCGGACGAGTCGGGACGAACGTCCCCGCAGGCGGGGCCAGGGCGAGCTGGAGGTCCAGGTACTCGCCGCACTGCGCCAGGCACCGGGGCCCGTCACCGCGGCCTGGGTACGCGGGAGGCTCGGCGGGAACCTGGCCTACACCACCGTGATGACCATCCTCACCCGGCTGCACGCCAAGCACGCCGTCACCCGCGAGCGCGCGGGCCGCTCCTTCCAGTGGCGCGCCGCCTCCGACGAAGCGGGGCTGGCCGCCCTGCGCATGCGCAGGGTGCTGGACGCGGAGGACGATCGCGGCGCCGTGCTCGCCCGGTTCGTCACCGCGCTCTCCCCGGACGACGAACGGGTACTGCGCGACCTGCTCGGGCTGCCGGAGGACGGAACGGAGGACGGAACGGAGGACGGAACGGAGCGCTGACGCGGAGCTGACGCAGTGCTGACGCGGAGCTGACCTGGAGGCGGCTGACGGGCACGGGGTGTCTCCGTCCGCTGCTCGGCTCGTCTGCGCGGGTCTGCCGCATCCGGGCGCGGATCGGCCGCTCCTCGCTCACCACGTGGTGCTCTCCGGCGGCCGTCACGTCGCTTCCCGACGGGGACCGCGCGGTATCACTCTCGCGGTATCACTCTTTGCGGTACCGGTACGCCTCCGAGGCGGCGGCCTCCACCGCGTCCAGATCCCCGCCCGCCGACGCCGTGACCAAGGCCGCCACCGCGCCCTCCAGGAACGGCGCGTCGACGAGCCGCGCTCCCTCCGGCAGCTCGTCGCCCTCGGCGAGCAGCGCCTTCACGGTCAGCAGCGCGCTGCCGAGGTCGACCAGGATGGCGACGCCCGCGCCGCGGTCCACCTGCCCGGCGGCGGCCACGATCAGGTCAGAGCTGGTGCCGAGCCCGCCGTCCCGGGTGCCGCCCGCCGCCGCCACCGGGGCGGTGTGCCCGCCGCCCGCCAGCCCGCGCGCCAGCTCGGCGACGGCCGTGGCGACCGGACCGCTGTGGGAGACGAGCACGATCCCGACCGGCGCCTCGACGCTCATCGGCTTCCGTCCTCCCGCGCCGATGCCCGCGCCGCCCCCGCCGCATCGGCGAGCGCGGTGATCAGCAGCGCGGACGAGGTCGCCCCGGGATCCTGATGGCCGATGCTCCGCTCACCGAGATAGCTCGCCCGGCCCTTGCGTGCCTGAAGGGGCACGGTGGCCAGCGCGCCGTCCCCGGCAGCCCCGGCCGCCTCGGCGAACGTCGCGTACGAGGCACCGAGCGCCCCCACCGCCGGTTCCAGCGCGTCCAGCATCGTCTTGTCCCCGGCCTTCGCGCCGCCCAGCTGGGCCACGGCCGCCACGCCCACGCGCAGCGCCTCGGCCAGCTGCGCGGGCGACACCTCGGGCGCGTCGCCGAGTGCCTTGCCCGTACGCCGCAGCAGCGTCCCGTACAGCGGCCCCGACGCGCCGCCCACGGTGGAGATCAGCCGCTTGCCCGCCAGCGCCAGCACGGCGCCAGGGGAGCCCGGCGGCTCCTGCGCGAGCGCGGCCGTGACGGCACGGAAGCCGCGCTGGAGGTTGCTGCCGTGGTCGGCGTCACCGATGGCCGAGTCCAGTTCCGTCAGCCGGTCGGCCTCGCGCTCGACGGCCTGCGCGGCCGTGGTCAGCCAGCGGATGAAGAAGGCGGTGTCGAGCGTGTGCTCGCCTTCCTGGCCCGCTGTCCGGTCTGCTGTCCGATCGGCCACGTGATCTCCTCACCCCGTACGGTCGGCCCGCGCCCCTGCGGACGGCTCCACGAGCCCTGCCCTGCCTGCCCTGTGCTCCCTGCCCTGCCCTGCCCTGTCTCCGTGCTCGAACCCTGCCCAGGCCCTGTCCGACAAATCCCGCCGGACCCGCGACGCCCGGCACGCACCTTCGCCGCGTGGCCGGAGTCGCCCGCGTACGTCCCGTACGAGGATGATCCTCCGCCTTGCGGGAGCGCTCGGCATCCGGACAACGCATCAAGGCGCCGAGGCGAGGCGAGGCGAAGCGAGTGCGGCGCACCAGACGACACGAGCCCCGCCCCAGTACGGGATGTACCGGATGTACGGGGGCGATCCCGACAACGCGGCGAGCGTGCGTGCCGGGCGTCGTCGACCAGGCGGGACTGTGCGGACACGCCCTAGCGGCCCCAGCGGAGCGCGGCGGTCTCCACCGGCGCGTCCCAGAGCCGCAGCAGCTCCTCGTCGACCTCGCAGAGGGTCACCGAACAGCCCGCCATGTCGAGCGAGGTCACGTAGTTGCCGACGAGCGTGCGGGCCACCGCGACTCCCCGCTCGCCCAGTACCCGGTGCACCTCGGCCGTGAACCCGTACAGCTCCAGCAGCGGCGTCCCGCCCATGCCGTTGACCAGGGCGATCACCGGGCCCGCCGGGCGCAGGTCGGCCAGCACGGCGTCCACGGCGAAGTCCGCGATCTCGTGGGAGGTCATCATCGCGCGCCGTTCGCGTCCCGGTTCGCCGTGGATGCCGATGCCCAGCTCCAGCTCTCCCGGGGGCAGATCGAAGGTGGGGCTCCCCTTGGCGGGCGTGGTGACCGCGCTCAGGGCGACCCCGAAGCTCCGCGCCCGCTCGTTCACCCGCCGCCCGATCGCCTCGACCCGCTCCAGCGGAGCCCCCGCCTCCGCCGCCGCCCCCGCGATCTTCTCCACGAACAGGGTCGCGCCGGTACCGCGCCGCCCTGCCGTGAACAGGCTGTCGGTCACCGCCACATCATCGTTGACCAGCACTTTCCCGATCTGGACGCCCTCGTCCTCGGCCAGCTCGGCGGCCATGTCGAAGTTCAGTACGTCGCCCGTGTAGTTCTTGACGATGAACAGCACCCCGGCCCCACTGTCGACCGCCGCCGCCGCGCGCACCATCTGATCGGGCACGGGCGAGGTGAAGACCTCCCCGGGACAGGCGGCGGACAGCATCCCGGGCCCGACGAACCCGCCGTGCAACGGCTCGTGCCCCGAACCACCCCCGGAGACGAGCCCCACCTTCCCGGCCACCGGCGCGTCGCGCCGTACCACCACCCGGTTCTCCACATCGACGATGAGCCCCGGATACACGGCGGCCATTCCGCGCAGCGCGTCCGCGACGACGGTCTCCGGCACGTTGATGAGCATCTTCAACGGTATCTCCTGGGTGGGCTAGCAGTGCCTCTGACCGGCGCCTTTGCAGGTCAGGGTGTGTGTGCGCTTTGCGGTCTTGGCGGTCCTCGGCGCTTCGGAGCGGGGTCCGGCGGTCCTGATGCTGACCTCACGCTGACTTTTCTGATACATCGTCAGCCCCCTTTGAGGTGGTCCGGCACGGCGGGCTGCCGCCCCCTCCAGTATCGATCGAACCTGGCCAGGCGGCACGGCCTGCGGCGAGACCGGACAGCACAATCGCGCGGCCCCACCCCGCGCGAGAGCCTGCGGCTGCGGATCTCCCGCGAGGCGACCCGCCTCTTCCTGGCCGACGGAGTCGCCGCCACCAGCGGGGACCGGATCGCCGAAAGGACGGGAATCTCCACCAGGACCGTGTGGCGCCACTTCCGCAACAAGGCGAGCTGCGCCGAACCCGTCGCACTGCGCGGCGTCGCCTGGGAACTGGCGGCCCTGCGCACCTGGCCGCCCCGGCTCTCCCAGGAGGACCACCTCGCCGCCGAGGCGGCCCGTTTCGTGCCCGACCCGCACGACTCCTTCCTCCAGGACTTCGGCCTCTCGGCGCGGCTGGTCCACCTCTCCCGGCGCGAACCCCCGCTGCGCATCGCGCGATGCACGACGACCTCGTCGACGCCGTCGGCTGGGCCGTGGAGCAGGGCTTCGCGGACCCGGCGCGCGTCGCCGTCTTCGGCGGCTCCTACGGCGGATACGCGGCGCTCGTCGGAATCTCCTTCACTCCCGGCCTCTTCGCCGCCGCCGTCGACTTCTGCGGTCCCTCCAACCTCGTGACCCTCCTGCGCAACACACCGGACCCGGTCAAGCCGTACCTCACCAACAACTGGCCCCTGTACGCCGGCGACCCCGCGGATCCCGAGCAGGCGGCCGATCTCTGGGCACGCTCACCGCTCAGCAAGGTCGCGGACATCCGCACCCCGTTGCTGGTCGTCCAGGGCGACCGGGCGGATCGTCGAGACCGCCCGAGCGCCGCGTGCCGTCGGTGGGCGACCGGTGCGACGCCGTCACGGAGGGTACCGACCGGGTGGGGTGCGCTTCGGCACGCAAGCCGGTTTCCCGGTCGAGTGACACGCCCGGCCCGAAGCCCGGCTCCGCGGACCGTTACGGTTTCGGGAACCGGGTCCCCTCTCTGGAGCGGCCCGCGTTCCTTGTCCGTCCCGTACGCGTCCGTGGAGCACGAGAGCCTTGAAGAAGACCAAAGCGGCATTGTGGGAGTTCCTGCAAGGTCTGGGAAAAACGTTCATGCTGCCGGTCGCGCTGCTGGCCTTCTGCGGCATCATGCTGGGCGTCGGCGCCTCGCTGTCCAGCCAGGCGGTGACCGACAACCTCACCTTCCTCCAGGGTGAGGGCTTCCACCTGGTCTTCACCTGGATGTCCAACACCGGCCAGGTCGCCTTCCGGTTCCTGCCCGTCCTGTTCGCGATGGCCATCCCGCTGGGTCTGGCCAGGGAGGACAAGGGCGTCGCCGCCTTCTCCGGCTTCGTGGGCTACGCGGCGATGAACCTGGCGGTGAACTTCTACCTCACCGCCCGCGACGTCGACCTGGAGAGCGAGAAGGAGATCGCGCGCTACGGGATCGCCGACGTCATCGGCATCCCGTCCATCGACACCGGCCTGCTCGGCGCGGTCGCGGTCGGCGTCGTCGTCTCCTTGCTGCACAAGCGTTTCCGCGCCCAGCGGATGCCCGACGCCTTCGCCTTCTTCGGCGGACTGCGCTTCGTGCCGATCGTCTCCGCCCTCGCCCTGAGCATCGTCGGCCTGCTGATCCCGCTCGTGTGGCCCACGTTCAACAGCGGCATCAGCGCCGTCGGCCGGGCCATCGGACACACCGGCGTCTTCGGGCCGTTCTTCTTCGGCATGGGCGAGGTGCTGCTCCGCCCGGTCGGCCTGCACCACATCCTGGTCGCGATGTTCCGCTTCACCGACGTCGGCGGCTCCGGCATGGTCTGCGGGGACCAGACCAGCGGCGCGCTGAACATGTTCTACGCCCATCTCAACTGCTCCGGCGCCCCCTCGGAGGCCGTCAGGGACGCGACCGGTTTCCTCGCTCAGGGCAAGATGGCCGTCTACCTCGGCGGTCTGCCGGGCGCGGCACTCGCGATGTACCACTGCGCGAAGCGGGCGATGCGGCCTGAGATCAAGGCGCTGCTGGTGTCCGGTGTGGTCGCCTGCGCCGTCGGCGGTGTGACGGAGCCGCTGGAGTTCCTGTTCCTGTTCATCGCGCCCTGGCTGTACCTGATCCACGCGGTGTTGGTCGGCCTCGGCTTCCTCGTCGCGGCCCTGCTCGGGGTCTTCATCGGCAACACGGACGGCAACGTCATCGACTTCCTCGTCTTCGGTGTCCTGCAGGGCACCACCACCAAGTGGTACCTGGTGCCGGTGATCGCCGCGATCTGGTTCGCCGCGTACTACTTCCTGTTCCGCTGGGCGATCGTCCGCTTCGACCTGAAGACTCCCGGCCGCGAGGACGACCAGGAGCCGCGGACCGGGAGCGCGGACTCCGCCCCCGACGAGGCATCCGAGGCCCCCGGCGGTGACACCGCCGCCAGGCCCGCCCCCGTGCTCGTCGCCGGGAAGTACGACGCGGCCGCGATCCTGGACGCCCTCGGCGGACCGGAGAACATCACCTCCCTCGACAACTGCATCACGCGTCTGCGGATGACCGTCGAGGACGCCGAGCGCGTCGACGCCGACCGGCTGAAGAAGCTGGGCGCCGTCGGTGTCGTGAAACTGGACGCGCACAACGTGCAGGTCGTCATCGGTCCTCAGGTGCAGTCCGTGAAGGACGCCATCGCGGAGATGTCACCGGCTCACTGACGGCCGACGGGCGGCCGGAACCACCACCACGGGCCCGGCCGCCGCCACCCCCACAGGATGAGACAGCGATGACCACGTACGACTTCGACACCCCTGTCGACCGGCACGGCACCTGGTGCACCCAATGGGACTACGTCGAGGACCGGTTCGGGGTGGCGGGCCTGCTGCCGTTCACCATCTCCGACATGGACTTCGAGACCGCCCCCGAGGTGCTGGCCGCGCTGCGCGGCCGCCTGGAGCACGGCGTGCTCGGCTACTCCCGCTGGCGCCACGCCGACTTCCTGCACGCCGTCACCGACTGGTTCGCGCGACGGTACGACGCGGAGATCGCCGCGCGGTCCGTCGCCTATGCGCCGTCCGTGCTGTACCAGGCGGGCGCACTGATCGACCTGTGGTCCGCACCCGGCGACGGCGTCGTCGTGCACACCCCCGCCTACGACGCCTTTCCCCGGCTCATCGCCGCCCGTGGCCGGGAACTGCGGGGCTGCGCCCTCGACGACTGGGCGGAGTTCGAGCGGCTGATCGCGCTTGCCGACACCTCGGTGCTGCTGCTGTGCTCCCCGCACAACCCGACCGGGCGGGTGTGGAGCGAGACCGAGCTGGACCGGATGGCGGCGCTGTGCGCCCGGCACGGCGTGGCGGTGATCAGCGACGAGATCCACGCCGACCTCGCCCACCGACCGTTCTCCACCTGGGTGCGCCACGCGGGCGGCCCCGGACGCTGGGCGGTTGTCACCTCCGCCTCCAAGTCCTTCAACATCCCCGCGCTCACCGGCTCCTACGGTGTCATCGGGGACCCGGCGAGCCTGGACGCCTACCTCACCCGTGTGAAGGACGCGGACGGCCTGTCCTCACCTGCGGTGCTCGGCCTGGTCGGCCACATCGCCGCCTACCGCTCGGGCGGGCCCTGGCTGGACGAGCTGCGGGAGTACGTCCACGGCAACCTGCGCCTGGTCGCCGACCAGCTGAACACCAGCTTCCCGGTCCTCGCCTGGCGGCCGCCGGAGGCCGGCTACCTGGCCTGGATCGACCTGCGTCCGCTCGGCGTGGACGACGGGGCGCTCCAGCGTGAGCTGACCGAGCACGAGAAAGTGGCCATCATGCCCGGCACCACCTACGGGGCGCCGGGCTTCGTCCGTCTGAACGTCGGCTGTCCCCGGACGAAAGCCGAGGCAGGGGTGCGGGCGCTGGTCTCCGCGCTGGAGCGGCTTACCGGGTGAGGCCGGGGCGAGCCGGCCCGGATGGAGGCCGGCGGGGGTACGGGTGAGCCGGTGCGGCCGGGCGAACGCGTGCTCCACGACCCGGCGCACCGTACCCGATGGAGCCGCGGGCCACGCCACCTCGGACCATCAGTCACCGGTGCGCCGCTCCCGCGGCAGGCGGCGGTACGCGGCGAAGTCTCGGCCCCGGTCACCTGTGTGACGCGACCGAGCCGGGGTCGGCCACCGACGACAGACGGGCGTCGCGCGGCCGCCCGCCGAAGACGCGGCCCGTGTCCCCGAGACGACCGGCGGGAGCCGGGTCGATCCTGCCGTTCTCCGCCGACCGGTGACGGCTGCCCCTCCGCGTGAGCCACGCGATACGGCACCGGCCTCAACCGGCGTCGTACATCGGTGCGGGCCGGAAGGGCGCGGACGATCGGCGCCCCGCCTCGGCTCGATGCCGGGCATTCTCACGCCACGACGGGGCAGATGGTGTGGACACGAGGGCCGCACGGGTCGTCGCTCGTCCACGGGCTCGGTGCGGTCCGCGAAGGAAAGGCAGGACCGGCCGATGACCGAGGGACCGACAGATCATGTCGCGGGGAAGGCGTGCGCGCCCGCCGAGGCGCCGAAGCCGTCGCTGCGGCCGGGGAGGTACGATCCCGCCGACTACGCGGGGTGCGTCCTGACGTACGCGGCGGAGGCGGGGATCTCGCCGACACTGCTCATGGCCAT
Source organism: Streptomyces corynorhini (assembly GCF_003346515.1). GTDB lineage: Bacteria > Actinomycetota > Actinomycetes > Streptomycetales > Streptomycetaceae > Streptomyces > Streptomyces corynorhini. The sequence continues at coordinate 20,976 of NZ_QQNA01000170.1, forward strand.
CCTGCACAACGAGGCGTACAAGCCGCACCATCCCCTGCTGGAGTGGCTCTGGCAGCGGTGGAAACCGAAGGCGTCGTTCGGACTGGGCAACATGCACGAGGCCACCTTTGAACAGGTCCGTCGCGCACACGGGCTTTCCTGCCGCTGGAAGGACCTGCGCGACGATCCGGCCCTGGCGATCAGGGCGGCCGCGCTGCACCTCGGCGACCTGCGACGGGGGCTGCCCGCGCGGACGACCCGCAGCTGTACCCGGGACGAACTCCTCGCGCTCGGCTACAACGCGGGCGAGCGCAACATGAGGCTCTTCGCGCAGGGGTTCCCTGCCGGGCCGATGGCGCGTTCGTATCTGCGGCGGCTGAGGGAGAACTGGAGGAGGGCGGAGCGAGACCTTCAGTGTGGAACTTTGGAGCAGTCGACGACGGTCGTGCGACCAGTCGAGCCATGACGACGCGTTCACGTCTTCTACGCGCGTCTTGCCAACTGCGGTAGGGGCGAGGTGGAGGAGAATCCGCTTTTTGTGGCGTCGGTATGTGCGAACGACCTCCGGAGGATTTGGGTCTTCACCCCTAAAGGGGAAAGACGTGCGATGTGCCCGGTTCAGTTGCACGTTCTTGACGTGGGGAGCGCCCCCCTCGTCAAGTCTTGACTAGGTCCTGTCAATTTTTGGACGCGACGAGGCCATTTACTACTCCACCCCCACGCGCTACAACAGATGGGAGCGCTCCCATTGCCCTGGTCAACCCCCCCACCATCCACGCCAGACCCTCTTGCAGGTCGATCGCCGGGCCCGAACGGTCGGCTCCCGCAGCATGGGGCGACGCCCGCGACAGGTCCCGGCCGATCGGTCGGTGCTCGAAAGAGAACCTTCACGAAGGAGACCAACTCATGGCCATCAACTCGGTCCGTGCCCGGCGCACGCTGGCCCTAGCCGGGGCCGCGGGCGTTGCCGCAGCGGTGCTCTCCGTGCCGTCCCCGGCATCGGCGCACGGCGTCAGCATCATGCCCGGCTCGCGGACCAACCTGTGCTACAAGGACCTGCTCCAGAACGGCTCGACCCAGATGCCGTCCAACCCCGCCTGCGCCGACGCGGTCCGGCAGGCCGGTACCACCCCGCTGTACAACTGGTTCGCCGTTCTGGACTCCAACGCCGGTGGCAGGGGCGCGGGTTACGTCCCGGACGGGAAGCTGTGCAGTGCGGGCGACCGCAGCCCGTACAACTTCTCCGCGTACAACGCGGTCCGCACCGACTGGCCGAAGACGCACCTGACCTCGGGTTCGACCATCCAGCTCAAGTACAGCAACTGGGCCGCCCATCCAGGCAAGTTCGAGGTCTACCTCACCAAGAGCGGGTGGAGCCCGACCACGGCCCTCGCGTGGGGCGACCTGGACCACCTGCAGACGGTGACCGACCCGCCGCAGAACGGTGGTGTGGGTACGAACGAAGGCCACTACTACTGGAACCTCCAGTTACCGCAACGGAGCGGTCAGCACATGCTCTTCATCCAGTGGATCCGCTCCGACAGCCAGGAGAACTTCTTCTCCTGCTCCGACGTCGTCTTCGACGGTGGCAGCGGTGAGGTCACCGGTCTGGCGGGCGGCGAGCGGTCGGCCGCCGAGGTCGAGGCGCTCGGGGCGGACGTCGAGAACACCAAGGCCGACCCGATCCACGCCGCCGGACACGCCGGACACGCCGGACACGCCGGACACACCGAACACGGCGCGGCCGACGAGAAGCTGGCAGCCTCCAGCAACGATTCGGCCGTCGCCGTGCCCGCGGCAGTGGCGGGCCTGGGGGCAGTCGTCTTCGCCAGTGGCGCGATGGCCTTCAACCGGAGCCGCCGGGCCAAGCGGCACGGCTGACGGCCGAGGACCCCGGCGCCGCCGCCGGGGTCCTCTCACCGTTCACGCCGTTCACGCCGTTCACGTCGCACCGCACTGCCGCAGCATCAGGCCCTTACGGCGGGGGTCGACGTGGAGCCGCCCACCGTGCGTGCCTACGGCAAGGATCTGGTCGCCGCCGTCGAGCGCGGTGATGTCCCCGTATCCCTGGTCGACCGTGTGCTGTACCGGGTCCTGCGCCAGAAGTGCGAGCTGGGCCTGCTCGACCCCGACTGGTCGCCCTGGGCCCCCGCGCTCGGCGGAGACACCCGCCCGGCGCGAGGCAGCGTCGGCTCCGGACCGCCGCCGCGACGTTCTCGGCCGACGCGGCTGGCTCCCAGCCGTCCCCCCGGAAGCCCTGGAGCGTCACGAAAGCCGCCCGCCGGGCCCGTCGCGGCTGTCTCGGTGGTCGGGACGCATGGTGGACGTCTCCGTCATGCGTGTGCTTTGATCCGGCGATGGAGACCACTGGAAAGGCACACACGGTGCTGCTCGACCCGTTCTGGGTGAGCCGCCGCGCCGACCAGTTCGACCAGGTCTGTTGCTGATCACCGTTCGACAGCTCGCGATCCCGATGCTGATCCCGATCCCGATGCTGATCCCTCTTCGTTCCCGACGCGCCCGCGGCACAGCTCTCCAGGGCGGTCGGCCGCTCCTGTAGGGCCGTTGTGCCACCGCGGCCGGGTCCGCCATTGCCGCGAAGGGACTCCGTGCCCCGGCCCACTTCTCTTCCGGCGACACCGAACCGCGCGGTCGAGGACAGTTCCCACGGCCGCCCCTCGCTCCTGAACTCGTACCCGCACCGCTGATGCACGTACCCGCACCGTTGATGGAGGACAGAACCATGACCACTGCCGCCAGTCTCGACATCCGCAGGGCAGGCCCACGCTTCGGCGCCGAGATCACCGGCGTCGACCTGACGGCCCCGGTCGACGAGGCCACCGCACGGGAACTGCGCCGCGCCTTCCGGGAGCACAAGGTCCTGGTCTTCCGCGACCAGCATCTGACGCCGGATCAGCACGTGGCGGCCGTCGATGTCTTCGCGCGGCCCTTCGACCACCCCACCGCGAAGAAGGACCCGGCCAACCCGCTGGTCTACCCGTACAACGTGCGCCAGACCGGCAAGGCCAGCACCTGGCACATCGGCGGGTTGTGGCGTGACCCCGTCTTCGCGATCGAGTCGCTCACCTACGAGGTGGTGCCCGAGCTGGGTGGCCACACCCTGTGGGCGGACCTCCAAGTGGCCTACGACGACCTGTCCGAGCCGTTCAAGGCGCTGCTGGAGACGGTGAGCGCCGTCTACGACGGCAACGCGGAGAACTACGCGCAGGGCAGCGAGAAGACCGCGACCGGCGACACCGTCGAGCACCCGGTCGTCCTCACCCACCCGGCCACCGGGCGCAAGGGGCTCTTCATCAGCTCCTCGGCGACCCGTCTCACCGGGGTGACCCCGGCGGAGAGCAGGGTGCTGCTCGACCATCTGCTCCGGCACGCCTCCTCGCCGGACTACACCATCCGATTCGGCTGGAAGCCGGGCGACTTCGTGCTCTGGGACAACCGGGCGACCTGGCACTACGCCGTCGACGACTACGGGGACGGGGCGCGCGTCTACCGCAAGGTCATCGGGGTGGAGCCGGAGAAGGGCGGCACGGAGCGGCACGTCTGAGGGCTCCCGGGAGGAGACCGCGCCGCCCGCCGGGTGCTGCTGGTGTGCGCGGCCGCCGGGGCGACCACGCTGCTGGACCAGGCCGTTGCGAACATCGCCATCCCGAGCATCGCCATCCCGTGCATCGCCATCCCGAGCATGTGCCCTTCGCTCGGAGCGGGCGCGGCGGATGTCCAGTGGATCGTGGCCGGTTACGCACCGGTCATCGGTGCGGCCCTGGTCCCCGGGGGCGGCCTCGGCGACCCGCACGGACACAAGCGGCTCCTCCTCGCGGGCGTGGCCGTCTTCCTGCTCGCGGGGAGGCGGCCACGCCCGGCGGCGGGCCGGGGACCGTGATCGGCGCGCGGCTGGTGCGGGGCCTCGCGGCGGGAGTGGTCAACTCCCAGGTGATCGGCACCCATTCAGGATGTTCCACGGGGTGGACCGCGGCCGTGCGCTGGGTCAGTACGCCGGTACGGGCGGTGGGCCCCGCTTCGCCCCTCTCACTCACCAGGGAGCAGATGCCCATGCGTATCGACGAGTCCGCGTACGACCGACACCGCCTGCGCCAATGGCTGGCCGGTGAGGCCCGAGCCGAGGGGGTGTCCCGGCGCGACCTGCTGCGGTTGGCCACCGCGGCGGGTGTCGTGGCGGGTGTCGTGGCGACGGTGGCGGGCCGGCCCGC
>NZ_QQNA01000171.1 GCF_003346515.1 Streptomyces corynorhini
CCCGGCCCCCGCTCCGGCCGACGGCCCGGCCCCCGCTCCGGTCCCGGCCGACGGCCCGGCCCCCGCTCCGGCCGACGGCCCGGCCGGGGCCGTCACAGAGCCGGGGCCTGCGGCGGGGTGAGCTGCTCGGCCAGCCAGGTGGGGACGCCGCCCAGGAGCCGGAACAGCCGGCCCGCCTCCGAGCGCAGCCGGGTCGCCTCCGGCTCCGGCTCCGCGTCGGCGAGCGCGGCCAGCGCGGGCGCCGTACCCACCAGGTAGCCCAGCTCCTCGCGGATACGGAGGGACTCCGCGAAACCGTGCCGCGCCTCCGCCAACTCCCCCTCGCGCAGAGCGAGACCGGCCAGATGGCGCCAGGTGAAGGAGAGCAGCAGCGTCTCGCCGTGCGCCGTGGCGGCGGCGTGCGCCCTGCGGTAGGCGGCGCGCGCCGACTGCGGCGAGTCGGAGAGGTGTTCGGCGATCAGCCCGCGCCGGAAGTCGAGCAGCGCCCGCCCCCGTGCCGCCGGATCGAGCAGCGCGGCGGCCCGCCCGAGCGCCGCCCGCGCCTCGTCCGCGCGGTCGCGCACGCCGAGGACGGTCGAGGCGTACGCGAGATGACCGCGCTCACAGGCGGCGGCGCCGCGTTCGTGGTCCTCGCGGGCCGTGGCCTCCGCCGCGCGCAGGGCGTCCTCGGCCTCCGGCCAGCCGCCCCCGGTGAACAGACAGCGCTCCACGAGCAGCGCGGCGCGCTGGAGCGCCGGGGCGGGAGCGGTGGCGTGCGGCGCGAGCAGCGCCGCCGCGTCCGTCCAACAGCCGCGCGAGCGCAGCCGCCATATGGCTGTCTGGAGAGGGTCGTCACCAGAGATGGTTCCGGAACCAGACATGGCGGAATGCGCCACATTGCCCTCCCCGAGCGCGCCATTGTGCTGTTGAGTGTGGAGGCATCTCAGCATGGATCACCACGTGCGGCCAATAGGTCAGGTGAAAGATTTCACAATCGCCTGGTCGTCGCGGGGGCGCGGCGAGCGCGCGGCTCCGGAGCGCGCGGCCGGCCGCCGCGAGCCCCTTCGGGCCGTCATCACGCCCGTCACCTGGGACGACTGACGCGGCAACGGCCCGTGACGCGGGCGCCGCGCACCGTCCCCTGAGCGCGGTGGATCCTCCCGCCCAGCATTCCGGGTGACGCGGTCAACGGTGGTTGAACGGAGACCGCGAGAGGGCGCGGCGGGGGCGGGGCGGCAGGCTCCCGCCGCCGACTCGGCGTCAGATCATCCTCAGTGCCAGGAAGAAGTCCAGCTTGTCCTCCAGCCGGGACAGGTCACGCCCCGTCAGCTGTTCGATCCTGCCCACCCGGTAGCGCAGTGTGTTCACATGCAGATGGAGCCTGGCCGCGCACCGGGTCCAGGAGCCGTCGCAGTCGAGGAACGCCTCCAGCGTGGGGATCAGCTCGGCGCGGTGGCGCCGGTCGTACGCGCGCAGCGGGTCCAGCAGGCGGGCGGTGAAGGCCCGGCGCACGTCGTCCGGGACGAACGGCAGCAGGAGCACGTGGGAGGCCAGCTCGTGGTGGCCCGCCGCGCTGACCCGGCCCGGCCGGGCCGCCGCCACCCGGCGCGCGTGACGCGCCTCCTCCAGGGCGCCGCGCAGCCCGTCCGCGGAGTGCACCGCCGCGCTGACGCCCAGGGTCAGCCTGCCGTCGTCCGCGAGGCCGCGCGTGAGCGGGGCCCGCACGGCGGCGAGGAGCGCCTCCGCGTCCACCGCGCGGGCCGCTTCCGGCGCCGGGGCCCGCAGTTCCTGAGCTGTCGCCGCTGTCGCCGCTGTCGCCGCTGTCGCCGCTGTCGCGGCGCCGTCCTCCGACGCGCCGTCAACGCCCGGTGCGGCGCTGTCCTCCGGCGCCCGGGTCGGCGCGGGCGCGGGCAGCGGCACCAGCGCGATCGCCTCGTCGCCGTCCCGGGCCACCGCGATCCGGTCGTACTCCGCGCCCGCGCCCGCCGCCGCGTCGGTCCCCGTGTCCGCCCCCGCCGGGGAGACGAGGATCTCCTCCAGCAGCGACCTGGCCACCGCGCCGTCCGCGACGGCGCCCACCCGCGTATCGCCTCCGCCGCTCTCCGCGCCCGTCCAGTCGACCCTGGCCACGACCAGCTGCCAGAGCGGCACCGGGGCCGCGCCCGGCAGCAGCACCTGCGCGGCCACCCGCAGCCGCGCGTCGATCTCGGCGGGGGCCGCGCCCGCCGAGACCAGCTCCAGCACCTCCTCGGCCAGCCGCCGCCGCACCGTACGCGTCGCGTCGCGCCGCTCCCGTTCGACCGCGATCAGCTGGGCCACCCCCTGGAGCAGATCCAGCCGCTCGGCCGGCCAGTCCGCCGCGTCCGCCTCCACCGCGAGCAGCCAGTCGCCCAGCGCGCTCTGCCGCGCGTCCCGTACGCCCTGATCGGGCACGGCGACCGGGAACAGCGAGTAGACCGTGGAGCCGGCCGTCGTACGGTGCGGGCCGCGCCGCCCCGCGCGCACGGCGGCCAGCTGCTCGCCCGCGAGCGCCGCCGCCCGCGCCGGTTCCAGCGCCCCGGCCGCGCCCGCGATCCGGCGGCCGGTGGGGGAGAGCACCCAGGCCCGCAGGTCGAGGTCGGAGCCGAGCAGGTCCAGGACCACCTCGGGTCCGCCGCCCGCCGGGCCCGAGGTCATCAGCCTGCGGTGCCGCTCGACGACGGCCGCCAGGTCCCCGGCCCGCTCGCCGGAGACCTGGCGCACCACATGCTCGGTGATGGTGGCGAAGGCCACGCTCTCGTGCACGGCGAAGAGCGGCAGCCGGTGGTGCGCGCACGCCTCGATCAGATCGTCCGGGACACCGGCCAGCTCCGCCTCGCCCGCCGCGAGCCCGGCGACCCCCGCGCCCGCCAGGATCCGTACGAACGGCTCCGACTCCCCGGCCCGGCGCCACCAGGCGAGCCCCGTCAGGACCAGCTCGCCGCCCGAGAGATAGCGGCTGGGATCGCGCAGATCGGTGGTCATCACCCCGCGTACGGTCCGGTCCAGCTCGTCCGCGCCGCCCAGCAGCCGCAGCCCCAGCGCGTCGGTCTCCAGCAGTGCGCGCAGCCGCATCTCGTCGCCGCCGATCTCTCGTGTGGTTTCCGGGCTCCGACGGGCCCTGGGGTGGCGTGAGGACGCCGCGGGTTTCGGGCGGAAGACCGTTCGGTTACCGACGCCTCGCCTTTCGTTCGAATCTACAAGACTCTGGAGGAGGGCGGCCAATTCCTTCATGGTTTTGGTGACTGCCCGGCACGGAACCACTGCTTGTGTACTGGTGTGAACCCGCTGTTCCCGGACCCCGGCGATCGCCGTCGGCCGCCGTACGGCTGCCTCCGGCCGCGACAACAGAATCCAAGAATGAAGAGGGCCACTCATGGACTTCCTTCGCCCCGCCAGCTGGGAGGAGGCGCTCGCCGCCAAGGCAGCGCACCCCGCGGCCGTGCCCCTCGCGGGTGGCACCGACGTCATGGTCGAGATCAACTTCGATCACCGGCGGCCGGAACACCTGCTCGACCTCGGCCGCCTCGGGGAGCTGCGCGACTGGACGGTCGGCGAGCGGACCGTCCGGCTGGGCGCCTGCGTCCCCTACGCCCACATCATGGAGCACCTGCGGGGCCCGCTGCCCGGTCTCGCCCTCGCCGCGCACACCGTCGCCTCGCCCCAGATCCGCAACCGGGGCGGCGTCGGGGGCAACCTCGGCACCGCCTCCCCGGCGGGCGACGCGCACCCCGCGCTGCTCGCGGCCGGGGCCCGGGTCGAGGCCGAGTCGGTGCGCGGCTCCCGGCTCATCCCGATCGACGCCTTCTACACCGGGGTCAAACGCAACGCCCTCGCCCCCGACGAACTCATCAGGGCCGTCCACATCGAGAAGGCCGGGGGACCGCAGCAGTTCTCCAAGGTCGGCACCCGCAACGCGATGGTCATCGCCGTCTGCGCCTTCGCGCTCGCCCTGCACCCCCGGTCCAGGACCGTACGCACCGGCATCGGCTCCGCCGCCCCCACCCCCGTACGGGCCCGCGACGCCGAGGCGTTCCTGACCGCCGCGCTCGACGAGGGCGGCTTCTGGGAGAACGGCGCGACCCTCGCACCCTCGCTCGTCAAGGAGTTCGCCACCCTCGCCTCGGCCGCCTGCGCCCCCATCGACGACGTGCGCGGCACCGCCGCCTACCGCCGCCACGCGGTCGGCGTCATGGCACGCCGTCAGCTCGGCTGGGTCTGGGACCAGTACCGGGGAGCCCGTCGCCTCGAAGGAGCCGCGTAACCATGCGAGTCGATCTCACGGTCAACGGACGCCGGCAGTACGCCGACGACGTCTGGGAGGGCGAGAGCCTCCTGTACGTGCTGCGCGAACGCATGGGGCTGCCCGGCTCCAAGAACGCCTGCGAACAGGGCGAGTGCGGCTCCTGCACGGTACGGCTCGACGGCGTCCCGGTCTGCGCCTGCCTGGTCGCGGCCGGCCAGGCCGAGGGCCGCGAGGTCGTCACCGTGGAGGGACTGGCCCAGCAGGCCAGGGACCGCGCCGGCCGGGACGCCGGCGCGGACGACGAGGCCGCCGCGCTCTCCCCCGTCCAGCGGGCGTTCGTCGACGCGGGCGCCGTACAGTGCGGCTTCTGCACCCCCGGCCTGCTCGTCGCCACCGACGAGATGCTGGAGCGCAACCCGTCGCCCTCCGACGCGGACATCCGCGAGGCGCTCTCCGGCAACCTCTGCCGCTGCACCGGCTACGAGAAGATCCTCGACGCGGTCCGCCTCGCCGCCGCCCGCCGGGACGAGGGGGCCACGCCGTGACCGCTCCCCGTACCCGCGCCCCGCTCGGCGTGCCCACCAGCCTCACCCAGGGATCGGGGACCAGGGGCGGGATCGGCGAGTCCACCCTCCGCCCGGACGGTGTCCTCAAGGTCGAGGGCGAGTTCGCGTACGCCTCCGACCTGTGGCACGAGGACATGCTGTGGGGCCACACCCTGCGCTCCACCGAGGCCCACGCCGAGATCCGGTCCATCGACACCGCGGAGGCCCTCGCCACCCCCGGCGTGTACGCCGTGCTCACCTACGACGACCTCCCCTCGCCCGTCAAGAACTACGGCCTGGAGTTCCAGGACACCCCCGTACTCGCCCACGGCAAGGTCCGCCACCACGGCGAGCCGGTCGCCCTCGTCGCCGCCGACCACCCCGAGACCGCCCGCCGCGCCGCCGCGAAGATCCGCGTCGACTACGCGGCGCTGCCGCTGGTCACCGACGAGGCGACGGCGACGGCCGGGGACGCGCCGCTGCTCCACGCGGACCGGACCGACCACCACAGCGGCCACGTCCCGCACCCGAACGTCGTCCACCGCCAGCCGGTCGTCCGGGGCGACGCCGCGAAGGCCGCCGCGCGCGCCGACGTGACCGTCACGGGCGACTACGTCTTCGGCATGCAGGACCAGGCGTTCCTCGGCCCGGAGTCCGGCCTCGCCGTGCCCGCCGAGGACGGCGGCGTCGAACTGTACGTCGCCACCCAGTGGCTCCACTCCGACCTGTGGCAGATCGCGCCCGTCCTCGGCCTGCCCGAGGACAAGGTCCGCATGACGCTCTCCGGCGTCGGCGGGGCCTTCGGCGGCCGGGAGGATCTCTCGATGCAGATCCACGCCTGTCTGCTGGCGCTGCGCACCGGCAAGCCCGTCAAAATCGTCTACAACCGCTTCGAGTCCTTCTTCGGCCATGTCCACCGCCATCCCGCCCGGCTGCACTACGAGCACGGCGCGACCCGCGACGGGAAGCTCACCCACCTGAAGTGCCGGATCGTGCTGGACGGCGGGGCCTACGCCTCCTCCACCCCGGCGGTCGTCGGCAACGCCGCCTCCCTCGCGGCGGGCCCGTACGTCGTCGAGGACGTCGACATCGAGGCGGTCGGGCTGTACACCAACAACCCGCCCTGCGGCGCGATGCGCGGCTTCGGCGCCGTACAGGCGTGCTTCGCCTACGAGGCGCAGATGGACAAGGTGGCCGCCGCGCTCGGCATGGACCCGGTGGAGTTCCGCCGGATCAACGCCATGGAACAGGGCTCGCGGCTGCCCACCGGCCAGGTCGTCGACTCCCCCGCGCCCGTCGCCGAACTGCTGCGCCGGGTCAGGGCCCGGCCGCTGCCGCCCGAGCGGCAGTGGCTGACGGCGGGGGAGGCGCCGGACGTACGGGCGCTGCCGGGCGGCCTGTCCAACACCACGCACGGCGAGGGCGTCGTACGGGGCATCGGCTACGCGGTCGGCATCAAGAACGTCGGCTTCTCCGAGGGCTTCGACGACTACTCCACCGCGCGGGTGCGGCTCGAAGCGCTCAACGGGGTGCCGGTCGCCGTCGTCCACACGGCGATGGCCGAGGTCGGCCAGGGCGGCGTCACCGTCCACGCGCAGATCGCCCGTACCGAACTCGGCGTCGCCCAGGTCACCATCCACCCGGCGGACACCCGGGTCGGCTCGGCGGGCGGCACGTCCGCCTCCCGGCAGACCTATGTGACGGGCGGCGCCGTGAAGCACACCTGCGAGAACGTCAGGGCGAAGGTCCTGGAGATCGGCCGGCGCAAGTTCGGCACGTACCACCCCGCCTGGGCCACCGCCGAACTGCTCCTGGAGGACGGCAAGGTGGTCACCGACGGCGGCGAGGTACTGGCCGACCTGGCGGACGTGCTGGGGGACGAGGCGGTGGACCTGGAGCTGGAGTGGCGCCACCGCCCGACCGAGGCGTTCGACCTCCGTACGGGACAGGGCAACGGCCACGTCCAGTACTCGTTCGCCGCGCACCGCGCCGTCGTGGAGGTCGATACGGAGCTGGGCCTGGTCAAGGTGGTCGAGCTGGCCGTCGCGCAGGACGTCGGCAAGGCGCTCAACCCGCTGTCCGTCGTCGGCCAGATCCAGGGCGGCACGACCCAGGGCCTGGGGGTGGCGGTCATGGAGGAGATCATCGTGGACCCCGCGACGGCGAAGGTGCGCAACCCGTCCTTCACCGACTATCTGATCCCCACCATCCTCGACACCCCGGCCATCCCGGTCGACGTGCTCGAACTCGCCGATCAGCACGCGCCGTACGGGCTGCGCGGTGTCGGCGAGGCGCCGACGCTCTCGGCCACGCCGGCGGTGCTGGCCGCCATCAGGGACGCGACCGGTCTCGCACTGAACCGGACCCCGGTACGCCCCGAGCACCTGACCGGCACGGGCACGGGCTCCGGTCAGGGCACCGGCACCGGTACGGGCACGGGCTCCGGTCAGGGCACCGGCACCGGGACGTGAGGAGGCGCGCATGCTGGACATCGCCGACGAGCTGAGCCGGTGGCTCGCGCAGGGCCGTGACGTCGCCGTCGCCACGGTCGTGGCGGTCAGCGGCAGCGCGCCCCGGCTCCCTGGGGCCGCGCTCGCCGTCGACGGCGGGGGCGCGGTGATCGGCTCGGTCTCCGGCGGCTGCGTGGAGGCCGCCGTCTACGAGCTGTGCCAACAGGCCCTGCGGGACGGGCGCGCCGTGCTCGAACGGTTCGGCTACAGCGACGACGACGCCTTCGCCGCCGGGCTGACCTGCGGCGGTGTCATCGACGTCCTGGTCACCCCGGTACGGGCCGGCTCGCCCGACGGCGCGGTGGTCGCCGCCGCGCTCCGCGCCGCCGTACGGGGGGAGGTGGCGGCGCTCGCCCGGGTCGCCGAGGGCCCGGACGCGCTGCGCGGCCGGGCGCTGCTGGTCCGCCCGGACGGGTCGTACGAGGGCACTCTCGGCGCCCATCGCGAACTGGACCGTACGGCGGCGGCCGAGGCGCGCGCCCTGCTCGACGCGGGCCGCACGCGGACCGTCGTCATCGGGGAGCGCGGCTCGCGTCGCGGGGAGCCGCTGACGCTCCTGGTCGAGTCGAGCACCGAGCCCCCGCGCATGATCATCTTCGGCGCCGTCGACTACGCCGCCGCGCTGGTCGGCGCGGGCCGGTTCCTCGGCTACCACGTGACGGTCTGCGACGCGCGGCCGGTCTTCACCACGCGTGAGCGCTTCCCGGGCGCCGACGAGGTCGTGGTCGACTGGCCGCACCGCTACCTGGAGTCGGCCCGCGTCGACGGCCGTACGGTGCTCTGCGTGCTGACGCACGACGCCCGGTTCGACGTGCCGCTGCTGAAGCTGGCGCTGGGGCTGCCGGTCGGGTTCGTCGGCGCGATGGGCTCACGGCGCACGCACCTGGACCGGGAGAGACGGCTGCGCGAGGCGGGCGTCCCCGAGGACCGGCTCGCCCGGCTCCGCTCGCCGATCGGCCTGGACCTCGGCGCCCGTACGCCGGAGGAGACCGCGCTGTCGATCGCGGCGGAGATCGTGGCGGCCCGGCGGGGCGGCGGCGGAGGCCCGCTGACCGGGGCGCGCACCCCGATCCACCACGAGGCCCCGGCGGCGGGCGCGAGCGGCGGCGTGCGGCGCGGTGACCGGCACACGCGCGCGCCAGGTCACAGGTCACCCGGCAGGCTCTGAGGCTCCGTCGCATGCCGCGTCCCCCACGGATGGGGCACGCGACGGAGCCTCGGCCCGCCTCATGGGCGGGGCGGCGCTCCCGGCGCCGGGTTGCGGCAGCCCGAGCGGGGCGGCGAATGGAGGAGCCGCCTCCTCCGGCGTGGGAGCGCTCCCATAAGTCTTGTCGAGCGATCCGTCCGCGTCAAGGTCGGTGACGGTGCCCGGTGCGGCCGATCCGGGCGGCCCGTCGCGGCGGTTCGCCCTGTCGCCCGCGCCCGTCGCCCGCGCCGCCGTCGCCTCGTCGCCGCGCCGCCCTGTCTCCCCGCCGTCCCCCCCGCCGTACCCCCGGCGTCAGCCCGAGGCGCGCTCGACCAGCTCCGTACGCAGCACCACGTGCTGCCACGCCGCCGAGGAATCGCTCAGCGTCTCCAGCAGCACCCGCGCCATCGTCCGGCCCATCTCCTCCACGGGCTGACGCACGGTGGTCAGCTGGGGGTCGGTGTGCCGGGAGATGGGGGAGTCGTCGAACCCCACCACGGCCACGTCCTCCGGCACCCTGCGGCCCCGGGCCCGCAGGGTGTGCAGGGCGCCCACCGCCATCACGTCGGAGGCGGCGAAGACCGCGTCGAGGTCCGGGTTGCGGATCAGCAGCTCACCCATCGCGCGCCGGCCGCTCTCCTCGGTGAAGTCGCCGTGCGCGATCCAGGAGCCGCCGCCGGGGGTGTCCCCGACCGCCTCCTCGTACCCGCGCAGCCGGCACTGCGCCACGTACATGTCCAGCGGTCCCGTGATGGTCGCGATCTCCCGCCGCCCGGACTCCGCGAGATGGCGTACGGCCGCCCGCGCGCCGCCCACGTTGTCCGAGTCGACGTACGAGACGGACTCGTCCCCCGACCGCCGTCCGCTCAGCACCGTCGGCATCTCCATCTCCGCCAGCAGGTCGGGCAGCGGATCGCTGCCGTGCACGGAGACGAGGAGGACGCCGTCGACGCGGCGGGCGCGGGCGTACTGGAGGAAGCGCTGCCGCTCCTTGTCCGTGCGGACCAGGGTGAGCAGGAGCTGCAGGTCGGTGTCGGCCAGCGCGTCGCCGACGCCGTGCACGATGTCGGAGAAGTAGGGCTCCTCGAAGAACCGTTTCTCGGTCTCGGGTATCACCAGCGCCACGGCGTCCGTGCGGCTGCCCGCCAGGGCGCGCGCGGCCCGGTTGGGAACGTACCCGAGCTGGGCGATCGCCTGCTCGACCAGATGCCGGGTGGTGTCCTTCACGCGGGGCGAGTTGTTGATGACACGGGAGACCGTGCCCCGGCCGACCCCCGCGAGCGCGGCGACCTCCTCCAGGGTGGGCTGGCCCGTACGCGCCTTTGTCACCTTCGCCACCATCGTGGGACCTCCCAGTCGGCCTGTGCCCGGACTGATGCGTGAACGGGAGTGCGGGCTGCCAGTCATCCAACCACTGGGAGCGCTCCCATGAACAGAAAAGGCCGGTCAAGAGGGCTCGGTGAGAGGAGTGGCCTGGCGGGCGGTCCGGGGCGCCGCCGGTGTGGCCAGAGGTGGCCGCCGGACCGCCGTGCCATTTGACAGCAAGGGAGTTGACGCTGCGTCAGCTCTCGTTTGTTCCCGTGGGGCCATTCTCATTATCATCCGGCGATGATCATAAGTAGCCGGTCGGCAGCCGTCGTGTGCGGTCTGGTGGCCACCCTGGCCGTAGGGCTTTTCCCTCCCGCCGCTGCCGCCGCCGACGAACCCGCGGGTCCGGCGCCCAGAGTCGATCTCGTCCTCGATGTCAGCGGCTCCATGCGGACCCGCGACATCGACGGCAAGTCCCGTATGACGGCGGCCAAGCAGGCGTTCAACGACGTACTGGACGCGGTGCCTGAGGGGGTGGAACTGGGCATCCGCACCCTCGGAGCCGACTATCCGGGCAAGGACACCAAGGTCGGCTGCAAGGACACCAAGCAGCTCTACCCGGTGGGCCCGCTGGACCGTACGGAGGCGAAGACCGCCGTCGCCACCCTCGTCCCCACCGGCTGGACCCCCATCGGCCCCGCGCTGCTCGGCGCGGCCCAGGACCTCGGCGAGGACGGTGACGCCAGCCGGCGCATCGTCCTCATCACCGACGGCGAGGACACCTGCGCCCCGCTCGACCCGTGCGAGGTGGCGCGCGAGATCGCCGCCAAGGGCATCCACCTCACCATCGACACCCTGGGCCTGGTGCCCGACGAGAAGACCCGTCAGCAGCTCACCTGCATCGCCGAGGCCACCGGCGGCACCTTCACCGCCGTCCAGCACACCGACGAACTCTCCCGCCGGGTCACCCAGTTGGTGGACCGCGCCGCCGACCCGGTGGTCAACCCGGTCGCCACCGAGGGCGCGGCGCGCTGCGCCGACGCCCCGCAGATCAAGCCCGGCCTCTACAGCGACCGCGAGAAGTTCTCCGAGCACCGCTGGTACCGCGTCGACGTCCTGCCCGGCCAGGAACTGCGCGCCTCCGTGAGCGTGGGCGCCGACCGCGCCGTCGACCAGGACTACGGCGTGCTGCTGCGCGCCGTGACCGTCCACGGCAGGGAGATCGTCCGCGGCTCCGAAGCGGGTGACGGGCGTACGGACGTGATCTCGTCCGGGCTGCGCTACCCCAAGCCCGAGCAGGACGACACGGACGACGACGACAAGCAGGCCGCCGAGACGGTCTGCCTCCAGGTCAGCAACTCCTTCTCCGCGCCCGCCTCCGTCAAGACCACCCCCGGGCTGCCCGTCGAGCTGACCGTCGACCTCGTCGACGCGCCCGACACCGCCTCCGACGTCGCCTCCTTCGGCCTCGGCCGCGGCTGGTGGCTGCTCGGCGTCCTCGCCCTCACCGGGCTGGTCGCCGGACTGCTGTGGGGCTGGATCTCGCGCCTGCGTCTCGTCTGGAGCAACTGATGCGTATCACCGGCATGTTCACCGGTTCCCTGCTCGCCGCCGCGCTGCTGCTCGGCACGGCCGGAGCCGCCGCCGCCGACGAGACCCCGGACCCCTCCGGCACGGCCACGGGCTCCTCCGACGGCTCCGACAGCGCGCAGGCGCCGACGGAGGCCGGTACGTCGTTCCGTACGGCCACCGCCTTCCGGCCCGGCCAGCGCGCCACGGCAGGCGCCTCCACGGGTGACTACCTCTACTGGGTCTTCCCCGTCGACGTGGGCCAGCGCGCCACCGTCAAGGCCAAGATCGCGCTGCCCGACAGCGCCGCCGCCCGCAAGGGACCGGTGACCTGGCAGATCGACGTCTACGACGGGCTGCGCCGCCGCCAGGCGTGTGTGTACGGCGCGCAGACCAGGACGCTCACGGCGGACAAGTCGTCGGTCGAGCTGCGCTGCGTGCTGCGGACCGTACGGGCCTGGGCGGAGCCGTGGTCCGCCGACCCGCTGCCGGGCAGCTACTTCGTACGGCTGACGGTCCTCGACGCCCAGGAGCAGGACCTCGGGCTGCCGGTCACCACCGAGATCGAGGCGCAGGCGCCCTCCCAGGGCGGCGCCCAGGCGGTCGACGGCAAGCTCTCCGTACCGCTCACCCCGGGCCGTACCACCGTCTCGCAGAGCGGCGGCGGCGCGTCGAGCGAGGGGGCGCGGCTGGCCGCGTCCGGCGTCGAGCCCGAGGGCGGCTGGTCCTCGGGCCGCTGGACCGACCGCTGGCTGTGGACCGTGGGCGGCGGCGTGCTCGGCGCGCTCGCCGGAATCGCGGGCTACACCCTGGCCCGGCCCGCCCGGCGTCCCGCGGCGCCCCGGGTCTAGGGAGACACATCCCGCGGGGCTCGCGGTGTCTGGCACGCACGCTCGCCGAGGCGCAGCGAGCGCAGCGCACCAGACGCCGCGAGCCCCGCCCTCCGGGCGGACGGCGCTATGTGGCAGACAGGCCCTGGGCGATCCGGCGGAGCGTCGGGGGCCGGTGGGCCGGGGGCAGCCCCGGACCACCGGCCCCCGCTCCGTGCCGGGGAGCGGGCGCGGCGGGCGGTGCGCGCGCCGCCGCGCGGCGTCAGGCGCTCTTCTGGGCCGCGGCGCGGCGCTGCCGTTTGCCCAGTGGCGCCTGGGAGAGGTCCTCGGCGCTGCTCCGGAGGTTGTTGTGGGCGTAGCCGCGCTCGGCCAGCCATGTCCTCGCCGCCTCTTCTGCGCGTTCGGTCGCCGCCAGGATGTCCTCCTCTTCCTCTCCCGTGTCCTGGAAGCGGAAGGTGAAGGCGGAGCGCGCGGCGAGGTCGTAGCTGAGGTGGCCCTCGGGGGTGAACGCCGCCCGCAGGACGTCGTGTTCCGGGGCGCGGGCCAGCAGCTCGGCCCGCTGCTCGGCGCTGAGTCCGGCGAAGACACCGCGGACGGTGACGCGGAAGGTACGAGTACTCATCCGGCGACCCTAGCGACCGCGACGGGCGGGGCTCCACCGAGTTTCCCGGGTGCCGGGCGGAGCGCCGCCGCTGTCTCACTCCACGTGGTAGGCGACGCCCATGGCGCGGTCCAGGATCTCGTCGAGCGTGCGCGGCGCGGTGTCCGAGGTCCACGCGATCAGGGCCGCCTCGACGCATCCCAGGGCCGCGCCGATCACGGCGTTGGCGCGCGGGTCGGAAGCGTCCGCCGGGTCGGCCCCGAGGCGGCGGGCGATCTCGGGCCGGAGCAGCTCGTGCCAGCGGGCGTTCTTCTCCCGGTGCCAGGCGGCCAGCGCGGGGGTGTTCACCATCAGACGGGTGAGCCGCCGGGTGTGCTCGTCGTGGGCCTCGTACTCCTCGATCAGCGGAGTGAGCGCGCGCCGCATGGCGACCCAGGGCGTTTCGTCGGCCGGCCGGGCGGCGAGCGCGTCCCGCAGATACGCGCCCACGTCGTCCACCGTGCCGAAGAGCGCCTCTTCCTTGGAGGAGAAGTACCGGAAGAACGTGGAGCGGGAGATCTCGGCGGCGGCGCAGATGTCGTCCACGGTCGTCTCCTCGTAGCCCCGCTCCAGGACCAGATCCTGGACCGTCCTGGCCACTTCGGCCCGCATGGCCTGACGCGCTCGCTCCCGTGCGCCGCGCGCGGGCTGGTTCGGACTCATGGCGGCACGGTACTACAGGCCGTGACCGGGACTGTGTGCCGTGTACGGGATCACATCCCCAAGGCGTCCTCGTGGCAGTCGGAGCGACGGGTCGACCGGTGCCGAGAGGACCCGCGCCCTCTCGGCGGCGCGTCCGCTCCCGCCTGCCGCCCGCCGCCTGCCGCCTGCCGCCTCCCGTCCACCGCCCGCCGCCCGCCGCCATCCGCCTTCCCCCTGTTCAGGGCAGCAGCCCCGCCCGTCGCGCCGCCACCACCGCCTCCAGCCGGGTGTGGGCACCCAGCTTCCGCATCGCCGCGCGCAGATAGCCCTTCACCGTCTCCGGCCGCAGCCCCAGCGCCTCGGCCGCCGCCGCGTTGGTCGAGCCCGCCGCGACACAGGCCAGCACATCCACCTCGCGCGGCGCGAGCGCCACCGGGAACGAACACGGCTCCGCGCGGGCCGGCTCCACCGCCCCCGCCAGCCGACCGCAGACGGCGAGCAGCTCCTCGCGCAGCCCCGGATCCGCTATCCGGGGCGCCAGCGCCCGCAACTCCCCGTGCGCCGCCCGTACCTCCTCCCAGGCCCCCGCGCCCGCCACCGGCTCCCGCGTCACCGACAGCAGCCGCCGCACCTCGTCCCGTACGACCAGCGCCTGCTCGATGTCCCGGGCGGCGCTCACCGCCGCGTCCAGGACCCGCTCACCGAACGGCAGCGCGCTGCGCAGCGCCCCGTACAGCACCCCGCGCACCTCGCGCCGTACGACCACGGGCACCGCCACCACCGAGCGCAGCCCCTCGGCGGCCACGGCGGCGTCGTACTCGTGGCTGATGTGGCGCGCCTCCCGGTAGTCGGTCACCGCGCAGGGGCGCGCCAGCGCGATGGACTTGCCGCCCAGCCCGTTGCCCGAGGAGATCCCCAGACCGCGCAGCGCGCCGGTCGCCGCGCCGGTCAGCTCCGCGATCCGCAGCCGCCCCGCCTCGTGCAGCAGCCCGCCGAAGGCCACCGGCAGCCCGGTCGCCGCGCGCAGCCGCGCCAGCGCCGCGCGCATCTCGGCGATTCCGCCCGCCCCGGCACCGCCGCTCGCCTCGCTCACGCGTCGCCCTCCTGTCCGTGGTGCCACCACCCCCGTCCGGGGCTGGTGAGACCTGCGTCACTGATTACACGATGTCAGGGGACGGTCCCGCAACGAGGAGGACATATGACGGCAAGGAAGCCGAGCGGCCCGGCCGGGCCCACCGAGCGGTTCAGGGCGGCCCGCGACTTCCTCCTGGCGCACCGGGAGGACTACCGGGCGGCGTACGAGGGCTTCGCCTGGCCGCGCCCCGAGCGGTTCAACTGGGCGCTCGACTGGTTCGACCGGATCGCCGAGGGCGACGGCGGCCGGGCCGGTGAGCGCGAGGCCCTGCACATCGTCGAGGAGGACGGCCGCCGCACCCGCGTCACCTTCGCCGAGATGTCCGCACGCTCCGACCGGGTCGCCAACTGGCTGCGCGAGCAGGGCGTACGGGCCGAGGACCGGGTCCTCGTCATGCTCGGCAACCAGGTCGAGCTGTGGGAGACCGCGCTCGCCGCGATGAAGCTGCGCGCCGTCGTCATCCCCGCCACCCCGCTCCTGGGCCCCGCCGACCTGCGCGACCGCGTCGAGCGCGGCCGGGCGGGGCACGTGATCGTCCGTGCCGAGGACACGGCCAAGTTCGCCGACGTGCCGGGCGCCTTCACCCGGATCGCGGTGGGCGCGGCGGTGGACGGCTGGCTGCCGTACGCCGAGGCGCACGAGCGGCCCGACGGCTTCGAACCCGACGGCGTCACCCACGCGGACGACCCGCTGCTGCTCTACTTCACCTCCGGCACGACCGCCCGCCCCAAACTGGTCGAACACACCCACGTCTCCTATCCGGTCGGCCATCTCGCCACGATGTACTGGATCGGGCTGCGCCCCGGCGACGTCCACCTGAACATCGCCTCGCCCGGCTGGGCCAAGCACGCCTGGTCGAACCTGTTCGCGCCCTGGAACGCCGAGGCGACCGTCTTCATCCACCACTACACCCGCTTCGACCCGGTCCGGCTGATGGCCGAGATGGACGGTGCGGGCGTCACCAGCTTCTGCGCGCCGCCGACCGTCTGGCGGATGCTCATCCAGGCCGACCTCTCCCAGCTGCGCACCCCGCCGCGCGAGGCCGTCGCGGCGGGCGAACCGCTCAACCCCGAGGTGATCGAGACGGTCAGGCGCGAGTGGGGCGTCACGATCCGGGACGGCTTCGGCCAGACCGAGACGGCCGTCCAGGTGGCCAACACCCCGGGCCAGCTCCTGAAGGCCGGCTCCATGGGACGGCCGACGCCCGGCTACCGGGTCGAGCTGCTCGACCCGGTCACCGGGGCGCCGGGCGCCGACGAGGGGGAGATCGCGCTCGACCTCTCGGCCCGGCCGGTCGGTCTGATGACCGGCTACCACGGCGATCCGGAGCTGACGGCCGAGGTGATGGCGGGCGGCTACTACCGGACCGGCGACATCGGTTCACGGGACGCCGACGGGTATGTGACCTTCACCGGCCGGCGCGACGAGGTGTTCAAGAGTTCCGACTACAAGATCTCGCCGTTCGAGCTGGAGAGCGTGCTCCTGGAGCACGAGGCGGTCGTCGAGGCGGCGGTCGTGCCCGCGCCCGACGCGCTGCGGCTCGCGGTGCCCAAGGCGTTCGTCGTCCTGGCCGAGGGCTGGGAGCCGGGGCCCGGCACGGCGAAGCTGATCTTCGCCCACTCCCGGGCGCTGCTGGCACCGTACAAGCGGGTACGGCGGCTGGAGTTCGCCGAGCTGCCCAAGACCGTGTCCGGGAAGATCCGCCGCGTCGAGCTGCGGGAGCGGACCGCCGAGGGCGGCGGCGTGGAGTACGACGAGGAGGAGCTGCGGTGACGGGGCGGGGCACGCCCTCGTACACGCACGGCACCGGCACGACCCCGCTGCTCGGTGACACCATCGGCGCCGATCTCGACCGGGTCGTCGCCGCGTTCCCGGACCGGGAGGCGCTGGTGGACGTCCCCTCGGGACGGCGCTGGACCTACGCGGAGTTCGACGCGGCGGTCGACGAACTGGCGCGGGGGCTGCTCGGGAGCGGCGTGGCCCAGGGGGACCGGGTGGGGATCTGGGCGGTCAACTGCCCCGAGTGGGTGCTCACGCAGTACGCCACGGCCCGGATCGGCGCGATCCTCGTCACCGTCGACCCCGCCTACCGCGCGCACGAGCTGGAGTACGTCCTCGGCCAGTCGGGGACCTCGGTGCTCATCGCGTCCCTCGCCCACCGCACCAGCGACTACCGGGCGATGGCCGAGGAGGTGCGCGGCCGGTGTCCCGCGCTGCGGGCCGTTCACCACATCGGGCATCCCAGCTGGGACGAACTGCTGTCACGGGCCGCGCTGGTGACGGACGATCAGATAGCGACCCGCGCGGCCGGGTTGTCCTGCGACGACCCGATCAACATCCAGTACACCTCCGGCACCACCGGCTTCCCGAAGGGAGCCACCCTCTCCCACCACAACATCCTCAACAACGGCTATTTCGTGGGGGAGACGGTCGGCTACACGGAGCGGGACCGGGTCTGTCTGCCGGTGCCCTTCTACCACTGCTTCGGCATGGTGATGGGCAATCTGGGCGCCACCTCGCACGGCGCCTGCGTGGTGATCCCGGCGCCGTCCTTCGACCCGGAGGCCACGCTGCGCGCGGTCCAGGACGAGCGCTGCACCTCGCTGTACGGCGTCCCCACGATGTTCATAGCCGAGCTGAACCTCGCCGGGTTCGCCTCGTACGACCTCGGCTCGCTGCGCACCGGCATCATGGCGGGCTCGCCCTGTCCGGTGGAGGTCATGAAGCGGGTCGTCCGCGAGATGAACATGGCCGAGGTGTCGATCTGTTACGGCATGACCGAGACCTCACCGGTCTCCACCCAGACCCGCCGCGACGACGACCTGGAACGCCGTACGGGCACGGTGGGCCGGGCGCTGCCGCACATCGAGGTCAAGGTGGTCGACCCGGCGACCGGCGTGACACTGCCGCGCGGCGAGCCCGGCGAACTGTGCACCCGGGGCTACAGCGTGATGCTCGGCTACTGGAACGAACCGGAGCGTACGGCCGAGGTCGTCGACGCCGGCGGCTGGATGCACACCGGTGACCTGGCGGTGATCGGCGAGGACGGTTACGCGCGGATCGTCGGCCGCATCAAGGACATGATCATCAGGGGCGGTGAGAACGTCTACCCCCGCGAGATAGAGGAGTTCCTGTACGGCCACCCCAAGGTCGCGGACGTCCAGGTGGTCGGCGTGCCCGACCCGAAGTACGGCGAGGAGATCCTCGCCTGCGTGATCCCGCGCGACCCGGCGGCGGCGCCGTCCCTGGAGGAGATCGTCTCGTACTGCCGCGAGCGCCTCGCCCACTACAAGATCCCGCGCCGGGTGGAGGTCGTGGACGCCTTCCCGATGACGGTGAGCGGAAAGGTCAGGAAGATCGAGCTACGGGAACGGTTCGCCGCCCGGCCGCCCCGGGGGTGACGGCCCACGGACCGGCAGCCCGTCCGCCCCGCCGCCCGGATCTTCCCGGGCGCCTGGGGCGGCGTGAACGGGGTGATGCTCCGTCCGCCCCGCGGCCCGGATCCACGCCCGTCACGGCCCGGCCGAGACGAGTTCGGCCGCCGGGCCGTTGACGGGCTGGGGGGTTCCGGTGAGGTCCATGGCGAAGAGGGGGAGTCCCAGCGCGTCGGCGCGGCTGCGCGCGTCCTCGGCGTACCCCGCCAGCGCGAAGTAGACGCTCGCGGTCGACGCGCCGAGCCCGTTGAGCCAGAGGCACTCGACGGCGCGCAGGGATGCCGGGCTGGTGGTCGGGTCGACCTGGGCGACGACATCGGGGCCGCGCAGATCGACCCCGGTGTCCTCCGGCCCGCCGGGAGAGGGCACGGTACCGGCCCGTACGACGCTCTTGAAGCCCAGCCAGCGCAGATAGAGCGCCGCGGCGGTCACCGCGTCCTGGGATGTACGGATCGTCGTGGGCCGGAAGGGCGGCCGTGGCGTCCGGCCGGTGCGGGGCAGCGGGATGTGCGCGGGCCGCTCGGTGTGGGGCGCCCGCGCCGGTTGCGGGGCCCCGGGCGGCACCGGGTCCGTACCCGCGCCCGCCACCGGGATCCGCAGCGCCGTACCGCACGGGCAGCCCAGTTCGGGCCGTGGCCAGTCCCCGTCGCGCCCGCACGCCGCGCAGCGGACCGTCACCCACTCGTCCGCCCAGGCGCGGTGCGTGACCGGCTCGGCGGGCGCGTCCGCGCGCAGGATCGGCGCCACGGGCGCGCCGCACGCGCAGGGGTGGGCGGCGGCCCTGAAGACATGACGGCTGCCGCAGGACGGACAGCACACCGACACGCTCTCTCCCATCGCGTCTCGCCTCCTCCGGTCCTTCTCGTTCGGTCCTTCTCGTTCGGGTTCCCCGGCCCATGGTCCACCAGAACGGGTGGTTCGCGCGGGGTTTCCCGGCCCCTCGGACGGTCCGCGGCCCGGGGCAGGGGCTCTCCCCGGCACGGCCGGTGCCGAACGCGCCCGCGGTGCCGGGGAGATGGCCGGTTCAGGAGCTGCGTGACCTGGTCAGTGCTCCTTGACCACGTGGAGCAGCGCGACGCGGAGCCACGGGCCGCCGTACCAGTACCCGGGGCCGAGCGCGCGCACCGTGCCGTGGCCGATGCGCGCGGCGTAGGTGGTGGCCATGGGCGTGAAGTCGGCGATGATCAACTGTCCGCCAGGACGCAGCACCCGCATGGCCTCGTTGACCGCGCTGTACCGGCCCTCGGGCGACGGGATGTTGTGGATCGCCAGCGCGCTCGTCACGACATCGAAGGAGTTGTCCTCGAACGGCAGCGCCGTCATGTCGGCCGTGTGTATCTCCACCCGGTCGGCGACCCCCGCCGCGGTGGCGTTGGCGAGTGTGACCTCGGGCCGGTTCCCGCTCTGGTCCTTCTCCGACCACAGGTCCACGCCCACGGCGCGTCCCATCGGCAGCCGCTTGGCCGCCTCGATGAGCATCGCGCCCCTGCCGCAGCCCAGGTCCAGCAGCTGCTCGTTGCCCTTCAGACCGGCTCGGTCCAGCTCCCGCCTCCAGATGCGCAGTTTGCCGTGCAGGGTGGTGTTGAGGAAAATGCCCGTGCTGGCCATGAGGGCCGTTCCCGCGGCCACCATCACCTTCCGTCCTGGCCGCCATCGGCCGGCGGCGAGGTAGCAGGCCGCGCCGGCGATGCCGGACACCACCGGGAACGCGGGAGCGTCAACGCCGTACCGCGGCCACCGGACGTGCGGCAGCGGTGAGTCGGGGGGTGAGTCGAGCGGCGAGTCGTTCGAGTCCTTGGACATGGTCGCAGTGTCACAAGCTCCGGTGCCGGGCGTCTTGTAGAAATGTTCCCCCGCGCGGACCGCGGGTCGCACACGCGCGAGGGCCTGTCTTCGGACTTAGAGGCCGCGCGAATAGGTGGGGCGGCGTCGCGGGGCGATGGGCGGCGCCTGGCGGCGTTGTCGTCGGTCCACGACTCCCCCACTGCCTTAAGGGCGTGGGAGGTGCCCCCTCCGCGTCGCCTCCCTCCTCCACCTTGCCATGCTTGCCCCTTACCCCGCTCCTTCCTCCACCCCACCTATCCGCGCGGCCTCTTACTCGTCTAGGGGGCGGCCCACGCGACGTCGTCGACCGCGAGCCACGGCGCGACCGCGAGAGCCATGGGTGTCACCCCGGCGAAGGCCATGACATCCCGATGCAGGTGGGACTGGTCGACGTAGCCGATCTCCGCCGCCACCCGCGCGGCGCTGTGACCCGCGGCCAGCCGGTGGGCCGCGTGGTCGAAACGGACCAGCTGAGCGGTGCGCTTGGGGCTCAGACCGATCTGGGCCCGGAACCGCGACCACAGGCGCTTACGGCTCCAGCCGACCTCGGCCGCCAGCCGCTCGACCCGGGCCCCTCCCAGGCTCGTCACCATCTGCCCCCACACGAAGGCGACTTCCGGTTCGACCGCGCGGCCCGCCTCGTACCGTCGAACGAGCGCGGCCTCCGCTATCGCGAACCGCTCGTCCCACGACCCGGCGGCGCGCAGGCGCTCCTGGGTGCGTGCCGCGTCGCCGCCCCAGAGGGCGTCGAGGGGGACCACCGTGGTGCCCGACTCCGCACAGGTGCCGAGCACCGCGTGGGCGAGCGGCGGTGACAGCCGCATCTGGAGGCACTCGATGTCCTGGCCGCGCACCCGGACGCCGCCGGACGCGAGCCTGACGACGACGCTGCCGCTCTGCTGCCTGCCGTGGAAGTCCGTGACGAGGAAAGGCTCGTCGCCGAGGTCGACGGCCACCGTGACAGCCGGGTGCGGGACCACGCCCAGGTCGACCAGGTCGGTCGTACGGGCCCGGAATCCGGCCATGCTGACCCCCGGTAATCGACCGTGCCGCGACGGGGTGGCGATGTCCCACACCGAAGCGGCGTCGTGGACCGGCGCGGCAGGTCGCATGGCGTCAAGCTACGCGAGATTCGACCGGGGCGCGACGGGGCGAAACACGACCACACCGCCGGGCCGACACCGCACCCGCGGCCGGAGCCGGCGAACGAGGACACCCGCGTCTCCACCGATCTCCGCAGGAGAGTCCGTTAAGGTCGTATCGGAGCCAACTGGGGCACACCAGCGCGGCGATGACCCTGAACCTCTCCGAGAATGCGCAGTTCAGAGGCTATGCCATGGAGGCACGGTGCGTTTGCGAGTGGAGTTCACGACCGAACCCTTCGACCTGGACGAGGTGCCCGCCCACGCGCTGGTGGCCCGGGAGGTCGTGCGGGGCGCCGCGCTGGACGCCGTCGACGTCGGGCCGTTCGGCAATACGGCGGAAGGCGGCGCGGACGCCGTGCTGGCGGCGGTGGACACGATGCTGCGCCGGTCGCTGTCCGTGGGCGCGACGCGCATCTCGCTCCAGATCAACGTGATCGGGGGCGCGCCCGACAGCGGTGCGCCCGACAGCGGTGCGCCCGACCCGGCCGCTCCGGCCGGCCCGGAGGCCGGCCGGTGACGCCGTCGCCCGACCACCCCTTCGTCGCGGCGGTGCGACCGCTCGTGGACGCCATGGGCGGCGAGTTGCTGGCCCCGGAGGCGGCCGAGCCCGACGACGTGGTCCTCACCTGGGAGGGCGAGGCGCTGCTCGCCGTGCGGCTGCCGCAGCTCTCGGACTCCCTCGACCACATCCTGGCCGGTCTGGAGCGCCGGTACGGCATGCCGCTCGCCGAGCTGGACCGCAGGGCCAAGCAGTCGGTCGTACGGGACCTGGAGGCGCGCGGCGCCTTTTCCGTACGGCACGGCGTCGAGACGGTGGCGAGCGCGCTGGGCGTCAGCCGGTTCACCGTCTACAACTACATCAACTACGCCAACGAGCAGCGGGCCGAGGCACGGGAGAGCGACGAGCGGCCCGCCCGGGGCGGCTGACCCCGGGGGCGACGGTCACGAGGCCGTCGGGACCGGGTAAGAGGGCAGGTCCAGCGCCGAGTTGGCGGCCCGGCCCGCGTCGTTGATCTCCAGGTCCCGGTCGCCGCGCAGCGCCTCGTCGCGCTGTGCCAGCTCCTCGGCGGTGCCCGGGGTGATGGCGGCGAGACCCTGGAAGGCGAGTGCCTGGTTCGTCTCCACGAACGTCCGGGTCCGCTCCTCGTACCCGGCGAAGGCCGTCCGGTGGTCGGGGGCCGTGGCCAGTTCGCCCGCCAGGACGTAGGCGCCCACCAGCGAGATGCTCGACCCCTGTCCCGAGTAGAGCGAGGGCGCGTGGGCGGCGTCACCGACGAGCGCGACCCGGCCGCTGGACCACCGCGCCATCCGGATCTGGCCCGCGGCGTCGAAGAAGATGTCGTCGGCGGCGCGCATCGCCTCGACCATGGGCGGAATCTCCCAGCCGTATCCGGCGAAGGCCGAGGCGACCAGATCGCGCTGGGCGGCCGGGTCGCGGAAGGCGCCGGTCGGCGGCTCGGGGGCGGCGAAGGTCATGATGGCGAACACCTGGTCGTCGTCCCGGACGGCGTAGCGGGTCGCGGACTTGCCCGGGACGTTCCACAGCAGCGCCTCGTGCGAGAGCCCCAGGTCGTTGGGCATGGTGAAGCCCATGAAGCAGTGGCCGAGGTAGCGGTGGTACGTCGCCTCGGGGCCGAAGGCGAGGCTCCTGGTGTTCGAGTGGATGCCGTCGGCGCCGACGACCAGGTCGAAGGTGCGCCGCGTTCCGCTCCGGAACGTGACGTCGACCCCGGCCGCGTGGTCGTGGAGAGTGGCGATGGAATCCTCGAAGACGTACTCGACGTCGTCGCGGACACTGTCGTACAGAGCGAAGGCGAGTTCTCCGCGCGGTACTTCGATGTCGCGGCCCGCCACGCCGCCGGTCAGGTCCTCGGGCTTGACGGAGCCGACCGGCCGGCCGTCGGCGTCGACGAAGGAGGCTTTGCGGCTGTCGATGTGGGCCTCCCTGAGCCGGGGGAGCAGCCCCATGTGCTCGACGACCTCCACGGCGGTGCCCCGGATGTCGATGGGGTATCCGCCGCCGCGCACCGTGGGCGCCTTCTCCACGACCGTGACCTCGAAGCCGTAGCGGTGGAGCCAGTGGGCCAGCGCGGGACCGGCGATGCTGGCGCCGGAGACAAGAACGCTTCGCTTCGGAGAACTGCTCATGGGTGGTGCTCCCTCGGGTCGGGTCGCAGACTCTCACCATCTGCATACCTCAGTTAGGTATCTTTTCCGTGGGAGCGGAAGGGCTTCCGCGCGCCGACGGTCGGGGCCAACTGTATACCTAACTTAGGTATGAAAAAATTCCAGGTCGGGGTGCCGGTAAATTCAACAAACTGTTGACGCCGTCTCCCGGGGGGCGTTAGCTGGGACCCGGCCCCGCCACGGCGCCGCCGCCCACGTACGCACAGCCACGGAGGCTCCCGTGACGTCGACACCGGCCCCGACACCGGCCCCGGCACCCGCCCCGCCGCCGGGCCTCGCCCGCTTCAACGCCGCGCCCGACCGTGCGGCGCTGGCCGGGCTGCGGGAGGTCTGCGCGGCTGCCGGATGGGGGAGCGCGCTGCTCGCGGGGCGGCCGTACGCCACCGCCGACGCCCTGCTCGCCGCGAGCGACGCCGCGACCGCCGCGCTGGACGGCGCGGATCTGGACGAGGCGCTGGCCGGGCATCCGCCGATCGGCCGACCGGCGGAGGGCGACGCGGTGTCGGCCCGCGAGCAGCGCGGGATGGCGGACGCGTCCGAGGTGCTCAGGGCCGAGATGCTCGCACTCAATCTGGCCTACCAGGAGAAGTTCGGACACGTCTTCCTGATCTGCGCCACCGGGGCGAGCGCCGAGGGGATGCGCGACGCGCTGAGGGACCGGCTCGGCCGGACGCCGGAGCGGGAGCGGGAGACCGCGCGCGCCGAACTCGGCAAGATCAACCGCATCCGGCTGGTCCGTCTCGCCGAGGCGCCGGGCGCCCCCGCCCCCGCCCCGGTGGCGTCGGTCTCCACCCACGTCCTCGACACCAGTGCCGGCCGCCCCGCCGCCGGTGTGCCGGTGTCGCTCGCCGCCCTGACCGGCGGCGGCGACGCCCGCTGGGTGGAGCTGGGCGGCTCCACGACCGACGCCGACGGACGCTGCCGGGACCTGCCCGCCCTGCCGGAGTCCACCACCCGGGTACGGCTGGACTTCGCGACCGAGGAGTATCTCGCGACGAGGCACAACGCGGGGAACACCACCGCCGGGACCACCCCCGACACCGGGACCATCCCCGCCACCGGCCCCGACCCGGCCCAGGACACCGACGGACACACCGGCGGCGGTGCGCCGTTCTTCCCGGAGGTGACGATCACGTTCCGCGTCGGCCCCGGCGAGCACTACCACGTACCGCTGCTGCTCAACCCGTTCGGGTACTCCGTCTACCGAGGGAGTTAGAGAGGGACATGCCCACGATTCTCGGCCAGAACCAGTACGGCAAGGCGGAGACCCGCGTCGTCAAAGTCGTGCGCGACGGCGCCACCCACCACCTCAAGGACCTGAACGTCTCCATCGCCCTCTCGGGCGACATGGACGACGTCCACCACTCCGGCTCCAACACCCATGTCCTGCCGACCGACACCACCAAGAACACGGTGTACGCGTTCGCCAAGCGGCACGGCATCGAGTCGGCGGAGCGCTTCGGCATCCTGCTGGCCCGGCACTTCGTGACCAGCCAGGTACCGATACACCGGGCGCGCGTGCGGATCCAGGAGTACGCCTGGCAGCGGCTCGGCGGCCACTCCTTCGCCCGTGCGGGCCAGGAGACGCGCGTCACCGAGGTCACCTACGACGGGACGGCGTGGCAGGTCGTCTCCGGGCTGTCGGACCTGACCGTGCTGAACTCGACGGACTCCGAGTTCTGGGGCTACGCGAAGGACGAGTACACCACGCTCAAGGAGGCGTACGACCGGATCCTCGCCACCGACGTGTGCGCCCGCTGGCGGTACGGCTGGTCGGGCGACGAGGCGTCGGAGCCCGACTGGGACCGGTCGTACGAGGAGGCGAAGCGCCATCTGCTCGAAGCCTTCGCCGACACCTACTCCCTCTCGCTCCAGCAGAGCCTGTACCGGATGGGCGCGCGCGTCATCGACCACCGCGACGAGATCGACGAGATCCGTTTCTCGCTGCCGAACAAACACCACTTCCTGGTCGACCTGGAGCCGTTCGGGCTGACGAACGACGTCGAGGACGGCGCGGTCTACTTCGCGGCCGACCGGCCGTACGGGCTGATCGAGGCCACGGTGTTGCGCGAGGGGACCGAGCCGCGCATCCCGGTCGACCTGCACACCGTCTGACGAGGAACGGAGGGGACCACCATGGCGGCCTCGCGCATCGTCATCGAGAACTGCGCCATCGCGACGGTGGACGCGCACGACACCGAGTACGCCTCGGGGCATGTCGTCGTCGCGGACACCCTGATCGAGTCCGTGGGCGCGGGCGGCGCCCCGGCCGGTCTGGAGAACGTGGTCCGCCGGATCGACGGAACCGGCCACCTCGTGACCCCCGGCCTGGTCAACACACACCACCACTTCTACCAGTGGATCACCCGGGGGCTCGCCACCGACCACCACCTGTTCGACTGGCTCGTCGCGCTCTATCCCACCTGGGCGCGCGTCGACGAGCCCATGGTCCGCGCGGCGGCGGCCGGTTCGCTGGCGATGATGGCACGCGGCGGCGTCACCACCGCGATGGACCACCACTACGTCTACCCGCGCGGCGCGGGCGATCTGTCCGGCGCCATCATCGGGGAGGCGGCGCGGACCGGGCTGCGGTTCACCCTCGCCCGGGGCTCCATGGACCGGGGCGAGTCGGACGGCGGGCTGCCGCCCGACTTCGCCGTCGAGACCCTGGAGGGCGCGCTCGCCGCCACCGAGGAGACCATCGACACCCACCACGACGCCTCGCCCGACGCGATGACACAGATCGCCGTCGCGCCGTGCTCCCCGTTCTCCGTCTCCACCGAACTCATGCGGCAAGGAGCGGAGTTGGCACGCCGCAAGGGTGTACGGCTGCACACCCACGGCAGCGAGACGGCGGAGGAGGAGCGCTTCTGCGAGGAAGTGTTCGGCATGGGCCCCACCGACTACTTCGAGTCCACCGGCTGGCTCGGCCCCGACGTGTGGATGGCCCACTGCGTCCACATGAACGACTCCGACATCGCCGCCTTCAGCCGTACGGGCACGGGCGTCGCCCACTGCCCGTCCTCCAACGCCCGGCTGGCGGCGGGCATCGCACGCGTCCCCGACCTGCTCGCGGCCGGTGTCCCGGTCGGCCTCGGGGTGGACGGCACCGCCTCCAACGAATCCGGCGAACTCCACACCGAACTGCGCAACGCGCTGCTCGTCAACCGCCTCGGCACCCATCGCGAACGGGCCCTGACGACACGTCAGGCGCTGCGCCTCGGTACGTACGGTGGCGCCCGGGTGCTCGGCAGGGCCGACCGCATCGGTTCCCTGGAGGCCGGGAAACTCGCCGACCTCGTCCTGTGGCGGCTGGACACCCTGGCCCACTCCTCCATCGCCGATCCGGTCGCCGCGCTGGTCCTGGGCGCACCGGCTCCCGTCACGCTCTCCCTCGTCCACGGTCGCACGGTGGTCGAGGACGGCCGGCTGACCATGGTGGACGAGGACGCCGTGGCCGGGGCCGCGCGCGACGAGGCGCGTCGGCTCGCACGCGTCGCCACGCGGCCCGGCGACGTCACCGCTTGACAGACCACATTGCCGTTATGGCAAATGGAACCATGGCAGACGACGACCTCTCGACCGTGCTGAGCGCGGTCGGCCCCCGGCTGCGAGCCCTGCGCCGGGACCGCGGTACCACCCTGAACCAGCTGAGCGAGAAGACCGGGATCTCGCTCAGCACCCTCTCGCGGCTGGAGTCCGGACAGCGCAGGCCCACCCTGGAACTCCTCCTGCCGCTGGCCAAGGCGTACGGCGTGCAACTGGACGAACTGGTCGACGCGCCCCCCACGGGCGACCCCCGTGTCCACCCCCGCCCCTTCACCCGCTACGGGATGACCTTCCTCCCGCTGACCCGCCACCTCGGCGGAGTGCAGGCGTACAAACAGATCATCCCCGCCGGGCAGCGGCAGGTGTGCGACCTGGAGCAGCGGGTGCACGAGGGATACGAGTGGATCTACGTCCTCTCCGGCCGGTTGCGGCTGGTCCTCGGCACACACGATCTGGTCCTGACCCCGGGCGAGGTCGTCGAGTTCGACACCCGCACCC
>NZ_QQNA01000172.1 GCF_003346515.1 Streptomyces corynorhini
GTGGAAGCTCGGCTGGCTCGACCGGCGCCAGGTGCGCTGCGTGGCGCCGACCGGTACGAGCCTGCTCACCCTGGAGCCGATCTCCGCCCCGCGCTCCGTCGGCGGCAGTACGGGGACGCGGCTCGCGGTCGTCAGGACCGGCAAGGACTCGGTGCTGGCCATCGAGGCGCGCGCCGCCGTCGGCAACGACGCCAACACCTGTACCGAGGGCGTGCTGATCTACCGGGTACGGGGCTCGACCGCCTCGGGCGGCGGACCGGTGGAGGTGGTGGACACCCACCCGGGCAGCGAAGCCTGCTGGGACCGGTCGGTCTACCCGCAGCTGGCGAACGCGCCGCTCGGCGTCGGCGAGACCTTCACCGTCCCGGGGGAGCGGACCCGGGTGCAGGTGGAGGACCGGACGGCCACGGGCGCCTGGACGGTCAAGGTCACCCCGGGCGTCTGAGGCGCGGAGCCGGGGAGGCCAGGGGTAAACGGCCAGGGGGCACGGCAGGGAACGCGCCGCCGGGAACGCGCCGGGAACAGGGCAGGCCAAGGGCAGACGAAGGGCAGACGAAGGAAGCCCCTCACTCGCGTGAGGGGCTTCCTTCTGTCGGTGCGCCGCCAGGGACTCGAACCCCGGACCCGCTGATTAAGAGTCAGCTGCTCTAACCAACTGAGCTAGCGGCGCCTGCTGACGTCGTAGACCTTAGCACCCGGATCGGCGGTAGGAAAAATCGATGTCCGCGGGCCGCTCGCGGAGCTGTTTCAGGTGGTCAGGGCGGTGCGCGTGGGGGTGTGCGGCAGGGAGCGGGCGGCCCGTACGCAGGCCCACAGCAGCACCTCGGGACCCGGCAGCCACGGCTGGAGGGTGTCCGGAGCGACCACCCAGCGCGGACCCGCCGCGGGGCCCGGGACCAGCGGCGGTACGGTCACGGCGTCGCCCGCGCCGTGGCAGAGCAGCGGCGGCGGCGCGGTCTCCCGCCCGCCGGGGCCACCGGCTCCCGCGCCGCCGCCCCACTCCTCCCAGGAGAGCAGCGACGGCAGCCGCTGCGCGGTGCCCGGCGCGGCGAACAGCAGCGTACGGCCCCGGTACTCGGCCACCGGTCCGGAACCGGGCCCGTCGGACCACAGCCGGTCCAGCATGCGGCGGCCGAACATCGAGGGGGCGTTCACCACGTCGAACACGGAACCGCAGGGCAGCACGTTCGGCGTGGTCGGTCCGGCGTCCCACAGGGACAGGGTGGAGCGGGGGTACGGCCCGGCGGAGGCGAGCCAGCGCGCGCCGGCCGGGGTGACGTACGCGGTCTGATGGCGGCTCTCGTCCTGGAGGAGGCCGAAGATGTCGGAGCGGCGCTCAGCGTGCAACGCGCCGGAACTCGGGGTGGGGTCGTTTCGTCGCCATGCGCTCATGACCCCAGATCTACCGGGAGTAACGACCCTGTTCCCGAGAGTTCGCGAAAACCGGGACAGGTGACACAAGGAGGCGTAACCTCCATCCCGGCATATGCCACACGCGTGGCCTGGGGCTACGGAAGCCCCGCCAGCCCCTCGCCGCTCAGCAGTTCCCGGCCGAATTCGACCATCTTCTTGGCATAGTCCTCGGTCCACTCCGCCCGCCGCGCGATATCGGCGGTCGTCAGCCGGTCGAAGCGGCGCGGATCCGCGAGCTGCGCGGCGGCGACGGCCTGGAACTCGACCGCCCGGTCCGTGGCCGCGCGGAACGCGAGGGTCAGCTCGGTCGCTCTGGCCAGCAGCTCGGCCGGATCCTCCAGGGACTCCAGATCGAAGAAGTGCTCGGGGTCGGCGACCGCCTCCGAGGGCTCGAAGAGCAGCGGCGCGGGTCGCAGCCGCCGCTCGCTCCGCTCGGCATCCGCCATGTGGTTCCTCCTGCTCGTGCGTGTACCGGCCCCATGGGCCACCATCCATTGTCCAACCGCGCGCAAGTGGGCCTCGGAGGCAGCGGCTGTGCTCCGGGTGTCCGGACTCGGCCTGGAGGCTGTCTGTGTCTCCGGCGCGGTCAACCTGGACGACCGGCCGAAGCTGGGCCGCTGGATGAAAGACCCGCTCTGGCACGAGTGGGACGCGGTCATGGTCACGTCGCTGGACCGGATCACCCGGGATCAGCACCACTGGGACAGGTTCGCGGAGCGCTGCCACAAGGGCAGCAAGGAAATCGTCTGTCTCGATGACCCGAGCCTGGACATCCACACGCCCACCGGCCGGATGATCGCTTACATCAAGGCGACCCAGGCTCAGGAGTACCGCGAAGCCATCGTGAGGAAGCGTCGGAACCAGACGCAGTACTACCGGGACGCAAGCCTGTGGGGCGGGGGGACGTGGCCCTTCGGCTACCGCCCTGTCCTGGTGGATCACCACGGAAAGCAGCGGTTCAAGCTCGTCATCGACCCCTTGACAGGCCCCCATATCCGGGAAGCGTACGAACGGATTGCGGAGCAGGGATGGTCCATGGGGCAGCTCTGCACTGACTGGAACTCTCGTCCCCGGCACGTCGCGGATTGCGTCGACCAAGGCAGCGAGACGCCGCAGTGCCACTGCCCGCGCGGGGTTCTGACATCCCAGGACTACCAGCGGAGCATCAACGCCGAAGCGAAGAAGGTGGGCGTCAAGACGCACATCAAGGGGACCAAGTGGAGCACGTCCACCCTCGGCAAGATGCTGAAGAAGCCCACGCTCAAGGGCGTGGCCATGCACAAGGGTGAGCCGCTGCTCAGGGACGGACTGCCCGTCCGATGGGCTGACCCGATCCTGACGGACGACGAGTTCGACAAGCTCCAGATCGCCGTCGCCGACCTGGGCAAGTACAGGGCGGGGATCAAGTCGAATGCGTCCCCCATGGCGGGAGTCTTGTACTGCCCCTGCGGCATGAAGATGTACGAGAACAGCTCTCTGGTGACGCTGCGGACAGGGGAGACCAAGAAGCACAAGTACTTCCGCTGTGCCTCTTGGTCCAACGGTGAGGCGTGCCAGTTCTCCACATCGCGGCCACAGGAAGAGATCTACCGAGCCGTAGAGGACTCGTTCCTCTCCAAGCTGGGAGACCACTACATAACTGAGCGCTCGTACGTCCCCGGTAAGGACAACAGGGGTCAGATCAAGGAGCTGGAGGCGGCCATGGAGAACCTTTCCCAGGCCATTGCTCAAGCCTCTTCCGCTGCTGCCGTCACAGCGCTCACGACGACTCTGGAGCGCCACGCGGACAACCTGGAGACTCTCAAGGAGGAGCCCTTCGTCCCCGGCCGCTGGGAGGAGACGAGCACCGGCCAGACGTATCGCGCAAAGTGGCAGCAGATGGCCGAATGGAAGGAACGCGGTTCCTTCCTCCGCAAGGCTGGCTTCCGGATCTTTCTCGTGGGCAGCCCCAAGACCGGGCTTTCTGTCGGTCTCATTACCCCGAAGGATCTTCAGGAGCGGGCGAGCGATGCTCTGCAAGGAACCTGGGCGTCCAGTGACGGTGAAGAGTACGAGCGCGGTGCCTACGCGGCTTTCTGCAACATGCTTGATGAGCTGGTCCAGCAAATGACTGACTTGGAGGAACTGAAGCAGGAGACGTACAGGGATGACTTCGACCCGGAGTCGTAGCCATTCCGCCTGACCCCTCCCAGGACCCCGGGCTTGTTCCGGGGTCCTTCCCTTTGTTTACTGTAGGAAGTGTGAATGACTGATACTCCGTGGTCGCGTCGCCTGGTTGCTGCGACTCACGATGTGAGGGTTCCCGCGTTGTGCAGGGGAACCTCACCCCGCGTGATCACGCTCTCCGAGGATGCCCAGCCGCTGTGGCGGATCGTCCGCCGGTACGCCCGCATCCTTCTCACTCCGCGGTGACACTTCTGGTGACTCTGTGCCGCTGCCGGCCAGCACGGACAGCGTCCAGAAGCGGAACACTTCCCGTTACGCAGAGGCGCAGCCGACCAGCGCGGAGCGTGAGCGGCACTGCGCCACGGTCGTACAGATGGACGCTTACCGCCCGGCACCGGAACCGGCGAAGCGGTCGGTTGCTCCCGTTTCCGATCCGGCCGACAACCCGTTCCGCGCTCTGCTCTGACCGCTCGAATCAAACCAAAGAACGCCCCCGCCATTTGGTGGGGGCGTTCCTTTGCTTGCTCAACGGCGGAGGTCCCGGGACTCTTCCAGGGTCCGAAGTGCCGCTATGAGAACCGGGCGGTGACCGGGGCATGGGCGTTCCTGGGGCAGTGCACACACTTGCCAGCACGACATGCAGCGGATCACGCCGACGTGCTCAGGGTCGGGTTCCGCGCTTCCGCCGCACCGTGGGCACTGTTCCATGACGACTCCCTTACGCGGCTACGTCGAACTCCCCGAGCCTGGCACCGCTCAGGAAGTCGGTCCACTCCTCGGCCGTGAACTCGACCGTCCGACCGGTCACAGTACTGCGGACCGCCACCTTGCCAGGAATGTTGGTCGCGACCTCCACACACCGGGGGTCGTTGTTGTTGTACTGGCACGCGCTCGACGTGCGGAACTCGAATTCGGGAACTGTGGCCATCGTGCGTATCCCTTCGCCATGCGTGCGGGGAAGCGGTCCCCGTGCCGTTGTGCAACCCGCCCCGGCCGCTCGACCTGTCCAGGGTTTTCCACCACCGGGGCGGGGGCGTGCGCCGCCCCTGCCGGGATTTCCGAACGGGTACGGGGTCCCAATTCGGTTACGTCCGGCAGGGACGGAGACGTGGGTTCTCACCATCTGATCGGTTCCAACGTGCCGCCCGCACAGGCAGGGCAGGGCACCTTGTAAGTGCGGCGGCAGGTCCGACACCCCTCGAACCCGAAACAGTCGGGACACCAGATCGAACGGTGCCCAGTGCACACCCCGCAATAGGTCGCGGGCACGGGAAGCGTCGCTGTTGCCTTCGGCAGGGCCTTCCGGGCCTGGCACGTCCTGGCTGGTCTCGTCACGGTCGCAGGGGTCACAGCCCACCTCTACGACTCCGCCTGTTGGCCTCGGCGACCCTGGTGCACAGGGGTTCGGATAGCGGTTCGGCCGGTGGCTCATAGTCGGGGCACTTCGGGCTGCCGCACTCGCACTTGGGCCATCGCAGAGCAGAACCCGGTGCAAGGTCGGCGCCTTCCGCGCCAGAGTCAGACTTCTGCACCAGGAGTACACCGCCGACGCCGAGCACCCCGGAGAGACGAGAGCGGAAGCTCAGGAGATCTTGTTGCAGGGGTGGAAGCCGAGCACCGAGACTCAGGCGGAGTGCGAGGCGAGCAGCCCCGCGAACGGCTCGGTACCCGACAGCGAAGCCATCGTCAGGATTCCGGCCCGGATGATCCCGATGATCAGGGAGGCGTGTGATGCCGTCGAGCGTGCCCAGCTTCGCTGAGCTGCTTGGTCAGTGCGAGCGGTCCGCCGTTCACCTGGAATTGCGTGACTCCTACGCCCCGACGGACCGGTTCGAGGCATGGAAGCGGGGCGAGCGGATCAATTGGGAGGACCGCGAATCCTGGTGGCACCCCTACGACCAGTTGATCACGGACACCGTGGCCCGGGACGTGGCGATCCGCCGGGCCCGGGTGGTCTCCGAGCCTGTATCGGACTACATCCGTTGGGAGCACCACGTCACCCGCGCCAACGTCACGGCGGGCGAGGAAGTGCGGTGGTTGCCACGACGACGGGCCACGAGTATCCCCTTGCCGGGGAATGACTTCTGGCTGTTCGATGGTGCGCTACTCCGGGTGCACCACTTCTCAGGTGACGGCGTGGTGGTGGAGGACGAGATCACGGCAGACCCGGAAGCCGTGAAGCTGTGCTCCGCCGCCTTCGAAGCGGTCTGGGAGCGAGCGATCCCGCACCACCTGTACGAGATCTGACGAAAGCCAGCCCCATGCCCCTGCACCCCTCCTCACGCGTTCAGAAGGCCCGCGAAGGGCTGGCCGGTCGTCTGCGCGAGATCCGGAAGGACGCGGGGATCAGCGGGCGGGAGCTGGCC
This sequence comes from Streptomyces corynorhini, assembly GCF_003346515.1. GTDB lineage: Bacteria > Actinomycetota > Actinomycetes > Streptomycetales > Streptomycetaceae > Streptomyces > Streptomyces corynorhini. Next base: position 5,946 of record NZ_QQNA01000172.1, read on the forward strand.
GTCAGGTGCGGTTGGTCAGAGTCGAAGTCGTCCCGTATCGAGAATGCCAAGACCCCTCCCTCCGACGCGGATATCAAAGCGTGGTGCCGGGCCTGCACCGCTGACGACCAGGCCCCCGACCTGATCGCTGCCAACAGGCAGTCCGCAGACGCTCATGTGCAGTGGAGGCGACTCCAGCGAAGCGGTCTCCGCCGTTTGCAGGAGTCGACTGGGGATCTCTACCAAGAAACAAAGATATTCAGGGTCTACGTCTCCGACGTGATCCCCGGATTCCTCCAGACACCCGGATACGCCGCTGCCCTGCTGTCATCGATCGCAGACTTCCGGGGGACCCCGGACGACGTGAGCGATGCTGTGGCGGCCCGCATGAGGCGTAACGAGGTGCTGAGCAATGGCGTACGCCGGTTCTCGTTCGTACTGGAGGAGTCGGTGTTGCGGTACCGGCTGTGCAGCGCCGAGACGATGGCGGCACAGCTTGGTCACCTGCTCGGGGTTATGGATCTCCAGAACGTTGCCGTAGGGCTCATTCCGTTCTCAGCTCAACGAGCCGTGTGGCCAATGCCCACCTTCACGATCTTCGACGACACCAGGGCGCACGCGGACACCCTGGACGCTGCCGCCACCCTCACGCAGCCCAGCCAGGTTGAGCTGTACAGCCGGGCCTTTGAACGGCTGTCACAGGAAGCCGTGAGGGGAGCGGCTGCACGTTCTCTCATAGCGGGTGCGTTGGCGTCCCTGGACTGACTGCCTGCGCGTCATCGCAGCTCAGGGACGCCAGGACACACGGTGCTCCAGGAAGTGAAGGTATGTGGTAAACATTGCGTCCCAGCCGTCCGGGAACTTCACCGTCACTCCCAGCTGCACCGGTTCCGTCGAGGGGTGTTCGTCGAGCAGCTCCGCCACGCCCGCCCGGCACACCACGACGCAGGCGTGGCGGTGGCGGGAGGCGAGGACGCACAGGCGGCCCGTCTCCAGGTGGAAGGCCGTCGCGTCCGGGCGGCCCGACAGGGGGTGCAGGACCACCGTCACGTCGAACTCCCGGCCCTGGAGCCGGTTCGCCGTGTCCACGGCCACCCCGGTCACCCCCAGGTCGGCCAGTGCCGCGCGGACCGCCGCCGCCTGGTCGCGGTGGGCCGTGCCGACCGCGACCCGGTCCGCCGTCACCGGTACCGGGTCCGGCGCCCGCTCGCTGGTGGCCGCCCCGCCCCGGTCCAGTAGGCGGCGTACCACCAGCGCCACCGCCCGTACCGCCTCCGGGTCCGTCCGGGGCGTGAGTCGGGCCGGCAGCTCCAGCAGCCCCCACCCCGACTCGGCCGCCTCGTCCAGCACCCGGTCGGGGCCCGAGCCGTCCGACGCCACCCCGAAGGTGAGCCGCCGGTCGCCGGGGCCGGTGCCGCTGCGGAACGGGGTGTACGGGTAGAACGCGTCCGACACCAGCGGCGCCGCCGACGCGGGCAGCCGCCACGACACCGGCAGCCGGTGCTGCGGCAGCTCGGGGTTGTGCGCGAGCAGCGTGGAGACCGCGCTCGCGGAGGGGTCGTACGACAGCCCCGCCCACTGCTCCGCCCCCACCACGCTGAACGGGTCCAGCTGGCCCGGGTCCCCGACGAACAGCGCGCGCTCGAAGAGACCGGCGACGGCGAGCAGCGCGTCCGAACGCATCTGGTACGCCTCGTCGACGATCGCGTGCCGCCAGGGCTCGACCCCTTGTACGTGCGCCCACTTCGCGGCCGTCGACACGACGATGTCCAGGCCCGCGAGATCGGCGGCCTTCGCGGACTTGCGTACGGCGGGCAGCTCGTCCAGCGCCTTGTCGTACGGGTCCGGGTCGTTGCTGTGCAGTCGGCCGACCGGCAGGTCCTGGTCCTTCTCGGCCAGCCGTACGACGAGATCGTCCACCTGCGCGTTGGTCTGCGCGACCACCATCAGCGGGCGCCCCGCCGCCGCCAGCTCCAGCGCCGCCCGCACCACCAGGGTCGACTTGCCCGCTCCCGGGGGCGAGTCGACGACCACGCCCCGGTGCGGGCTGTGGAGCGTGTCGCGGAGGATCGCGTCGGTGGCGCGGGTGGCGGCGACGGCGGGATCCGCGGCGGCGGAGGCGTGGGTGGAGGTGGAGGTGGAGGTGTGGGCGGGGG
>NZ_QQNA01000173.1 GCF_003346515.1 Streptomyces corynorhini
CCGGTGAGCTGGCGGGGAAGAAGACCTCGCCGAGGGTGCCCGCCAGGTAGGCGTACACCCCGAAGTCGAACCACTCCATGGTGTTGCCCAGGGCCGCCGCCGAGACCGCGCGGCGCACTTCGGGCTTGTCGGTGACCGTCACGTCTCGGCGGCGGCCCTGGGCAACACCATGGAGTGGTTCGACTTCGGGGTGTACGCCTACCTGGCGGGCACCCTCGGCGAGGTCTTCTTCCCCGCCAGCTCACCGGGGACCCAGGTGGTCTCCACCTTCGCCACCTTCGCCGCGGCCTTCCTCGTCCGGCCGCTCGGCGGACTGGTCTTCGGCCCGCTCGGCGACCGTATCGGCCGTAAACGGGTGCTCGCCGCCACCATGATCATGATGGCGATCAGCACGTTCGCCGTCGGCTTCCTGCCCGGCTACGACACCATCGGCTTCGCCGCGCCGCTCCTGCTGCTGGTCTGCCGTCTCGTCCAGGGCTTCTCCACCGGCGGCGAGTACGCGGGCGCCACCACCTACATCGCCGAGTACGCGCCGGACCGACGGCGCGGATTCCTCGGCAGCTGGCTCGACTTCGGCACCTTCGTCGGCTACTCGCTCGGCTCCGGCATCGTCACCCTGCTCACGGCCCTCCTCGGCCAGGACGGCATGGTGGACTGGGGCTGGCGCCTGCCGTTCCTGGTGGCGGGACCGCTGGGACTGATCGGCCTCTACATGCGGCTGCGTCTCGAGGAGACCCCCGCCTTCCAGAAGGAGACCGAACAGGCCGAGCTGCGCGCGCGGCAGGGCGGCGCCGAGCAGGACCCGGTGGAGGAGGCCAGGCAGTCAGGCAAGGGGCGGCTGAAGGAGATCTTCACCCGGCACTGGCAGGCCGTGCTGATCTGCATGGGGCTGGTGCTGCTCTACAACGTCACCAACTACATGGTGACGTCCTACCTGCCCACCTACATGACCGAGACCATCGGCCAGGACGCCCTCACCGCGCAACTGCTGGTGCTCGGGACGATGGTCGTGGTCGTCCTCACCATCACCACCGTGGGCCGCTCCTCCGACCGGTGGGGCAGGCGCCCCGTCTTCATGGCGGGCAGCGTCGCGCTGGTCGTGCTCTCCATCCCGGCGTTCCTGCTGATCCGCACCGGCGGCATCGTGCCGTCGGCCGTCGGCTGTCTGATCCTCGGCCTGCTGCTGGTGTCCTTCGCCGGTACGTCGGCCTCGACCCTGCCCGCGCTCTTCCCCACCCGGCTGCGCTACGGGGCCCTGTCGATCTCCTTCAACATCTCCGTATCGATCTTCGGCGGTACGACACCGCTGTTCGCCTCCGGCCTGGTGGAGCTGACCGGCGACGACATGGTGCCCGCGTACTACCTGATGGTCGCGGGCGTCGTCGGTTTCATCGCGACGCTCTTCCTGCGCGAGACGGCAGGCCAACCGCTGCGCGGCTCGGGGCCGATGGTGGAGGACGAGGAACAGGCGCGCAGGCTGGTCGCGCACAGCCGTACGGAGGCCGGGCGCCGGGCCCGGGACGTCTGGCTGCGGCTGCGCCACCCCCGGTCCGCGCACCACCACGACCCGGACGGCCCGGACCGGGGCTGACCGGGTCGTGGTCGTGCGCGGACCGGGCCGCCGGGTTCGTGGCGGCCTTCCGGGGCACGCGGAACGGCTCAGTCCAGGCCGCCCCTGCCGACGACCTCCGCGTACCAGCGCGCGCTGTCCTTCACCGTGCGGCGCTGCGTCGCGAAGTCGACGTGCACGATGCCGAACCGCTTGCTGTAGCCGTACGCCCACTCGAAGTTGTCCAGCAGCGACCACAGGAAGTAGCCGCGCACCGGCGCGCCGTCGCCGATCGCCCGGTGGACGGCCGTCAGATGCCCGCGCAGATACTCCACCCGCTCCGGGTCGTGGACCGCGCCGGACGGATCGGCGTAGTCGTCGTAGGCGGCGCCGTTCTCCGTGACCATCAGCGGGGTGCCGGGCAGTTCGTCGCGCAGCCGCGTCAGCAGCTCGTACAGCCCGTCCGCGTCGACCGGCCAGTCCATCGCCGTACGCGGCCCCGGCGCCGGCACGAACCGTACCCGGCCCGCCGCGCCCGGCCACGGCGACGCCTCCTCCTCCGGGGATCCGCCCGGCACGGCCGCCGCGACGACCGTGGGCGAGTAGTAGTTGATCCCCAGCGAGTCGATGGGCGCGGAGACCGTCTCCAGATCGCCGTCCCGCACGAACGACCAGTCCGTCAGCGAGGCCGTGTCCTCGACCAGATCCGCCGGCAGCCGCCCGTGGAACACCGGATCGAGGAAGATCCGGTTGCCCACCGCGTCGATCCTGCGCACCGCGTCCAGGTCCGCCGCCGAGTCCGTGAGCGGGCGCAGCGAGTGCAGATTGAGCGTCAGCGAGATCTCGCTCTTCGCCGGCAGCGTCTCGCGCAGCGCCCGGGTGGCCAGGCCGTGCGCCAGGTTGAAGTGGTGCGCGGCGCGCAGCGCGGCGGCCGGGTCCGTACGGCCGGGCGCGTGCACCCCCGACGCGTACCCGAGGAACGCCGCGCACCAGGGCTCGTTGAGCGTGGTCCACGTCGACACCCGGTCGCCCAGCGCCTCGGCCGTGATCCGCGCGTACTCCGCGAAGCGCTGCGCGGTCTCGCGCTGCGGCCAGCCGCCAGCGTCCTCCAGCTCCTGGGGCAGGTCCCAGTGGTAGAGCGTGGCGACCGGCCGGATGTCCGCCGCCAGCAGCCCGTCCACCAGCCGCCGGTAGAAGTCCAGCCCGCGCTGGACGGCCGGTCCGCGCCCCGTCGGCTGGACGCGCGGCCAGGCCACCGAGAAGCGGTAGTCCGTCACGCCCAGCTCCTTGAGCAGCGCGATGTCCTCGTCCAGCCGGTGGTAGTGGTCGGCGGCGATGTCGCCGGTGTCGCCGTTGCGCACCCGGCCGGGTGCGCGGCTGAAGGTGTCCCAGATGGACGGGGTACGGCCGTCCTCGGTGGCGGCGCCCTCGATCTGGTACGCGGCGGTGGCGGTCCCCCAGCGGAATCCGTGCGGGAAGCGCAGCTCCGTGGCGAGCGGGGAACGTGCGTCGACAGCGGTCATGAGGAAGAGACTCCCGTGGAGAAGAGGCGGAACGAGTGGGGGGAGAGGGGCGGGAAGAGGGGAGCGGAACGCGATGCGGTGGATCCGGACCGGGCGCGCGGCGACGCCCGGGGCCGGGTACGGGTACGGGGCTCAGCCCTTCACGGCGCCCTGCATGATGCCTCCGACGATCTGCCTCCCGAGCAGCCCGAACACCAGCAGGACGGGCAGGGTGCCGAGCAGTGTGCCCGCCATGATCACGGACTGGTCGTGCACATAGCCGCCGCCGAGCTGGCGCAGCGCCACCTGCACGGTCGGGTTCTGCGAGGAGAGCGCGATGATCGGCCAGAAGAAGTCGTTCCACGCGGCCATGAAGGTGAGCATGCCCAGCACGGCCATCCCCGGCCGGGCGATGGGCACCACGATCGACCAGAAGATCCGCGCGTAGGACGCGCCGTCCACCCGCGCCGCCTCGATCAGCTCGTCGGGCAGCGACTGCACCAGGTACTGCCGCATGAAGAACACCCCGAAGGCGGAGACCAGGCCCGGCAGGATGACGGACTGGAGCTGGTTGACCCACTGCAACTCGGCGATCAGCATGAACAGCGGGATGACCCCGAGCTGCGGCGGGATCATCATCGTGCCGATCGTGAGGGCCAGCAGCATGCCCCGGCCCCGGAAGCGCAGCTTGGCGAAGGCGAACCCGGCCAGGGTGGAGCACAGCACCGTACCCACCGTGATGGAGCCCGACACGATCAGCGAGTTCAGCAACGCCTTGCCGATGTCGGCCTGTTCGAGCACCGCCTCGAAGTTGCCGATCAGGTTCGGACCGGGCAGCAGACTCGGCGGCACCTTCGCCAGATCGGCGTTGGAGCGGCTGGCCGCCACGATCGTCCAGTAGAACGGGAACGCGGAGAACAGCAGCGCCACGGCCAGGATCAGATACGAGAGCCTCCCGCCGTGCAGGGTGCGCCCGGCCCGGACCCCACGGCCCGGCGGCTTCGTCCGGCCGGCGGCGGCCGGTTCCGCGACCGGCTCGGTGGGCGGGTTCGGCGGTGCGGTGAGCGCGGTCATCGGCCGGCCTCCTTACGGGAACGGCGCCGCGCGAGCAGGGCGTTGACCCCGACCAGCAGCACGATCACAACGAACATCACCCAGGCGATCGCGGCGGCCCTGCCCAGGTGGAAGAAGCCCCAGCCCTGCTCGTACATGTAGAGGCCGAGCGTCTGGTACTGGTGCGAGATCCCGCCCGAGATGGAGCCCTCGAACAGCAGCGGCTCGCCGAAGAGCTGGGTGGCGCCGATGGTCGAGACGACGACGGTGAACACGATCGTCGGCCGCAGCCCCGGCAGGGTGACATGGACGAACTGCCGCCAGCGCGAGGCGCCGTCGACCTCGGCGGCCTCGTACAGCTCGCTCGGAATGGACTGCATGCCGGCCAGATAGATCAGCGCGTTGTACCCCGTCCAGCGCCAGATCACGATGGACGAGACGGCGATCTGCGAGGCGACCGTGCCCGTCTGCCAGTCCACCGGGCTGATGCCCACCAGCCCCAGCACGTAGTTGATCAGCCCGAAGTCGCGGCCGAACAGCTGGGCGAAGACCAGGGTGGCGGCGGCCACGGAGGTGGCGTACGGCAGCAGCATCGCCGTACGGATGAACGTCCGGCCGCGCAGCTTGTAGTTGAGCAGATGCGCCAGCCCCAGCGCCATCGCCAGCTGCGGGACGGTCGACAGCACCCCGATGGTGAAGGTGTTGCGCAGCGCGGTCCAGAAGAACTCGTCGCCGAAGATCGAGGCGTAGTTGCCGAAGCCGCGCCACTGCAGATCGCCGGGTGTCTGCAACTCGACCCGGTAGAGGGAGACATACGCGGTGTAGAGCAGCGGGAAGAGCCCGAAGGCCGCGAACAGGGTGAAGAACGGGGCGAGATAGGCGTACGGCGAGAAGGTGCGCCAGGCGCGGCGCGCGGCGGACGCCCGGCCCCCGGCGCGTCCGGGCGGCGGCACGGGCGGGGCCTTCGCGGCGCCCGCCTCCGCGGTGCCAGTGAGAGTCATGGAACGGCCTTCGGGAGCGGCGGAGAGGAACGGGGGAGGAGCGGGTGCGCGGCGAGCGGCCGGGGGGCCGGTCCCGTCCGGGACCGGCCCCCCGGGCCGATCAGCCGATGACGTTGTCGACGCCCTTCTTCGCGTTCGACCACGCCTTGTCGGACGAGATGCCCTTGCGCTCCACCTCGCTCAGCGCGTTGGTGATCTGCTGGGCGACGTTCTGGTCGTGCACGCCCAGGACCTGTACGGGGGCCTCCTTGGCCGCGTCGCCGAAGATCTGCCCGGTCGGCGCGTCGGAGAAGTACGGGTCCTCGGCGTCCGCGACCTCCTCGATGGCGCCCGTGGAGGACGGGAAGATGCCCTGGTCACGGAAGAGCTTGGCCTGCTGCTCGGGGGCGGTGAGCCACTCGATCAGCGCGTACGCCTCCTTCTTGTGCTGGGCGGCGCGCGGTACGGAGAGGTACGAGCCGCCCCAGTTCCCGGCGCCGCCGGGCAGCTTGGCGATGTCCCACTTGCCGGAACCGCCCTTGCCCGCCTGGCCCTTGATGTAGCTCAGCATCCAGGCCGGGCACGGCATGGTGGCGAACGAGCCCGCCGCGAACGCCTGGTTCCACTGCGGCGACCACTGGTCGAGCTTGGCGCTCAGCCCGGCGTCCGCCGCCGCGACGGAGGCGTTCCAGGCTTCCTTGACGGCCGGGTTGTTCTCGTAGATCAGCTTGCCGGAGCCGTCGTAGTACCGCTCCTTCTCCTGGCCGATCATGATCGAGTAGAGGCTGCCGACGCTGTCGAGCCAGGCGCTCTTCGCGGGCGCCTTCTTCTTGTACTCCTTGCCGAGCGCGAGGTAGCCGTCCCAGGTGGACCACTTCTCCGCCAGCTCGGCGCGGTCGGTCGGCAGACCGGCGGCCTTGAACAGATCCGTCCGGTAGCACATCGCCTCGGGCCCGACATCGGTGCCGAGGCCCAGCACCCGGCCGTCCTGCGTCACCGCCGCCGACCACTTGGCCTCGGCGAACTTGTCCTTGAGCTTGTCGGCGCCGTACTGCTTCAGGTCCTCGAACTTGTCGGACTGCTGCTGGGTCACCGAAGCGATCCGGCCCACCTCGACGCCCTGCACGTCGGCCAGTCCGCCACCGCCCGCCAGCCGGGTCTGGAGCGACTTCCAGTAGTCGGCCTCGTCCTCGGTGTCGCTCTGCTTGACCGTGATCTCCGGGTGGAGCTTCTGGTACTCGTCGTAGAGCCCGGCCTCCTTGTAGCCGAACGATCCGAAGAGGTCGACGGTCAGCGTGACCTTGCCGCCCGCGCTGTCGGAGGTTCCTCCCGAGGAACCTGATCCACACGCGGCGAGCAGTGCCCCGCAGAGCACGACCGCACCCAGGCGGACCGCGGTCCTGCCGGCGGCTCGGGCGATGGGCATGAGAAGCCTCCTTTGGCTTCGAAGTGCAGACGAGAGCCGATTGAGAGCGCTCTCAAAACCTGGGGTGGAGCGTGCCCCGGCCCGCCGCGCTTCGTCAAGACTCGAACGCGTAACGGCCGGGTCTCGGCGGGAACTCCCGTTTGTGTCGGGCGTATTGACACTTCTGTTTCAGGAGTTTTACGTTTCTTTGCATCTGAGAGCGCTCTCGGGCGTTCTTTCCCCCCATGCTCTTGAGGTGTCGTCCATGTCCGTCCCCCGAGCCAGACCAGCCTCCGCGCTGGCCCTGGTCGCCGCCCTCGCCGCCGCCGGCCTGGGTCCCGCCGCCGCTCCCGCCGCGGCGGCCGAGATCCCCGCAGGCGCGGGCAGCTACTCCGACACCCGGCCCGCCGGTACATCGGGCCCCACCAACAACACCGGAACGCCGGTCACCCCCAAGGTGACCGAGGCCGCCCGGGACAAGCCGGTGCCCACCAACGACTGGTGGTCCTCGCTGGCCTTCCAGCGGTACGGCGACAACCCGTACTCGACCCCGATGTACGGCCACCCGCTCACCTACCAGGCGACCGCGGGCGGCCTGGAGGTCGGCTATCCGACCACGCCCTCGATCGTCGGCGACGGCCGCCAGTACGAATACCCCCACAAGGCCGACCTCACCGTGGGCCTCACCGGGCTCAACTCGCCCGACACCAAGGCCGACGACTGGTCGGACTGGACCGTCACCCCCTACTGGGCGGACGGCACCCGCACCCTGCGGACCACCATCGGCCACGGGCTGCCCTTCGTCTACGCCAAGGGCTCGGGCGGCGACGCCCGGATCACCACCGCCGCCGCGCCCGAGGTCTTCGCCGACGACGGCAATGTCCTCGGCATCACGGTCGCGGGCCACCACTACGCCCTGTTCGCGCCCACCGGCAGCGACTGGTCGGTCTCCGGGACCGCCGTGACGGCCGGGCTCGGCGCCCACGACTACTTCTCGCTCGCCGTGCTGCCGTCCACCGACGCGCTCGCGACGTACCGGAAGTACGCGTTCAGCTTCGTCACCGGCTCCGAGGCGAGCTGGAGCGCCGAGGGCGGCAAGGTCGAGGCCACCTACCGGCTCACCACCGAGCCGCAGGAGGGCACCGAGACCGGTACGCTCCAGGCCCTCTACCGCCACCAGTGGCTGCACACCACCGACCCGCTCACCTCGTACACCTACGTCTCACCGCGCTCCACGATGAAGGTGCGCGAGGGCGCGTCCTTCACCACCGAGCAGGCGTCCTCCGGGGTGCTGCCCGCGCTGCCGGAGTCGAGCGGCGTGGACACGGCGCGGCTCAAGGGCTATCTGGACGAGGTGGCGGGCGCGGCCGATCCGTTCTCCGGCGCGACCGACACGTACTGGACCGGCAAGGCGCTGGGCAAGCTGGCCCAACTGGTGCCGGTGGCCGACCAGATCGGCGAGAGCGCCACGCGCGACAAGCTCCTCGGGCTGATCAAGGACCGGCTGGAGGAGTGGTTCACGGCGGGCGGCGCCTCCGAGTTCTCGTACGACAAGGACTGGAAGACCCTCACCGGCTACCCGGCCTCGTACGGCAGCGACACCGAGCTGAACGACCATCACTTCCACTACGGCTACTACGTGTACGCGGCGGCGATCGTCGCCCAGTACGACCAGGCGTGGGCGGCCGACTCCGCGTGGGGCACCATGGTCAAGACGCTGGTGCGCGACACCGCCAACCCCAGCCGTGACGATGCGGAATTCCCCTTCCTGCGCGGCTTCGACCTCTACGCCGGGCACAGCTGGGCCTCGGGCCACCAGGGCTTCGCCGCGGGCAACAACCAGGAGTCCTCGTCGGAGTCGATCAACCTGAGCGCCGCACTGGTGCTGTGGGGCTCGGCGACGGGTGACGACAGCCTGCGCGACCTGGGCGGCTTCCTGCTCGCCACCGAGTCCGAGGCCATCGCGCAGTACTGGTTCGACGCCGACCAGGAGGTCTTCCCGGCCTCCTTCGGCCACGAGACCGTCGGCATGGTGTGGGGCAGCGGCGGCGCGTACTCCACCTGGTGGACCGCCAACCCCGAGGAGATCCACGGCATCAACGTCCTTCCCGTGACCGGGGGTTCACTCCACCTCGGCCGGGAGAAGGAGGCCATCAAGCGCAACCTCGCCGAGATGGAACGGGAGAACGGCGGCCCCGCCGTCGAATGGCGCGACATCCTCTGGGAGTTCGAGTCGTTCGCCGACCCGGCCGCGGCGAAGGCCAAGTGGGACGCGGGACACGCCGATTACACGCCCGAGGACGGTGAGTCCAAGGCCCACACCTACCACTGGCTCACCACCCTGGACACGCTGGGCGCCCCCGACGCGACCGTGACCGGCTCCATCCCGACCTCCGCCGTCTTCAGCAAGGGCGGTACGCGCACCTACGCGGCGCACAACTTCGACTCGGTGGCGCGCACCGTCACCTTCTCGGACGGTACGACACTCGACGTCCCGGCCAGGTCCACGGCGACGCGGTAACCCGCGCCACCCCACCCGGCACCGCGCGGCACCGTACGGCGGGTCCCCGCCCGAGCCCCCCGGCTCAGGCGGAGGCCCGCCGTACCAGCGTCGTCGGCGTGATCACCGAGGCCGGGCCAGGACCGTCCCCCGCGCGCTCCCGGTCCAGCCCGCGCAGCAGCAGCCGCGCCATCAGCCGGCCCTGCCCCTCGATGTCCTGCTGCACGGTGGTGAGCGGCGGGTCGGTGGTCGCGGCCACCGCGTCCACATCGTCGAAGCCGACCAGCGCCACCTCCTGCGGCACCCCGCGACCGCGCTCCTTGAGGACCCGCAGCGCGCCCGAGGCCATCAGGTCGTTGCCCGCGAAGACCGCGTCCAGATCCGGACACCGCTCCAGCAGCTCCGCCATGGCGAGCGCGCCGCTCTCGGCGGTGAACGCGCCCTCGGCGATCAGCGCCGGATCCCCGTCGGGCAGCACATCGCGGTAACCGTCGAGCCGGTCGATGGCCGAGGTCTGGTCCAGCGGGCCCGCGATGTGCGCGATCCGCCGCCTGCCCAGATCGCTCAGATACCGCACCGCCGCGCGGGCGCCACCCCGGTTGTCCGCGTCGACGTACGACACGGTCTGCCGGTCCGCCGTCGGACGGCTCGGCCGGCCCCCGTAGACCGTGGGCATCCCGGCCCGCTGGATGATGGCCGGAATCGGATCGTCGGTGTGCAGCGAGAAGGCGAGCGCGCCGTCGACATGGCCGCCCGCCAGATAGCGCGCGATCCGGTCGTGGTCACCCGGGCCCTCCAGCAGGAGCAGCACCAACTGGGTGTCGTGCGCCGTCAGTTCCTTGCTGATCCCGCGGATCTGCTGGGAGAAGAACGGGTCCGAGAAGATCCGGATCTCCGGCTCGGCGATGATCACCGCGACCGCGCCGGTACGCCGTGTGACCAGCGAGCGGGCCGCGTGGTTCGGTACGTAGCCCAGCTCCTCCACCGCCTTGCGCACCTTGTCGGCCAGCGGCGCGCGCACCCCCGCGCCGCCGCGGACGACCCGGGAGGCCGTGGCCCGGGAGACCCCGGCGCGCGTGGCGACGGCTTCCAGCGTGGGACGGGACCCGGGGGACGGCTCGGACAAGACGTGCGCTCCTCGTGGGCTCTGAGGCGGTGGCGGCGCCGTGGCCGCGAGACCACCGGATCCGGCTGGATCTCGATGGTGCGGATACGGCGGGACAAAGCCGGACGGCTACAGCGTAACCGCTCGTCCCGTGCTGCTGGGAGCGCTCTCAAGGGGCTCGCGCCACCGGTGGCGGCGGGTGCGCCGCGCGAGGCGTCCCCGTCCGGCTCCTGTCCGGCTCCAGCCCGGCCCTGTCCGTTCCGTACCGTTCCGTGCCCGACCGGAGCCCGCGGCGGCCCCCGCCGGTCCGCTACCGCCCTCTTTTGAAGGGGAGTTGACCGGGGTAGCTTCCGCCCCATGGAGATCCGTGCGCGGGGAGCCCGCTGGTCGTGCAGAGCACTGGTCCTGATGGCGTCCGCCGCCCTGTGCGGGGTGCTTCTCGCCCCGGCGGGAGCACAGGCCGCGGCCCCGGCCCCGCCCCCGACCCCGGCCGAGACCCGGGTGAAGGCGAGCGAGCCCGTCTACTCGTACGAGAACGCCGTCCGTGAGTCCGTCTGGGTGGACACCGGCCTCGACGGGGACGGCGACGGCAGGACCGACCGCGTCGCCGTCGACATCATCCGCCCCGGTGAACCCGCCCGCGCGGGCCGGAAGATACCGGTCATCATGGACGCGAGCCCCTACTACTCCTGCTGCGGCCGGGGCAACGAGAGCCAGAAGAAGACCTACGACGCGGGCGGCGGCCCCCTCGGCTTCCCGCTCCACTACGACAACTACTTCGTCCCGCGCGGCTACGCCTTCGTCGCCGTCGACCTGACCGGGACCAACCGCTCCGACGGCTGCGCCGACGTCGGCGGACGCTCCGACGTCCAGTCCGCGAAAGCCGTCGTCGACTGGCTGGGCGGCCGCGCCGTGGGCTACGCGAGCCGGACCGGCGGCGCCCGGGTCACGGCCGACTGGACCACCGGCGCCACCGGCATGATCGGCAAGAGCTACGACGGCACGATCGCCAACGGCGTCGCCGCCACCGGGGTCGAGGGACTCAAGACCATCGTGCCGATCGGGTCGATCAGCTCCTGGTACGACTACTACTTCGCCCAGGGCGCCCCCCTCTACGGCTCGGGACCCGACTGGCTCTCCCATTACGTGGAGAGCCCCGACGCCCGCACCCGCTGCCAGGCCGTCCAGCGCGGCCTGGTCGAGGGAGCGCCGCGCACCGGCGACTGGACGCCGCTGTGGACCGAGCGCGACTACGTACGCGACGCGCACAAGGTCAGGGCCAGCGTCTTCGCCGTCCACGGCATGCAGGACCTCAACGTCCGGACGAAACACCTCGGCCAGTGGTGGGACGCGCTCGCCGACGCGGGCGTCGAGCGCAAGATCTGGCTCTCCCAGACCGGCCACGTCGACCCGTTCGACTTCCGGCGCGCCACCTGGGTCGAGACCCTGCACCGCTGGTTCGACCACTATCTGCTCGGCCACGACAACGGCGTCGAGCGCGAACCCATGGCCGACATCGAGCGCGCCCCCGACCAGTGGTCCACCGACCGCGTCTGGCCGCCGGGCGCCACCGCCGCCACCACCCTGCGCCCCGGCAGCGGCACGGTCCCGGGCGTCGGCACACTCGGCCGCGCCCAGGCGGCGCCCGGCACCACCGAGACGTTCACGGACGACCGCCGCCAGAACGAGGAGGACTGGGCCGCCGCCGTCGACCGCTCCACCCCGGCGAAGAACGGCTTCCTCACCCCACCGCTGAGCAAGGACCTGCGGCTGTCCGGCTCCGCGCGGGTCACCGTCACCGCCACCCCCTCCACCACCACGGCGCATCTGAGCGCCGTCCTCGTCGACCTCGGACCCGACACCATCCGGGACTACGGCGCGTCCGGCGAAGGCATCACCACCCTGACCACACGCACCTGCTGGGGGCCGAGCACCGCCGCCGACAGCTCCTGCTACCTGGAGACCGCGGCCCGCACCGCCGCCGTCGACCACACCGTCTTCAGCCGGGGCTGGGCCGACCTCGGTACGTACGCCGACCCGGCCAAGGGCCGCCCCCTCACGCCCGGTACGCCCTACACGCTCACCATCGACCTCGCCGCGAGCGACCACGTCGTCCCGGCCGGTCACCGGCTCGCCCTGATCATCGGGGGCACGGACAGCGGCCTCATCGACCCGCCGTCCACCACCCCCACCCTCACCCTCGATCTGGCCCGTACGGCGGCGAAGCTGCCCCTGGTCGGCGGCGCCGCCGCGTTCCGCCGCGCCGTCGGCGGCGCCGCGCCGCCGCACACCGCACCGAGCGCGTCCCGTCCCAGCGGCGTGGCCCCGCCGCGTCCGGCCCCACCGATCCCGGGAGACCGCAGCTGATGACGTTCCGCCCCGCACCGCGCGTGCGCGCCCTCGCCCTCGCGGTCACCGCCGCCGCGCTCATCGCGCCGGTCGTCACCGTGCCCGCCCAGGCCGCCGCCGCCCCCGCGCCGCCGCGCACCGGCTTCGAGACCGACGGCGGCGCGCGGTGGACCAGCCAGCCGAGGGGACAGGAATTCCTCGCCGAGGTGGCCCGGGGCGGCGCCGCCTCGCTCACCACGATCGGCGCCACCAAGCAGGGCCGCCCGCTCCAGCTCGTGGACCTGGGGCGTGTTCCGAGTTCTCGGGAGAACTCGGAACACGCCCTCGGCGCCCGGCACGCGCCCGTCACCGTACTGCTCGTGTGCAGCCAGCACGGCAACGAACCCTCCGGCCGCGAGGCATGCCTGTCCACCGTCCGCGATCTGGCCTACGCCAAGGACAGCGCCACCAAGCGCTTCCTGGCCCGGACGAACGTCCTCGTCCTGCCCACCGCCAACCCGGACGGCCGCGCCGCCGACACCCGCGGCAACTCCGACGGCATCGACATCAACCGCGACCACATCGAGCTGACGACGGCCGAGGCCCGCGCCATGGCCGCCGTCATCCGCGACCGGCGCCCCGACATCATCTACGACCTCCACGAGTACGGCGCCACCCCGCTCTACTACGACAAGGACCTCTTCGACCTCTGGCCGCGCAACCTCAACACCGACACCCACGTCCACGACGAGTCGCGGACGCTGTCCGAGCGGTACGTACGCCCCGCCGCGCAGGCCGGCGGCCACTCCACCGGCACCTACGGGATCTGGACCGACCCGGTCACCGGCGAGCCGCTGCGGCAGACCGCGGGCGACGGCCAGGAGCGCATCCTGCGCAACGTCTCCGGCGTCAAGCACGCGCTCGGGCTGCTCATCGAGAGCCGCGTCAACCCGGTGACCGAGGCGGAGAAGGCCGATCCGGCCGTCAACAACAGGCGCCGGGTCACCAGCCAACTCGACGCGCTGAAGGGCCTGTTCACCTTCGCCGACCAGCGCACCGGCCGGATCGCCGCCGCGACCGCGCACGCCGGGCTGGCCGGGCTGAAGGACAGCGGACCGATCTACCTCGGCGGCGCGGACAACGAACCCGCCACCCCCGACCGCGTCATCGGCGACCCGCCGTGCGGCTACCGGCTCGACGCCGCCCAGTACGCGAAGGTCAAGGACCGGCTCGCCCTGCACGGCGTCCTGTCGCTGCCCGCGGGCAAGGGCGCGTACGTGCCGCTGCGCCAGTCGCGGCGCGCGCTGGCGGCGCTGCTGCTCGACGAGCGGGCGGAATACCACCTGACGGCGGGAGCGCCGGTGGCCTGCTGACCCGGGCCGACCCGCCCTATGTCCTGTCCTGGCGCACCTCGCCGGGGCCGGATCGAACGGTCGCGAGCCGGGCGGCCTCCCGCGCGCATCCCCAGGCGACGGTGACGCCCGCGCCGCCGTGGCCGTAGTTGTGCACCAGTCGGCCGCCGCCCGGCAGCGGGGCCGCCTCCAGCCGTACCTCGGGGCGCGTCGGCCGCAGCCCCACCCGGTGCTCCAGCACCCGTGCCCCCGCCAGCTCGGGCCGGACCCTGGTGCAGCGGGCGACGATCGCGTCGGCCTCGGCGGTGTCGGGGCCCAGATCCCAGGAGTGCTCGGTCGTGGTGCCACCGAGCAGCACGCCGTACGGCTGCGGCATCACGTACGCGGTCTCGGCGGAGCCCGGCGGCGTGCCCACGAACCACTCGTCGATCCCCGGGTTCTCCACGACCACCACCTGTCCGCGCACCGGCCGCACCGACGCGTCCGACGCCAGCTCGCGGGCGCCCAGCCCCGAACAGTCCATCACCACGGGCGCCTCGGCGGCCGGTTCGGCGAACCCCGTGACCGTACGCCGCTCGACGGTCCCGCCCGCCGCGCGCAGCCGCGTCTTGAGGTACCGCAGATGCACGGGCATGTCGATCAACGGCACGGTCGCCCGCAGTCCTTGGCCGAATCCCTCCGGCAGCTCGTCGGCGCGCGCCTCGCGCAGCCCGCGCACCTTGGTGGCCCAGCCGCCCAGCCCGCCGAGCGGGGTGTCCGCCATCAGCCCGGGGACCAGCCGCACCCCGGTCAGGTCCGGATCGAGCGCGAGATCCTCGTAGTGGCGCAGCGACTCCTCCAGCCAGCCCCCGACCCGGTGGGCCGGTTCGATGCGATACGGCCAGAACAGCGCGCCCGCCACCGCAGAGGTGGTCCGCCCGACCGGATCCCGGGTCCACAGCGCGACCCGTCGGCCGCTCTCCGCCAGGACCAGCGCCGTGGTCAGTCCGATCACTCCGCCGCCGACCACGATCACATCGCTCTTACCGCCGCTCATGCCCGGACGGTAGCGGAAACCCGATGCCAGGCACATTCGGCGACCGGTACCCGGAATCGATCATGGCGCCGTACCGCTCACCGCGGGCCCCCGCCCGGCGTGTTCGCCCCCGCTCCCGTCCGCCGTCACGGAGATGAGGGACTCGGCCCGTGCGGACCGGCCCGGTGTGATCATGGCCGCATGTCGCACACTTCCGGAACATCCCACCCGACCGGCCTCTCCCGACGCGGAGTTGTCGCCGCGCTCGGAGCCGCCGCCGCTCTCCCGCTCCTGACATCACGTCAACAGGCCGCCGCGCTCACGCCCGTGACCCCCGCGTCCGCAGCCGCGTCCGCAGTCGCGCCCGCCGCCACCGTGACGGCCGCCGCCGCGCCCGCCGGTTGCGCCACCGGCATCACGCTCGCCGCGCGCGACGCCGCCGCCTTCGCCTCGCTCGGCCTCGGCACGCTGAGCGCCGTACCGCTGCCCGGCACGCCCGCCCGGGTCTCCGTACGCGACGGCGACACCGAGGTGGCCGTACTCACCACCGGGGCCCGCACGGTGCGGCTGACCGGCCCGGAGCGCACGTTCGTGGAGAACAAGAAGCCGGTCACCGACCTCTTCGCCCGGGAGAGACCCGCGGACTGGGGCACGTCCCCCGAGGGCGGCTCCTGGTCCACCGTGAACGGCGCCGACACCGATTACTCCGTGCGGCCCGGCGTCGGCGTCATCGTGCTGAGCAGCGCCAACCTCAGCCGGCACGCCACACTCAGGGACGACGCGATCGGCGACGCGGACATCCGCGCCGACGGCTCCTTCGACCGGGCCCCGACCGGCGCGGCGCTCTCCTTCGCGCTGTCCTTCGGCTACCAGGACACCAAGAACCACTACCGGGCGCGCCTCGTCCTCACCCCCACGGGCACGGCCGAGCTGCGGGTCGAACGCGAACAGGCCGACACCGTCACCCCGCTGGCCCCGGCCGCGGCACTGCCGGGCCCGTCGGGCGACAGCCCCTGGGCGATCCGGGTGCGCCGCACCGGCGACCGCATCGAGGCACGCGCCTGGCAGACCGCCCGGCCCGAACCCGCCGACTGGGCGGTCGACGTGCGGGACACGGCGTTCCCCCGGGGCCGGGTGGGCGTCCGGGCCGTCGCGTCCACCGGGGCCACGGGCCTGCCCGTACGCCTGGGCGTCACGCGCTTCTCCGTCACCGGGGCGAGCTGGACCGCTCCGCCCTCCGTCACCCACCGCGACTGGATACGCGTCCTGCCGGAGCCCTTCGACGGCACCTGGACCGAAGCCGTCGAACGGACCGTGCGCGGCTGGGCGGGATCCACGGCGCCCGACGTCCTCGCGTACGCCTTCATGTTCGTCCAGGGCGCACCGCCGGTACGGGCCCCCGCACTCGGCGGGGCGCGGGTGCTCGGCGAGGTGGGGTACGGACCGATGACGGCGGCCGGCACGCGCCGCGAGGGCGCCGACTTCCACGAGTGCGTGGGGCTGCCGTGGACCTTCCCGGTCGGCGGCACCAGCCCGGCCGGCGCCGACATCTGGCGCGACCACCTGGACTGCTCCGGCTACGTCCGCATGGTGTACGGCCACCACGCGGGCGTCCCGATGGCCGCGGGCGACGACCCGACCCGCGGCGCCCTGCCGCGCCGCTCGCACGACCAGTCCCGGCACGCCCCGGGCGTCACCGTCGCCGAATCGGCCGCGGCGCCCCCGGCCGCACCGCGGCTCCACGTCGGCGACCTGCTGTTCTTCGACGCCGACGAGTCCGACGCGGGCGAGATCGACCATGTCGGCATCCACCTCGGCACCGACCACGAAGGACGGCGCCGGTTCCTCTCCAGCCGCAAGACCCCCAACGGTCCCACCGCGGCCGATCTCGGCGGTCCTTCCGTCCTCGACGGCGACGGCCTCTACGCGCGGGCGCTGCGCAAGGTGCACCGCCTCTGAGCCCGTGCCGCGGCCGTTAGAATCGGCGGTCTGATGACTGCCACGCTCGTAGCCAAGGATCTCGCCGCAGGACACGGCGACCGTTCACTGTTCGCCGGGCTCGACCTGGTCGTCGCGCCCGGCGACGTGATCGGACTCGTGGGTGCCAACGGCGCCGGGAAGTCCACCCTGCTCCGGCTGCTGGCCGGGCTCGACACGCCCGAGGACGGGGAGCTGAGGCTCTCGCCGCCCGCCGCCGCCGTCGGCCATCTGCCCCAGGAGCCCGAGCGGCGCGCGGGGGAGACCGTACGGGACTTCCTCGGCCGCCGTACCGGTGTCACCGCCGCGCAGAGCGCGCTGGACGAGGCCACCCGGGCGCTGGTCGACGGCGCGCCCGGCGCGGACGACGCCTATGCCGTCGGGCTGGAGCGCTGGCTCGCCCTGGGCGGCGCCGATCTGGACGAACGGGCCGAGGAGACCGCCGCATCGCTCGGGCTGACCGTCGGTCTCGACCAGCCCATGACGACGCTCTCCGGCGGCCAGGCGGCCCGCGCGAGTCTCGCCTCGCTGCTCCTGTCCCGCTACGACGTCTTCCTGCTGGACGAGCCCACCAACGATCTCGACCTGGACGGTCTGGAGCGGCTGGAGAAGTTCGTGACCGGGCTGCGCGCGGGGACGGTCGTCGTCAGCCACGACCGCGAGTTCCTGGTGCGCACCGTCACCAAGGTCCTCGAACTCGACCTGGCCCAGCAGCGGATCACCCTCTACGGCGGCGGCTACGAGGCGTATCTGGAGGAGCGCGAGACCGCGCGGCGCCACGCCCGCGAGGAGTTCGAGGAGTACGCGGACAAGAAGTCCGCGCTGGAGTCGCGGGCGCACACCCAGCGTTCCTGGATGGAGAAGGGCGTCAAGAACGCCCGGCGCAAGGCGACCGACAACGACAAGATCGGCCGGAACCTCCGTACGGAGTCCACCGAGAAGCAGGCCGCGAAGGCGCGCCAGACACAGCGCATGATCGAACGCCTCGATGTCGTCGAGGAGCCGCGCAAGGAGTGGGAGCTGCGGATGGAGATCGCCGCCGCCGACCGCTCGGGCGCGGTCGTGGCGACCCTGAACGGCGCCGAGGCGGTGCGGGGCGGCTTCCGCTTCGGCCCCGTCACGCTGCAGATCGACCGGACCGACCGCGTCGCCATCACCGGCCCCAACGGCGCGGGCAAGTCGACGCTGCTGGCCGCCCTGCTCGGCCGCCTCCCGCTGCACGCGGGGCACGCGACGCTCGGCTCCGGAGTGGTCGTCGGGGAGGTCGACCAGGCACGCGCGCTCTTCCACGGCCCCGAGACCCTGCTCGACGCCTTCCGCCCGGCCGTCCCCGACACCGAACCGGCCGAGATCCGTACGCTCCTCGCCAAGTTCGGTCTGAAGTCGCACCATCTGACCCGCCCCGCGACGACCCTCTCGCCGGGCGAACGGACCCGCGCGGCGCTGGCGCTGCTCCAGGGGCGGGGCGTCAACCTCCTGGTCCTGGACGAGCCGACGAACCACCTCGACCTGCCGGCCATCGAGCAGCTGGAGTCGGCTCTGGACTCCTACGACGGCACGCTGTTGCTGGTGACCCACGACCGCCGGATGCTGAACGCGGTCCGTACGACGCGCCGCCTCGTGGTGGCGGACGGCCGGGTCACCGAGGAGTAGGACGTACGGGGAGCAGGAGGCACGGGGGCGGGACCCCGTACGGGGTCCCGCCCCCGTG
>NZ_QQNA01000174.1 GCF_003346515.1 Streptomyces corynorhini
GATCCGGACGACCTCCGCGCCGAAGCGGAACTCCACCCGACGGGTCAGACACCGTTCGTACACGGCGCGGAGGTCGTCCGGATCGTCGAGAAGGACGGAGCCGCCGCCGGGGTCGAGTTGGCGGACGGTACGGTCGCGCCGGCCGACCGCGTCGTGGCGGGCGTGGCGCCCGGACGCCTGGTCGCGCGGGCCCTCGACAGGGACGGCGACGTGGGGCCGCGCGGGACGGACCGCTCCGGGAGCGGCGCCGGTCAGGTGCCGGGCCGGTTCACGGTGCTGCTGTCGCTGCGCGGCGCCCGGGACCCGGACGCCGCGCACCGTACGGTCGTGCACTCCCCCGACGGATCCGCCGAGGCCGCCGATGTCTTCGCGGGCCGGACCGCCGCCCTCCCCACGGTCACGGTGACCCGCCCCGACGACCCGGCGACGCGCCCGGACGAGGGCCACGAGGCGGTGACGCTCACCGCGACCGTGGCGGCGCACACTCCGCTCGACTGGTCGGACCCCGCGCTGCGCGAGCGGTACGCCGATGTGCTGGCGGAGCGTGCCGGGGCGGCGCTGCCGGGGCTGGCGCAGCGGCTGATCCGGCGCGAGGTGCGCACCCCGGCCGACACCGAGGCGCAGACCGGCGCCGCGGGTGGTTCGGTGCCGCCACCGGCGCTGGCCGGGGGCTCGGGAGGGTTTCTGTATCCCGCCAACTCCACCCGTCTGACCGGGCTTTACCGGGCGGGCGGCTGGGCGCACCCGGGCGGCGGGCTCGCGCACGCCGGGATGTCGGGGGCGCTGGTGGCCGGACTGATCGTGGAGGGCGCGGAGTTCCGGGGCTCGCGGTGAGCGGCGACGGCTCGGCGAGCCGTCGCCGCGCGCCCGCCCGCCGCTTCTCCCCGCTCCCCGGCCCTCTCCTTCAGCCCTCGCTCCCCCGCTCCCGCCGCGTGGAGCGAGGCCGGTGACATCGCGTCACCGGCCTCGCGGATACGTGTGATCGACGCGGTCGTCAGTAGCGGTACCGCTGGTCGTTGTAGTGCGGGTCGTAGTCCTGCTGCGGGGGCTGTTCGCCCGGGACGGGCGGGAACGCGTTCTCGTCGCGCTCGCGCTGCTGCGGGACCCAGACCCCGCCGGGCGGGGTGTCGCCCGCGTACTGCCGGCTGTCGTAGGGGTCGGCGTACTGCTGCCTGCCGCCGCCGAAGCCGTCGTACGTGCCGTACTGCCCGGCGCCGTCGGCCGGGGAGCCGGTGGTCTGGGGGGCGTGGGACGTGCCGACGTACGGGTCGGAGTAGGCGGCGTACTGCTGCTCGCCGGTCGCGTTCCCGTAGTCGTAGTGCGGGCTGTAGGCGTCCTGCGCCGCGTACGCGTCCTGGCCGGGGTAGTTGGTGCCGTACGCGTCCTGGCCCGGGTAGGCGTCCTTGCCCGCGTACCCGTCCTGGCCGCTGTAGGCGTCCTGGCCGCTGTAGGCGTCCTGAGCGGCGTAGGAGTCCTGGCTCGCGTAGCCCTCCCGCGTCCCGCTCGCGAAGACGTCCTGGTCCGCCCGGTCCGGGGAGTAGCCCGGTGCGGCCGGATAGGCGTCGAAGGCGCCCCAGCCGTCGGTGTCCTGTCCCCGCCCCTGGCCTTGGCCCTGGTCCTGGCCCTGGTCCTGGCCCTGGTCCTGGCCCTGGTCCCGGGAGGCGGTCGCGGAGTGCGCGCCCTCCCGGTTGTCGTCGTACACGCCGTACTGCCCGGTGTCGTCGGGCATCGGCTCGGCCGTGTACAGCGACGCGGGGTCGGTGGCCGGGACGACCGGCTCGTACTCCAGGTCCGAGACCTCGAGCGCGGGTTCGCGGTCGGGCGCCCCCGAACTCCCCGCCTTCCGGCGGCGGCTGACGCCGGGGCTGCCGCCGATCGACCAGCCGGTGGCGAAGCCGCTGCGGAACGAGAGGGTCACATACGTCTGGCCGACCGCGAAGGCGATGGCGCCGACCGCGATGACGAAGACCTGTGGAATCAGGACTCCGAGGACCACCACGACGAATCCGGCGAAGGCGAGGAGCCGCCAGCGCAGCCGCGCCTTGTACTGGAGCAGTACTTCACCGAGCAACCACAGGGCCACGATGCCGAATGCGATGTAGAGGACCGTCCAGCCCATGCGCGCCCCTCTCCTGCGGCCACCCGTCCGGGAGGGAGCGGGTACGGCCGGTCACGACTGCTCGTGCAGTCCGAGATTCTCGTAGATTTCGAGCGTCGCCGTGGAGTTGTTGAGTGTGATGAAGTGCAAGCCGGGGACACCCTCGGAGAGCAGCTCGGCACAGAACTCCGTCGCGAACTCGATGCCAATGGAGCGTACAGCGGCCGGATCCTCCTTGACCGAGAGGATCCGCTCTTTCAGCTCGGGCGGGAAGACGGCGGTGGAAAGCCGCGGCAGCCGCTCCAGCATCTTGATGCTCGTGACGGGCATGATCTCGGGAATGATCGGTGTCGCGCAACCGGCGGCGGCGACCCGGTCGCGCAGCCGGAGGTAGCCCTCGGGGTCGAAGAACATCTGGGTGATGGCGTAATCGGCCCCGGCGCGGCACTTGTCGACGAAGTGCCGGGTGTCCGATTCCCAGTCCGCCGAGCGTGGATGCATCTCGGGGAAGGCGGCCACGCCGACACAGAAATCTCCGGCCTCCTTGATGAGACCGACCAGTTCGGCGGCGTAGCGCACGCCCTCCGGGTGGTCGACCCACTCGCCCATGGGGTCGCCGGGCGGGTCGCCCCGTACGGCGAGGATGTTGCGGATCCCGACGTCGGCGTACCGGCCGACCATGTTGCGCAGCTCGGCGACGGACTGGCCGACCGCCGTCAGATGCGCGACGGGGGTGAGTGTGGTGTCGGCGGCGATGCGCTCGGTCGCCCTGACCGTTCCGGCGCGGGTGGAGCCCCCGGCGCCGTAGGTCACGGAGACGAAGCTCGGCGCGACGGCCTCGACCCGGCGCAGCGCGTTCCAGAGGTTGCGCTCGCCCTTTTCGGTCTTGGGCGCCCAGAACTCGAACGAATAGGACGTTTTTCCTGAGGCGAGCAGATCGCGCACGGTCCGTGCGTGATCCGATCTGGTCGAAGCTGTGCCGAGGGCCATATGTGCAGGTTAGCCAGGGCCCGCCGGTAGCCCCAACCGAACCGGGAACATTTGACGGTAATGCCGGGTAACTGGCCGGATCCGTTGTCCACATTCCGATACCGGTGGCCGGCCGGGCCGGTACGGCGGCCCGTACCGGCCGGTCAGCGGGGTGAGCGGGCGCCCTCGTCGCGTTCCCGTACGCGCTTGGCCAGGGCCGCCGTCGCCGCCGCCGGATCGTCGGCCTCGGTGATCGCGCGGACGACGACGATCCTGCGGGCTCCGGCGTCCAGCACCTCGTCGAGGTTGGCCGCGTCGATGCCGCCGATGGCGAACCACGGACGGCGCGGGGCGAGCGCCGCCGCGTACCGCACGAGACCGAGGCCGGGGGCGGGCCGTCCTGGCTTGGTGGGGGTGGGCCAGCAGGGGCCCGTGCAGAAGTAGTCCACGCCGGGCTCGGCGACGGCCGCGTCCACCTCGGCCTCGGAGTGGGTGGAGCGGCCGATCAGCGGGGCGCTCCCGAGGATGGCGCGGGCCGCCGGGACGGGCAGGTCGCCCTGGCCCAGGTGCAGCACGTCGGAGCCGATGGCGTGGGCGACATCGGCCCGGTCGTTCACGGCGAGGAGGCGGCCGTGTCTGCGGCAGGCGTCCGCGAAGACCCGGAGATGGTCCAGCTCCTCGGCCGCCTCCATGCCCTTGTCGCGGAGCTGGACGATGTCCACGCCGGACGCGAGCACGGCGTCGAGGAACTCGGGCAGGTCGCCCTGGCGCCGACGGGCGTCCGTGCAGAGGTAGAGCCGGGCGTCGGCCGGCGGCCGGTCGGCCGTGGGCATGGGAGGTCCCCCCGTTGGGTCGGTTCGGCGGGTGCGCGGCGGCGCCGTGCCACCAGGGCACGGCGGGCGCCGCCGCGCACCGCGGACGGCGATGGCGTCAGACGGCGAGCGCCTGGGCCCGGCGCTTCACCTCCGTGCCGCGATTCTCACTGAGGGCCTGCGCGGGCGTGCCCGGCAGGCTGGGGTCGGGAGTGAAGAGCCACTCCAGCATCTCTTCGTCGGTGAAGCCGTCGTCCCTCAGCAGCGTCAGGGTGCCGCTGAGGCCCTTGACGACCTTGTCGCCGTCGATGAAGGCGGCGGGCACCTGAAGCGCTCTGTTCTCCCCGCGCCGCACGGCGATCAGCTGGCCTTCCTTGACCAGCTGCCGCACACGCGTCACCTCGACATCGAACATTTCGGCGATATCGGGCAGGTGGAGCCAGGCGGGGACGAGAGCATCGATCTTTGCGTCAATCTCGGTCACAGGACAAGCGTGCCATCCCGGACTGACAGTCGGTAGCCAAGGCCCGCTGAACGGGCCGTCCCCGCGCCGCGACCGTACCCGCCCGTGACCGCCGTACCCACCCGCGACCGGCGCGGCAGGCGCGGCAGGCGTGACCGGTGCGGCAGGCGTGACCGCCGTGACCGCCGCGGCAGGCTCAGCGGACCGCCTTGCGCAGCGGTACGGCCGGGTCCGCCGCCACGTCCACGGCGAGCCGCGCGCCCGCCTCGATCAGCTTCCTGCCCTGCGCCAGGTCCCGGGGCCTGCCGACGGCCAGCAGCGCCACCAGCACCCCGTCCCGCAGCCACAGCGCCGACCAGGACGCGCCCGCCGGGTCGCCGCGCCGCACCAGGGTGTCGGCCGCCGCGTGGTGGCCCGCGTACTGCGCGAACCGGCCGAACTGCTCCGACCAGAAGTACGGCACCGGGTCGTAGACCCGCTCGCTCTCGCCGACGATCTGCGCGGCGACCGTGCGCGGCCCCTGGAGCGCGTTGTCCCAGTGGTGGACGAGGAGCCGCTCCCCGTAGCGGGCCGAAGGGAAGGACGCGCAGTCGCCGACCGCGTACACGTCGGGCAGCGAGGTGCGCAGCCGCTCGTCGGCGGTGACGGAGCCGTCAGGACCGAGCGCGATGCCCGAGCCGGCCAGCCACCGCGTCGCGGGCCGCGCGCCGATGCCGACGACCACCGCGTCGGCGGGCAGCCGCCGGCCGTCGGCGAGCGTCACCGCGCCCGGCTCCACGGCGGCCACCCGCGCGTCGGTGAGCAGTTCGGCGCCGCTCTCCGCGTACCAGCCGGTCATCGGGGCCGCGACCTCGGCGGGCAGCGCGCCCGCCAGCGGCCGGTCCGCCGCTTCGACGACCGTCACCGCGCACCCGGCCTCGCGGGCCGCCGTGGTGAACTCCGCGCCGATCCAGCCCGCTCCGACGACCACGATCCGCTGCCGCCGGGCCAGAACGGGGCGCAGCCGGTCCGCGTCGTCCAGCGTCCGCAGCGGATGGACCCCGGCGACGCCCGCCGAGCCGGGCAGCGCGATCGGCTCCGCGCCGCTGGCGAGCACGAGCACGCCGTACGGGACGGGTCCCTCCGCCGTGTCCAGCTCGCGGTCGGCGGGGCGCACCCCGGTGACGTGGAGGCCGAGCCGCAGATCGACGGAGAGCGCCGCGAAGTCGATGTCGAAGGCCGAGCTGTCGGCTTTGCCGAGCAGCAGCGCCTTGGAGAGCGGCGGCCGGTCGTAAGGCGGGTGCGGTTCGGCGCCGATCAGCGTGATCGGCGCCCGGTAGCCCTTCTCCCGCAGCGCGACGGCCGTCTGGACGCCGGCCATGCCCGCCCCCACGACGACGGCGCCCGGCTCCCCGGACCCCCGTCCCTGATGTGCCTGCTCTTCTCGGTGTCCCCGCTGCTCCGGCTCGCTCACCCGGTCACCTTAGAGGCCGCGCGCACGCAGTGGGGCGGCGTCGCGGGCGATGGGCGGCGCCCGCCGGGCGGGCGCGCCGAGGCGGGCCCCGCCCGCACCGGGCCGTTCCTGCGGGCCGGACCGGGCGTTAGTCTGACGGGCGACACTACCTCGCGGGAGTCCGGACGCACCGGGCTGAGAGGGAGGCTGACGCGGCCTCCGACCGTACGAACCTGATCCGGGTCATGCCGGCGAAGGGAGGGGCTGGACGCCCATGCAGTCGTCTCGTACCGGTCGCACCGGCAGTGACGTCCTCGTCGTCGGGGGCGGGATCATCGGTCTCGTCACCGCCTGGCGGGCCGCGCAGCGGGGGCTGAGCGTCGCCGTCGCCGATCCCGACCCGGGCGGCGGGGCCGCGCGGGTCGCGGCGGGCATGCTCGCCGCCGTCACCGAACTCCACCACGGCGAGCAGACCCTGCTCGGCCTCAACCTGGCCTCCGCCGAGCGCTATCCGGCCTTCGTCGCCGAGCTGGAGGCCGCGAGCGGGCAGCGGACCGGCTACCGCGCGTGCGGCACGCTCGCCGTCGCGCTCGACACCGACGACCGCGCCGAGCTGCGTGAACTCCACGCGCTCCAGCGGGCTTCGGGGCTGGACGCGACGTGGCTGACCGGGCGCGAGTGCCGCCGCCTCGAACCGATGCTGGCGCCCGGCGTGCGCGGCGGCCTGCGGGTCGACGGGGACCACCAGATCGACCCCAGACGGCTCGCGAGCGCCCTGCTGACGGCGTGCGAGCGCGCCGGGGTCGTCCTGCACCGCGACCGGGCCGCCCGGCTCACCGTCGTACGCGACCGGGCCGTCGGCGCCGTCCTGGCCGACGGGCGCGCGCTCGGCGCCGATCAGGTGGTGCTGGCCGCGGGCAGCCTCAGCGGCCGGCTCGACGGCGTACCGGACGAGGCGCGCCCTCCCGTACGGCCCGTCAAGGGCCAGGTGCTGCGGCTGCGCGTGGAGCGCCCGTACGCGCCGTTCCTGAGCAGGACCGTACGGGCCGTGGTGCGCGGCGGCCCGGTCTATCTGGTGCCGCGCGCCGACGGCGAGCTGGTCGTCGGCGCCACCAGCGAGGAGCTGGGCTGGGACACCACCGTCACGGCGGGCGGGGTGTACGCGCTGCTGCGCGACGCGCACGAGCTGGTCCCCGGCATCACCGAGCTGCCGCTCACCGAGACCCGCGCCGGGCTGCGCCCCGGCTCGCCGGACAACGCGCCGATGCTGGGGCCCACCACGCTGCCGGGGCTGAGCCTGGCCACCGGCCACTACCGCAACGGCGTGCTGCTGACGCCCGTGACCGGCGAGGTGCTGGCCGAGGTGCTGACCACCGGCGCGCCGCCGGACTTCGCGCGGGCCTTCACGCCCCTGCGCTTCGGTCCGGCCTCCCCGGCCTCCCCTGCCTCCCCTGCCTCCCCGCACCCGCCCGTACGTCTGGAGCGCACCGCATGACCGACCGACCCGGCACACCGCGTCCGACGCCCGCCGCCGCTGTCCCGGTGCGCGTCCTGGTGAACGGCGAGCCGCGCGAGTTCGCCGCGCCGGCCGCCCTCGACACCGTCGTCCGCACTCTCACCCGGGCCCCCTCGGGCGTCGCCGCCGCCGTCAACGAGACGGTCGTACCGCGCACCCGGTGGGCCGCGACCTCCCTACGGGAGGGCGACCGGGTCGAAATCCTCACCGCCGTCCAGGGAGGCTGACCGGCATGGCCGACGCACCGCTCACCCCAGCCACACCACTCACCACAGACGCACCAGTCGCCACAGAGACACCACTCGCCGCCAACACCCCGCGCCTCACCGACGACCCGTTGGTCATCGCAGGCACCTCCTTCGGCTCCCGGCTGATCATGGGGACCGGCGGCGCGCCCAGCCTCGATGTGCTGGAGCGGTCCCTGACCGCCTCCGGGACGGAGCTGACCACCGTCGCGATGCGCCGCCTCGACCCGACCGTCCAGGGCTCCGTGCTCTCCGTCCTGGGCTCCCTGGGCATCCGGGCGCTGCCCAACACCGCCGGTTGTTTCACCGCGGGAGAGGCGGTCCTGACCGCCCGGCTGGCCCGCGAGGCGCTCGGTACGGACTGGGTGAAGCTGGAGGTCGTCGCGGACGAGCGCACCCTGCTGCCCGACCCGGTCGAGCTGCTCGACGCGGCGGAGACGCTGGTGGACGACGGTTTCACCGTCCTGCCGTACACCAACGACGATCCGGTGCTGGCGCGCAGGCTGGAGGAGGCGGGGTGCGCGGCGATCATGCCGCTGGGCTCCCCGATCGGCTCCGGGCTCGGCATCCGCAACCCGCACAACTTCCAGCTGATCGTGGAGCGGGCGCGGGTGCCGGTGATCCTCGACGCGGGCGCGGGCACCGCGTCGGACGCGGCCCTCGCGATGGAGCTGGGCTGCGCCGCGGTGATGCTCGCCTCGGCCGTGACCCGCGCGCGGAAGCCGGTCCTGATGGCGGAGGCGATGCGGCACGCGGTCGCGGCGGGCCGGCTCGCGTACCGCGCGGGCCGGATCCCGCGCCGCCACTTCGCGACGGCCTCGTCCCCCGCGGAGGGAATCGCGGAGCTGGATCCGGAGCTGGATCCGGAGCTGGATCCGGAGCGTCCGGCCTTCTCCTGAGGGGCCCGCGTACGGGGCCCGGGACACGGGTCCGTCACAGCTGCGCTGCAGTACCCGGGCCGGTCAGCCCGGGTGTCGGTCGCGGCTCGTAGACTCGGCAGCGTGGATACGACCCTTCAGGACCCCATCGTCGGGCAGCTGCTCGACGGCCGCTATCGCGTCGACGCGCGCATCGCCGTCGGCGGCATGGCCACGGTCTACCGGGCCGTCGACATCCGGCTCGACCGGGTGCTCGCCCTCAAGGTGATGCACCCGGCGCTCGCCACCGACGCCACCTTCGTGGAGCGGTTCATCCGCGAGGCCAAGGCGGTCGCGCGGCTGTCGCACCCCAATATCGTCGGGGTCTTCGACCAGGGCGCCGAGGGCGCGTACGTCTATCTGGCGATGGAGTACGTCGCGGGGTGCACGCTGCGCGACGTCCTGCGGGAGCGCGGCGCGCTGCGGCCCAGGGCCGCGCTGGACATCCTGGAGCCGGTGCTGGCCGCGCTCGGGGCCGCGCACCGGGCGGGGTTCGTCCACCGCGACATGAAGCCGGAGAACGTGCTGATAGGGGACGACGGCCGGGTCAAGGTCGCCGACTTCGGTCTGGTGCGCGCCGTGGGCGATGTCACCAACACGACGGGGACGGTCCTCGGGACGGTCTCGTATCTCGCGCCCGAGCAGATCGAGCAGGGCACGTCCGACACCCGCGTCGACGTGTACGCCTGCGGGGTCGTCCTGCACGAGATGCTGACCGGCGCCAAGCCGCACGGCGGGGACACCCCCGCGCAGGTGCTCTATCTGCATCTCAACGAGGACGTGCCCGCGCCCTCGGCGGCCGTCCCGGGGCTCGCGCCCGAGCTGGACGAGCTGGTCGCGGCGGCCACCGCGCGCGACCCCGGGCGGCGCCCGGACGACGCGGTGGAGCTGCTCGCCCGGGTGCGCGCGGCCCGCGCCGCGCTCACCGAGGCGCAGCTCGACGCCGTACCGCCGAAGGAGAAGCCGGAGCCCGCGTCGGGCACCGGCTCGGAGAACCGCACGACGGTGATCCCGCGCGCCCTGTCCGTCGAGGTGAACAGGACCAGCCGACTGGAGACGGCGCCCGCCGGGCCCACCCCGTCCGACCGGTCATGGCGGCCGGGCCGGATCGCCGCCATGCCGCGGCGCGGAATCGTCGCCGTGGTCCTCGGGGTACTGCTGGCGCTCGGCGCGGGCGCCGGGGTCTGGTACATCAACTCGGGCCAGTTCACCCGCGTCCCCTCGCTGCTCGGCCAGAGCGAGCAGGACGCCAGGAAGCGGCTCGCGGACGAGGGACTCGACGCGAAGGTCACGAAGGACTTCAGCGAAGCGTTCCAGCGCGGCACGGTGATGCGCACCGACCCCGAGCCCCGCTCGCGCGTCCGGGGCAGCGGCCCGGTGACGCTGGTCATCTCGCGCGGCCCCGAGATCGTCCAGGTCCCCGAGCTGGAGGGCCGGCCGCTCGCCGAGGCGCGCGCCGCGCTCAAGAAGGCGGGGCTGGCCCCGGGAGCGGTCACCCAGGAGTTCAGCGACGACATCGGCCAGGGCTCCGTGATCAGCACGAAACCGGGTCCGGGGGCGGACGCGCGGCCCGACTCCGGGGTCGCGCTGGTGGTGAGCAAGGGCGCCGCGATCGAGGTCCCCGATGTCGGCGGGAAGCCGCTGGACAGCGCCACCGCCGAGCTGAAGGACGCGGGGCTCACGGTCGAGGTAGCGGACGGACGGGTGAACTCGACGGTGCCCGAGGGCTCCGTCGCCGAGCAGTCGGTCGCCGAGGGCACCCGGCTGGCCAAGGGCGACACGGTCACGCTGACGGTCTCCAAGGGCCCGCGCATGGTCTCCGTACCCGATGTGACCGGGCAGAAGACGGACGACGCCAGGAAGGCGCTGGAGGCGGCGGGGTTCCAGGTCGAGGAGGAGCGCAGCTTCCCCTTCCTCGGCGACACGGTGGGCAAGCAGTCCGTCGCGGGCGGCGAGCAGGCCCCCGAGGGCAGCACGATCACCCTCACGACGAAGGGACTGTAGAGCCATGCGCAACCCTGTCGGCGGCCATGTGCCCGTGGCCGGCGGCCTGGCCTCGGTCGGCCTCGGCTACGCCCGCGAGCTGGCGGCCGAGGCCGTCCAGGTCTTCGTCGCCAACCCGCGCGGCTGGGCGACGCCCGCCGGGAACCCGGCGCAGGACGAGCTGTTCCGCGCCGGGTGCGCGGAGGGCCGGATCCCCGCGTACGTGCACGCCCCGTATCTGATCAACTTCGGCTCGCACACCGAGGCGACCGCCGAGAAGTCCGTGGAGTCGCTGCGCCACAGCCTGCGCAGGGGACGGGAGATCGGCGCGCTGGGCGTGGTGGTGCACACGGGCTCGGCGACGGGCGGCCGGCCCCGTGAGGTGGCCCTCGCGCAGGTACGGGAGCGGATGCTGCCGCTCCTGGACGAACTGACCCACGACGACGATCCGTTCCTGCTGCTGGAGTCGACGGCCGGCCAGGGCTTCTCGCTCTGCTCCAGGACCTGGGACTTCGGCCCGTACTTCGAGGCGCTCGACGCCCACCCCAAGCTGGGCGTCTGCCTGGACACCTGCCACATCTTCGCCGCCGGGCACGACCTGACCGGGCCGCACGGGATGCGGCAGACGCTGGACCTGCTGGTGGAGACGGTCGGCGAGGGGCGGCTCAAGCTGATCCACGCCAACGACTCCAAGGACGTGGCGGGCGCGCACAAGGACCGCCACGAGAACATCGGGGCGGGGCGGATCGGGGAGGAACCGTTCCGCGAGCTGTTCTCGCATCCGGCGACCGAGGGCGTGCCGCTGGTGATCGAGACGCCGGGCGGCAGGGACGGGCACGCGGCGGACGTGGAGCGGCTGAAGAAGCTGCGCGACGGCTGATCCACCGCGCCGCCGCGACCGGGCCCCGCAACGGCGACCGGGCATCCGGGCCGCGACCGGGCATCCGCGCCGCGACCGGGCCCCGCACGGTGACCGGGTGCCCTCAGAGTTCCGGGCCGTCGCCCGGGGCCTCCTGGTACGAGTAGCGCTGCTCGGCCCACGGGTCACCGACGTTGTGGTAGCCGCGCTCCTCCCAGAAGCCGCGCCGGTCGGCCGTCATGTATTCCACGCCCCTGACCCATTTCGGGCCCTTCCACGCGTACAGCCCCGGCACGACGAGCCGGGCCGGGAATCCGTGTTCCGCGGTGAGCAGTTCCCCGTCCTTGTGGGTGGCGAAGATCGTACGGTCGGAGACGAAGTCGGCGAACCGCAGATTCGCGCTGAAGCCGTATTCGGCCCAGACCATCACGTGGGTGACTCCCGGCGCGGGCGGCGCGAGTTCCACGATCGTACGGGCGGGAACACCGCCCCATTCGGCCCCCAGCATGCTGAACTTCGTGACGCAGTGGAGATCGGCGACGACCGTGGAGAACGGCAGCGCCGCGAATTCATCGTGATTCCAGCAGTGTTTGCCGCCGTCCGCCGTGGCTCCGAAGACCCGGAACTCCCAGCGTTCCGGCCGGAACTTCGGCACAGGGCCGTAATGCGTGACCGGCCAGCCGCGCTGCAGCCGCTGCCCCGGCGGTAGCTCGGACGTTCCCGGCTCGCGATGCTCCCGGCTCTCCGGCTGACCCATGTCTTCCATGGTGACAGACCGGCGGGGATGGTCGTGACCAGCCGCGGGGCCGATTCGGGCAACTCCTACTAAGCATGCACTTACTGGACGGCCCGTCGGCGACGGTGCAAAGATGCGCGCATTCCCGCTCCACCACCCGCCAGAAAGGAGTCTCTGCGATGCAGGGCGACCCCGAGGTCATTGAATTCCTCAATGAGCAGCTGACTGCCGAACTGACCGCGATCAACCAGTACTTTCTGCACGCGAAGATGCAGGAGAACTTCGGCTGGACCAAGCTCGCCAAGTACACGCGCGCCGAATCATTCGACGAGATGAAGCACGCCGAGCTGCTCACCGACCGGATTCTCTTCCTGGACGGACTGCCCAACTATCAGCGGCTGTTCCACGTACGGGTCGGCCAGACCGTCACCGAGATGTTCCAGGCGGACCGGCAGGTCGAGGTGGAGGCGATCGACCGGCTGAAGCGCGGGATCGACGTCATGCGCGCCAAGGGGGACCACACGTCCAAGGGGATCTTCGAATCGATCCTGGAGGACGAGGAGCACCACATCGACTATCTGGACACCCAGCTGGAACTGGTCGGGAAACTCGGCGAGGCGCTCTACATCACGCAGCTCATCGAGCAGCCCGACAGCTGAGCCGAAACGCGGCCAGGTCCGGGCGCAGACCGGGCTGGGGTCTTTCGTTTGGATCAGCCCGGCATGATCCGAACGAGAGGCCCTAGGCCGCTTCGGGAAGGGCCGCGGGAGCCGCGTCCGGGGCCGCGGCGAGCACCTCGGAGAGCGCGCCGGGCGAGCCCTGGTCGAGCAGCTCACGGCGCGGGCAGCCGCCGCGCCCCAGGAGCGACTGGATTCGGCGTACGCACGAGCCGCAGTCGGTCCCGGCCTTGCTGGCGGAGGCGATCTGCCGGGGCGTGCACGCCCCGGCCGCCGCGTGTTCCCTGACCTGTGTCTCGGTGATGCCGAAGCACGAGCAGACGTACACGCGGTTCACCTCCCGGTGGGGTCGTGGGCGGGGTCTTCGGCCTGGCCACCCCGAACTTTCGGTGAGGCTAACCTAACCTTACCCGCCACGGGGTGCGCGGAAAAGTCCCGGAAACGGCAGTGGGGTACGGATCACATCGATCCGTACCCCACTGACGTACCCCACTGACGTACCCGACTGCCGTACCGCCCGGCCACCGCCGGGCCACGCCTGCCGCCCGGTGCGGCCTACTGGTCGCGGTACATCTCGGCGACGAGGAAGGCCAGGTCGAGCGACTGGCTGCGGTTGAGCCTCGGGTCGCAGGCCGTCTCGTAGCGCTGGTGCAGGTCGTCCACGAAGATCTCGTCGCCGCCGCCCACGCACTCGGTGACATCGTCACCGGTCAGCTCGACATGGATGCCGCCGGGGTGGGTCCCCAGGGCCTTGTGCACCTCGAAGAAGCCCTTGACCTCGTCGAGCACGTCGTCGAAGCGGCGGGTCTTGTGGCCGGAGGCCGCCTCGAAGGTGTTGCCGTGCATCGGGTCGGTCACCCAGGCGACCGTGGCGCCGGTGGCCGTGACCTTCTCGACCAGCTCGGGCAGCTTGTCCCTGACCTTGTCGGCGCCCATCCGGACGATAAAGGTCAGCCTGCCGGGCTCGCGGTCCGGGTCGAGCCGGTCGATGTAGGTGAGCGCGTCGTCCACCGTCGTGGTCGGGCCGAGCTTGATCCCGATCGGGTTGCTGACCTTGGAGGCGAACTCGATGTGCGCGCCGTCCAGCTGGCGGGTGCGCTCCCCGATCCAGAGCATGTGGCCCGACACGTCGTACAACCGGCCCGTACGGGAGTCGACGCGGGTCAGCGCCGTCTCGTAGTCCAGCAGGAGCGCCTCGTGCGACGAGAAGAACTCGACGGTGCGGAACTCGGCCGGGTCGGTGCCCGCCGCCTTCATGAAGTTCAGCGCGTTGTCGATCTCCCGGGCGAGCTGCTCGTAGCGCTGGCCCGAGGGGGACGACTTGACGAAGTCCTGGTTCCAGGCGTGCACCTGGCGCAGGTCGGCGTAGCCGCCGGTGGTGAAGGCGCGCACCAGGTTGAGGGTCGCGGCGGACGCGTGGTACATCCGCTTGAGCCGCTCGGGGTCGGGGACGCGGTCCTTCTCGTTGAACGCGAAGCCGTTGACCGAGTCGCCCCGGTAGGTGGGCAGGGTCACGCCGTCGCGGGTCTCGGTGCCCTTGGAGCGCGGCTTCGAGTACTGACCGGCGATCCGGCCGACCTTCACCACCGGCACGGACGCCGCGTAGGTGAGGACGGCACCCATCTGGAGCAGCGTCTTGAGCTTGTTGCGGATGTGGTCGGCGGATACGGCGTCGAACGCCTCGGCGCAGTCGCCGCCCTGGAGCAGGAACGCCTCGCCCTTGGCGACCGCGCCCATCCGGGCCCGCAGCTGGTCGCACTCGCCCGCGAAGACCAGCGGAGGATAGCTCTCCAGCTCCGCGACGACCTCGCGCAGGGCCGCCCGGTCCGGATACTCCGGCTGCTGGGCAGCGGGGAGTTCCTGCCAGGACGGCACGTGGGGCGTGGGCTTCTCGGCATTCACTGTCACGTGGACCAGATTACGTGGTCGGCGGTGGCGGTACGCGCGGCGCTCACAGTGTGGAACGCGGGGGCGGCCGGGATGCGCTAGGGTGCCGCTCATGTTCGCGCTTTCGTATCAGACCTGGTGGTGGACCGCTCGTCCGGCGGCCCACTGATTCTGCGCGCGTCACGAATCGCGAAGGCCGCCCGAGGGGCGGCCTTCAGTGTTTTCCGGGGGCCGGGACACCGGCCGGGAAGGCGGGCCGTTCCTCTCCTCAGGAAGGAACACCGCCCATGACCACTCCCCCGCTCAGCCGCCTCGTCGACCGGCTCGGCGCCCCCGACTGCCCGCCCTTCGCGCTGCTGCGCCGCCGCGCCCCCGGCCGCGATCCGGGGGTGGTGGAGCTGCTGATCGGCTCCGTGCGCGAGGTGGACCGGCTGGCCGACCTCCCGGACGGCTCCGCCGGGCCCGCGCTCGCCCTGGTGCCGTTCCGGCAGATCGCGGAGCGCGGCTTCGACGTACGGGACGACGGGACGCCGCTGGCCGTGCTGGTCGCCGACGAGACGTACGAGCTGCCGCTCGACGCGCTCATGGCGGAGCTGCCCGCCCATGACGTACGGGTCGAGGACGGCGCCTTCGACGTCGACGACGAGGCGTACGCGCGGATCGTGCGGCGGGTCGTCGAGGACGAGATCGGCCGGGGCGAGGGCGCCAACTTCGTGGTGCGGCGGACCTTCGAGGGGCGCGTCGCGGGCTTCGGCACGCCGGACGCGCTGGCGCTCTTCCGGCGGCTGCTGGCGGGTGAGCGGGGCGCGTACTGGACGTTCCTCGTGCACACGGGCGGGCGCACCCTGGTCGGCGCGAGCCCCGAGGCGCATGTGCGGATGAGCGGCGGGACGGTCGTGATGAATCCGATCAGCGGCACCTTCCGCTACCCGCCCGGCGGCCCGGACCCGGCGGGGCTGCTGGAGTTCCTCGGCGACCGCAAGGAGACCGACGAGCTGTCCATGGTGGTCGACGAGGAGCTGAAGATGATGTGCGCCGTCGGCGACCGGGGCGGAGTGGTGGTCGGCCCGCGGCTCAAGGAGATGGCCCATCTCGCCCATACGGAGTACGAGTTGCGCGGCCGGTCCTCGCTCGATGTGCGCGAGGTGCTGAGGGAGACGATGTTCGCGGCGACGGTCACCGGCTCGCCCGTGCAGAACGCCTGCCGGGTCATCGGGCGCCACGAGTCGGGCGGGCGCGGCTACTACGGCGGCGCGCTGGCCCTGATCGGGCGGGACGCCGGCGGCGCGCAGACGCTGGACTCGCCCATCGTGATCCGTACGGCGGACATCGACGCCGGGGGCGCGCTGCGGGTGGCGGTCGGTGCGACGCTCGTCCGTGACTCGCACCCCGAGAGCGAGGTGGCCGAGACGCACGCCAAGGCGGCGGGGGTGCTGGCGGCGCTCGGGGCCGCCGCTCCCCGGCCCGCCGCGGAGCCGGTGCGGCGGCTGGCCGACGACCCCCGGGTGCGGGCGGCGCTGGACGCGCGGCGGGCGGACCTCGCGCCGTTCTGGCTGCGGATGCGCACCGGGGCGGCGCCCCTGACCGGTCATGTCCTCGTCGTGGACGGTGAGGACACGTTCACCGCGATGCTCGCCCACCTGCTGCGCTCCTCGGGGCTGGAGGTGACGGTACGGCGGTACGACGAGCCGGGGCTGCGGCGGGAGGCGCTCGCGCACGGCGGCCCGGTGCTGCTCGGTCCCGGGCCCGGTGACCCGGCCGACGGGGGCGACCCGAGGATCCGGCTGCTGCGCGGGCTGGCGGCCGAACTGATCAGGGGCGCCGCGGGGCCGCGCGGGCGCGGTCTGCTGGGCGTCTGTCTCGGCCACGAGCTGATCGCGGCGGAGCTGGGGCTCGACACCGTGCGCAAGCGGGTGCCGTACCAGGGCACGCAGAGCGGGATCGATCTCTTCGGCCGCGCGCGGACCGTCGGCTTCTACAACAGCTTCACCGCGCGCTGCGACGACGCGACGGCGGCGGAGCTGGCGGCGCACGGCGTGGAGGTGAGCCGGGACGGGGCCGACGGGGAGGTGCACGCGCTGCGGGGGCCCGGGTTCGCCTCGGTGCAGTTCCACCCGGAGTCGG
>NZ_QQNA01000175.1 GCF_003346515.1 Streptomyces corynorhini
GTGCTTGCTCCCTCCAAAGAGGCTCTTGACATCCCGCTCAGCCCGCCGCGTCTCCACGACGAACCGGGACCTGCTACCGGGCACTCCGGTGTCTACCCGGACGGGACTTCCACCCGCAAGCCTGGACCAGCTTTCAGGACGCAACATGACCCCCACCGTAGGACCCGCCCCGGCCACCCGCCCGGCGAGCCCCGCACGCGACCCCCACGCGGCCCACGCGCTCCGCGTACGTGCACGTCCCGCGCGCCCCCGCGCGCCCCGCGCCCGGCCCGCGACGCGCCCGGCCGCTACACCACCTGGTGCAGCCAGCGCACCGGCGCACCCTCGCCCGCGTAGCGGAACGGTTCGAGTTCGTCGTCCCACGGCTTGCCGAGCAGCTTCGCGATCTCCGTCTCCAGCCGCGTCTCGCCCCGCTGGGAGCGGGCCAGGGCCGCGCGCAGCCGGTCCTCGGGGATCAGGATGTCGCCGTGCATTCCCGTGACGGCATGAAAGATGCCCAGGTCAGGGGTGGCGCTGTAACGCTCGCCCTCGGCCGTCGGGCAGGGTTCCGCGGTCACTTCGAAGCGGAGCATCTGCCAGCCGCGCAGCGCAGAGGCCAGCTTGGACGCGGTGCCCGCCCGGCCCTTCCAGGAGACCTCGGCTCTCCAGGTGCCCGGCGAGGCGGGCTGCCGGATCCAGTCGAGCTGGACCCGCAGGCCGAGCACTCCCGCCACCGCCCACTCGACGTGCGGGCACATCGCGCGCGGTGCGGAGTGTACGTACAGAACTCCACGTGTCGTCACCGGGACCTCCAGTGTGGGACGAGGTTCGCCTTTCCCAGCGCCTCAGTAAACAGCATCGGGAGTGAAACTCCGCAAAAGGGACAGTAAGTGACGTGATGTAATTTACCGGAGCCGTAGATCAGGTGTCTCTGGTTCGACGTGGGAAAAACTATCGTGCGGCGGGGTGGCCGCGGTGACGTACGGTCGGTCCCGGGGCGGATATCCCCGAAGCTTTCACTCGGCAGGCCGCCGCCCGGATGCCGGAGCCTGCCGGGAAGCCCCGGAAGGCCCGGGGCGCCCGAAGCCCAGCCCGAACCCCATGAGGAGGGACCGTCATGACGGAGAGGCCGCGTCGCAGCCGTGATCCCCGCTGGTCCCGGCCTTCCCCACGGCTCTCGGCCCGGCGCTACGCCTGGCTCCCGCCTCGGCTCTCCGCCCGTTCCCGCGCCGGGCTGACCGCCCCGGCCGCCGCCCTGACGGCCGTCCTCGTCGCCGGGACCGGGGTGCTCGCCGGATGCGGCTCAGGCGGCTCCGCCACCCCCGACGGGGCGAAGAAGCACACCGCCGCCCCCGTCTGGAACCGCAGCCCTGAGTCGGTCGCCGCGGTCGGTGACTCCATCACCCGCGGCTTCGACGCCTGCGCGGTGCTCGCCGACTGCCCGGAGGTGTCCTGGGCGACCGGTACGGATCCCGCCGTACGCAGCCTCGCCGAGCGGCTCCTCGGCCCCACGGCCGCGAAGAAGAACAGCTGGAACCACGCCACGACCGGCGCCACGATGACCGATCTGCCCGACCAGATGGAGCTGGCCGCCCGGGAGAAGCCGGAGCTGGTCACGGTGATGGCCGGAGCCAATGACGCCTGCCGGGACACCACCGGCCACATGACGTCCGTCGCCGACTTCCGCGCGTCCTTCGAGACCGCGATGCGCCGACTGCGCGCGGGGGCGCCCAAGGCGCAGGTGTACGTGTCGAGCGTGCCGGACCTCAAGCGGCTCTGGTCCACCGGGCGTGGCAATCCACTGGGCCGGCAGATCTGGAAGCTCGGGCTGTGCCCCTC
Source organism: Streptomyces corynorhini (assembly GCF_003346515.1). Taxonomy (GTDB): domain Bacteria; phylum Actinomycetota; class Actinomycetes; order Streptomycetales; family Streptomycetaceae; genus Streptomyces; species Streptomyces corynorhini. The sequence continues at coordinate 1,819 of NZ_QQNA01000175.1, forward strand.
GATGCTCAGGGACGCGCAGGACATGAGCGAGGTGGCGCGGCAGCGGCGGGCCACGGTGTACGAGCGGGTCGTGGCGTACAACGAGGTGCTGAAGGACGTGTGCGCGAAGGACGCGCGCTGCCGGTACGACGGCGGGGCGGTGTTCGGCTACCGGTTCACCGGCGAGCAGCTGAGCAAGTGGGACTGGTTCCACCCCAGCAAGGACGGGCAGGGGCGGCTGGCGGAGATCGCGTACCGCAAGGTCACGGCGGAGAAGTACCCGGGCTGACCGGGACCGGCTCCAGAAGCTGACCGGACCGGCTCCAGAGGCTGACAGGACCGGCTCCAGATTCGGGCGCCGGGTCCGGGCGCGGAGTCGGGCGCCGGAGGCAGGCCCGGAGGCCGGGCACGACTCCGCGCCCGGCCTCCGCGGGGAGCACGGTATCGGCCGCCGGTTTGCCCACCGCTCCGCCCTTCCGGCGTAAGGTTCTTGATCATGACTGTCATGAACACGGAACGCGTCGGCGCGACAGCCGAGGGGAAGCCCGTCCACCGCTGGACCCTGGAACGGGCCGGCATCCGGGTGCGTCTGCTGACGTACGGCGGTGCCGTGCAGTCCGCCGAGGTGCCGGACCGGGACGGGGCCACCGCCAATGTGGTGCTCGGCTTCGCCGCCGCCGAGGATTACGTCTCCGGCCGGGGGCCCTATCTGGGGGCGCTGATCGGCCGGTACGCGAACCGCGTCGCGGGCGCCGCCTTCACCCTGGACGGGGTGGTCCACCGGCTGACGGCCAACGAGGGCCCGAACACCCTGCACGGCGGGGAGCGCGGCTTCGACCGCCGGGTGTGGGACGCCGAGCGGTCGGGCGACCACGGCGTACGGCTGTCGCTGGTCAGCCCGGACGGCGAGGAGGGGTTCCCCGGCCGGTTGGCGGTCTCGGCCACCTACTCCCTGACCGCGTCGGGTGCCCTGCGGATCGACTACCGGGCGGCGACGGACGCGCCGACGCACGTCAACCCGACGAACCACACCTACTGGAATCTCGCCGGCGAGAGCAGCGGCGCCGCGACCGGCGGACACGAACTGCGGATCGCGGCGGGCCGGATCACCCCGGTGGACGGTGCCGCGCTGCCGACCGGTGCGCCCGTGCCGGTCGACGGCACGCGCTTCGACTTCCGCGCGCGGCGCCCGCTGGGTCCTGGGTACGACCACAACTACGTCCTCGACGCGACGGACGGGGACGAGCCCGTCGCCGAGCTGTACGACCCGGCGTCGGGGCGGGTGCTGACCGTCGCCACCACCGAGCCGGGGCTCCAGCTCTACACAGGCGATCACTTCGAGGGGAAGCCGTACGGTCCGGGCGCCGGGATCGCGCTGGAGACCCAGCACTTCCCGGACTCCCCCAACCGGCCGGACTTCCCGAGCACCGTGCTGCGGCCAGGTGAGGAGTTCCGGTCCACGACCACGTACGGCTTCGGCGTGCGCTGACGCGACGCGGACGACGGACACGACACGGGCGACACGGGCGAGGTAAATGCGGGGTACGGGTACGGCCCCGGAGCGGCGTCAGGTCCGCTCCGGGGCCGTACGTTCTCGGTCCGCCCCGGCCTCAGACCACCTCGACCACGTGGCTCAGCCGTCGGTCGGCGACGGAGCGGCCGGCCTGCACCTCGTAGCCGCCCGGGATCAGCGCCCACAGGCCGGGGCCCTCGTCCCAGATCTCGAAGGCGCGCCGCCGGAGCGGGACGCGCACCTCGACGCTCTCGCCGGGCGCCGCCTCCACCGGGGCGAAGCCCGCCAGCCAGCGGGCCGGGCGGTCGGCGGTGTCGGCGACGGGGGCGAGGTAGACCTGTACGACCTCGCGGCCCGGACGGGCGCCGGTGTTGCGCAGCCGTACGGTGGCCTCCTGCGGGGTGGCCGTGATCGTCTCGTACTCCCAGTCGGTGTAGCCGAGTCCGTGGCCGAACGGGTACGCGGGGGTGGCCCCCGCCCGCTCCCAGGCCCGGTAGCCGATGAACACGCCCTCGTCGTAGTGGAGTTCGCCGTCGACGGGGGTGGTGTCCGAGACCGGTACGTCGCTCAGGGCGACCGGCCAGGTGGTGGGCAGCCGACCGCCGGGCTCCGCCGCGCCGAGCAGGACGTCGGCGAGCGCGGCGCCGCCCTCCTGGCCCGGGAACCAGGTGAGCAGTACGGCGGCCACCTCCTCGCGCCACGGCAGCTCCACCGGGGAGCCGGTGTTGACGACGACGACCGTGCGGGGGTTGACGGCGGCGACGGCGCGCACGAGGTCGTCCTGGCGGCCGGGGAGCCGCAGGTTCTCGCGGTCGAAGCCCTCGGACTCGACGCTCTCCGTCGTGGCGACGACCACCACGGCGGTGGCGGCGGTGCGCGCCGCTTCGACGGCCTCGGCGATCAGCTCGTCGGGGTCGTGGCGCGGGCCGAGGTGGAGCAGGGAGAACGCGACGGCGCTGATCGGCGCGGACTCGATCCTGTGGACGGTGTGCAGGAGCGAGATCTCGACCCGTCGCCCCTCGGTGAACTCGGCGCGGGCGCGCTCCACCGGGGAGCCGAAGAACGCCTCGAACGGGTCGGAGGACGCGCCGAGCCCCTCCGTACCGTCGAAGAGGACCTCGCCGTCGACGGTCAGGACGAAGCCGCCGAGCCCCTGGGTGCCGAGGATGTGCTCGCCGCTTTCGCGCGGGGTGAAGTGGCCGGTCATCTCGACGGTGTGGAGTTCGTCGTGGCTGACGCCCTCGGGCAGGTCGGCGCCGGCCCACTGGATCCGGCCGCCGGGGACCGAGGCGGTGCCCAGCACCCGGCCGTCGGCGGCGCGGCAGATCGCGCGGAGCGTGAACCCCTTTTCCGCCGGGGCGAGTTCGTCGCTGGGGTCGGCGCCGACGGAGTAGCTCAGCGCGCCGTCGGGCAGGGCGGCGGTGAGGCCGTCGAGCGGGGAGACGATGTGGGCGGGGAAGACGGTGGCGGAGCCGCCGCCGAGCACCCGGGCGTCGCGGGCGGCGGCGCCGCTGAGGGCGACGGTGGTGTCCGCGCCCGGGGTGAGCGGCAGGGCGGCGTTCTCGTTGCGCACGAGGACGAAGGAGCGCCGGGCGATCTCGCGGGCCAGCGCGTCGCCGTCGACCGGCGCGGGGAGTTCGGTGACGGCGGCGGGCGCGCCGGCGAGGATGCCGACGCGGGCGGCGAGCCGCAGGACGCGCCGTACGGCCTCGTCGACGGCCGTCTCCTCGGCGTCCCCGGACCGGACGGCGGCGACGAGGGCCTCGCCGTACACCGTGCGCGGTCCCGGCATCGCGACGTCGAGGCCGCCGAGGAGGGCGCCCGTGGTGGAGCGGGCGGCGAGCCAGTCGGAGACGATGTAGCCGTCGAAGCCCCACTCGCCGCGCAGCACGTCGTTCTGGAGGTACCGGTGTTCGGTCATCGTCGCGCCGTTGACCTGGTTGTACGCGGCCATGATGCCCCAGGGGTGGGCGTTGGCCACGATCGCCTCGAAGGGCGCGAGGTACAGCTCGCGCAGCGGGCGCGGGGCGACGATGTTGTCGACGGTGAAGCGGTCGGTCTCGGCGTCGTTGGCGACGAAGTGCTTGACCGTCGTACCGACTCCGCCGTCCTGGACGCCGAGCACGTAGCCGGTGCCGATCTCGCCGGTGAGGTACGGGTCCTCGCTGTACGTCTCGAAGTGCCGCCCGCCCAGCGGCGAGCGGTGCAGGTTGACGGTGGGCGCGAGGAGTACGTGGACGCCCTTGCGGCGGGCCTCCTGCGCGAGCAGCCTGCCCGCGCGGCGGGCCAGCTCCGGGTCCCAGGTGGCGGCGAGGGCGGTCGGGGACGGGAGGGCGACCGACGGGTCGTCGGCGGTCCAGCGCACCCCCCTGACGCCGATGGGGCCGTCGGACATGACCAGCGAGGCCAGGCCGATGCCGGGGAGCGCGGGCAGGGACCACATGTCCTGTCCGGCCAGGAGCCTGGCCTTGGCCTCCAGGTCGAGCTTGCCGAGGGCCGTCTCGACGGCCTCTTCGCGCGCCCGGTCCTCCTGGGTCGCCCGGTCGGCCCGGGTGATGGGTGCGGCCATGTCCGTACCTCCTCGTCGGAGCGGTGAGTGGTTACATGGTGGGCCTCGAACCTGTACACCGGTAGGGTTCGTGACCCTTTCGTTATTCTAGAACGTGGACGTGGACGTGGACGCGGAGAAGCGCGGACGCGGAGAAGGGAGCGGCTCCGATGGGGCGAGCCAGGAGCGAGGAGCGGCGCGCGGAGATACTCCGCGCCGCCCTCGAAGTCATCGCGGAACGCGGCTACCGGGGCGCGACCCTGGGCGCGGTGGCCGAGCGGGTCGGGCTGACCCAGCAGGGGCTGCTGCACTACTTCCCGTCCAAGGAGGCACTGCTCGTCGCCGTCCTGGAGGACCGCGACCAGTGGGACACGGGCGGCAGCGGCGAGGGGCGCAAGGGGTGGCGGCTGGAGCTGCTGGCCTCGCTGGTGGAGTACAACGCGATGCGCCCTGGGATCGTGCAGACGTTCTCGGCGCTGCTGGGCGAGAGCGTCACGGAGTCCCATCCGGCCCGGGAGTTCTTCACGCAGCGCTACGCGCAGGTCCGCGACGACATGGCGGAGGTCCTGCGCGACGAGTTCGGCGACCGCCTGCCGGGCGGGATCACCCCGGAGCAGGCGGCGCCGCTGCTGACGGCGGTGATGGACGGGCTGCAGTACCAGTGGCTGCTGGATCCGGAGTCGGTGGACATGGCGAAGACGTTCCGGGACTTCCTGACGCTCCTGCGGGCGGGAGGCCAGGGCCCTTCGGCCTGACGGACATCGGGGCCCACGGGCATCGGGGCTGACGGACACCGGGGCCGACAGGCATCGAGGCTGACGGACACCGGGGCCGACAGGCATCGAGGCTGACGGACACCGGGGCCGACAGGCATCGAGGCTGACGGGGCCGACGGGCCTCCGCCCGACGGGCCCCGCCTGGTGGCTCCTCGCGCCTCGGAGACACGCCGGTCGCCCGGCACCATGGTCATCCGACGGCTCCGGAGGCGATACTTCCGCCACCCGACGGAAGGGAACCCCCCATGAGACTCGCCCCGCGCACCCAGCAGAGCCGGATACGGCCTCGGCCCGAGCGGCTCGCACTCCTCCTCCTCGCCGCCAGCGCCCTCACCCTCGCCGTGCCGTCACCGGCCGGTGCCCGGCCGGTCGCTCAACCCGTGGCTCAACCCGTGGCTCAACCCGTCGCCCCGGCTGCCGCGTTCACGGTCGAGGAGCAGCGCCTCGACCGTGCCGTGCCGCGAGAGATCCTGGAACGCTCCGGCTTCGACGACGTGGCACCGGCGTTCGTACGGTCGCTGGGCGACGCGCGGACGCGGGCCGCCGCCGAGCGGACCGTCGTACGGCACGGCGCCGCGCTGTGGAAGCGCGCGGTGGACCGGGCGCAGGGGCGTGGGCCCGCCGGAGGCGATCTGAGCCGGGACGACGACCGTCCGCTGTACTGGGCGCGTCTCGCGATGACCCGTGAACTGCGTTCCTGGCAGCCGGAGTTCAAGGTGTCCGAGGCGGCGCGCGCCCGGCTGCTGGGGAAGCTGGAGCGGTCGTCACGCGGTCAGGACTCCATGACGTTCGCGGCCAAGAGCGGCAGGTCCGCCAAGTCCCCGCAGGACGGGAAGTCCCCGCAGGACGGGAAGTCCCCGCGCGGCGGCACGTCCGCCGAGGCCGTCAAGCGGATCGTCGTGACGGGCTTCGACCCGTTCACCCTCGACACCGACATCCGCATCAGCAATCCGTCGGGGGCGACCGCGCTGGCGCTGGACGGGACCGTCGTCGAGACCGCCGAGGGGCCCGCCCGGATCGAGACGGCGGTCTTCCCCGTGCGCTGGCAGGACTTCGCCGACGGCACGGTGGAGAAGGCCCTGCGGCGCCCGCTGGCCGAGGCCGATCTGTTCGCCACGGTCAGCCAGGGCCGGGTCGGCCGGATCGACGTGGAGCGGTTCAACGGCGCCTGGCGCGGCGGGTTCGGGGACAACGAGAACGTGTCGGAGACCGGCCTCGTACCGGTGAGCGACCCGGCGTCGCAGCCGCAGTGGACGACGACGAGCCTGCCGTACCGCGCGATCGCGACGGCGGACACGGGCCGCTTCCCGGTGTACGACAACACGTCGGTCACCGAGATCCCGGCGGGCGGGAGCGCCTCGGTCGTACGGCCGGGCGGACCGACGCCCGGGTCGGCGGCCCGCGCCGGGGGCGGCGGGGACTATCTGTCCAACGAGATCGCCTACCGGGCGACCCTGCTGCGCGACCGGCTCGGCCTGGACATCCCGGGCGGCCATGTGCACACGCCGGTGCTCCAGTTCGGGGCGGGCAACACCAATCCGGCGACGGGCACGGTGACCGATCCGCAGTTCGTGCGGAACCGGCTCGACATCATCGCGCAGTTGCGCGCCATCATCCGGGTGGCGGCCGAGCAGTCCTGACGGTCCCCGGCGCTATTTGTTCAGCGATATCGTCGCGTCCGGCCGACGCGCCGCCGGCTCCTCATCGCCCGCCGGCGGCGCCGTCAGCTCACGCACCAGCAGCGTCGCTCCCGCGACCGCGCCGGGCATCAGGAAGACCGCGACGAACGGGACGAGGAAGGCGAGCGCGAGCGGGACGCCGAAGCCGAGGGCGAGCATCCGGCGGCCCCGCAGCAGGACGAGGCGCTCCTTGAGCTGGACGTCCCGGCGCCCCAGCGCCACCGACGTCACCTCCTCCGCCAGGAAGAAGCCGGAGACGCAGAAGGCGAGCACGGGGATCACGGTCTGCCCGAGGACCGGGACGAACCCGAGCGCGAAGAGCAGCACCCCGTAGAGCGCGACCCGCACCAGGATCCGCACGCTGTCACGGGCGGACACCCACAGCCCGCGCCAGAACGACAGCGCGGACTCGGGGACCTCGCCGCCCTCCTCGCGATCGACGTCCTCCGAGAGCGACTCGTAGAACGGCTGGCCTATCAGCAGGGTCACGGCCGTGAAGGTGATGACCGCGAGGAAGAGACCGAGCGCGAAGACGAGCACGGTCAGGAAGCCCCTGAACAGCCCGAGCCAGGGCGAGGCCCAGCCGTCGGCGAACGGCGTGGCCCAGGCCGCCAGGTCGTCCGCGCCGTAGCCCAGGCCGACGAGCGCGCCCGCGTACAGCACCAGCGTGATCAGGCCGGGCAGCAGCCCGAAGCCGAACCGGCGGCCGTGGCGGCCGGCCCATCGCTGGCCCTTGATCAGATAGCCGAATCCGGCACCGAGGTCATGCATGGAGGCAGCCTATCGGCGGGGTACGACAACGCCCCCGGCTTCACCGCCTCTCCCCCTCTCCCCCTCGCCCCTCGCCCACCCCCGGCGGGCCGCCCGTACAGCCGGACAGCCCGACGGGCAGGGGCGCCGGGGGCCGCCCGCGCGGCGGACCCCGGCGCCCGCCGCGCGCTCACACCGGTCTCAACTGCCACTGCTGGCAGGCGTTGCCGAGCCAGGACCACTGCCGTACGTCGGCGCCGTCGGCGGTCGAGCAGTTCTCGACGTCCGCGACCTTGCCGCTGCGGGCGTTGACGAGCCGTATCCAGCCGCCCCGGTCGGTGACGACGAACCGGTACGCCTGGCAGAGGTTGTTCAGCCAGGACGACTGGCGCAGCTCCGCGCCGTCGACGACGGAGCAGTCCGCCGTGTCGAGGACCTTGCCGCTGGCGGCGTTGACGAGCCTGCTGGTGTCGTTGCCGAGGTCCTCGACGCGCCAGCGCTGGTTGGTGCCGCCGTCGCAGCTCCACTGGATGACGTGGGCGCCGTCCGCCGCCGAGCCGCCTTCCACCTCAAGGCATTTGCCGCTGTCGCGGTTGACCAGGGTGTAGCCGGTGGGGGTGGCCGCGCTCTCGCCCGAGGGTCCGGGGCGGGTGGTGCCGAGGGCGAGCGGGGTGCCGAGGTCCGGGGTGCCGTCCGCGTTCCAGGTGAACTTCTGGGCGCGGGTGGTGCGGCCGTTGTCGCAGCCGCCGCTCGCGGAGTTGTTGGCGTGGTAGACGATCCAGTTCTCCGTTCCGTCGGGCGAGGTGAAGAATCCGTTGTGCCCCGGGCCGTAGACCCCGGCCGCGTCGGAGCGGCCGAAGACCGGGGTGGACTTCTTCGTCCAGGAGGAGGCGCTCAGCGGGTCGGTGCCGGTGAAGGTGAGCCGGCCGAGTCTGTGGTCGGGGGTCCAGCAGCCGCTCGCCGAGTAGACGACGAAGGTCTTCCCGGCGTGCTGGATCACTTCGGGGGCCTCGTTGACGGTGCCGCCCGATCGCTCCCAGCCGTAGGTCGGGGTGGAGATCGTCGAGAAGCCGCCGCTGAGGGTGTACGGGTTGGACATGGGGGCGATGACGAGGTTCCGCGTACCGCCGCCGCTCGCGCTGCCCAGCAGGTACAGCGAGCCGTTGAGGGTGAGCAGACCGGCGTCGAGTATCCGGGTGGCGCCGAGCTGGTTGCGGTAGGTGTACGGGCCCATGGGGTCGGAGCCCGCGCTCTCCAGGACGTGGACGCGCTGGGTGGGGTTGTAGTCGGCGATGCCCTGCCCGGCCACGTAGTAGAGGTACCAGCGCCCGTCGCGGAAGTGGATCTCGGGGGCCCCCATGTTGCAGCAGCGCGACGAGGTGGAGTCCGACCAGACCTGGACGCTGGGCGCGGTGGCGAGCCCGGCCAGGGTGGGCGACTTGCGCATGGTGAGTTCGGAGGTCCAGGAGGTGGTGATCAGGTAGTAGTCGCCGTCGTAGAACTCGATCCAGGGGTCGGCGCCCTTCCGGTCCTTGACGGGGTTGGTGTACGGCCGGCCCTCGGCGGCCCCGGCCGTCGGCGCGACGGCCGCGACGAGACCGGCGAGCACGACGAGGAGGACGGCGATGAGGAGGGCGGGCTGACGCTCGGTGCGTGACATGTCCCGGCCCCCGTCAGTACGCCGTGGGCCAGCCGCCGGACCAGCTCAGCAGATTGACGCCGAGCTTGGGCGTGCCGTTGTCCTGGCCGTCGTAGTAGTGGTAGACGAGCAGGTCGCCGTCGCTGTCCGGCAGGACGGACTGGCCGCCGGGGCCGAGGTAGCGGTCATGGCTCTCCAGCACGAGCGAGCCGCCGTTGTTCATCATGTTCACGCCGTTCTTGTCGACGTAGGGCCCGGTGCGGCTGGCGGCGCGGCCCACTTTGATCTTGTACGTGGAGCTGGTTCCGGCGCAGCACGTGTCGTACGAGGCGAACAGGTAGTAGTAGCCGTTCCGTTTGACGACGGCGGGTCCCTCGACGGCCTTGGTTCCCGTGGGGCGGGAGGCGAGGCTGTAGCGGGTGGTGTCGCCGCCGTACTGTTTGCCGGTCGACGGATCGATCCGGATCATCTTGATCCCGGTCCACCAGGAGCCGAAGGCCAGCCACCACGTGCCGTCGTCGTCGACGAGGAGGTTGGGGTCGATGGCGTTGTAGTCGCTGCCCGAGCTGGACGTGTAGACGGTCCCGTAGTCGGACCAGCTGCCGGGCTGTCCGGTGGCCGAACCGGCGAGTCCGATGGCCGAGGTGGCGGAGCCGAAGGTCGAGACGGCGTAGTACATCAGGTACTTGCCGCCGTGGTACGAGATGTCCGGCGCCCAGGGGTCCTTGGCCGGTGAGTAGGCGGACCACCAGCTCGGCGGGGTGGTGAAGGCGGATCCGGCGCGGCTGAAGGCGATCCGGTCGGTGGACGTACGGGCCTGGAGCCCGTCGCCGGTGGAGTAGAGCAGGTACTGCCCGGACGAGGTGCGGATCATCGTCGGGTCGTGGACGACGATGTCGCCGGTGACCCGGCCGGGGTTGGGGTAGGCCGAGGCGCTGCTCGGTACGAGGGCGAGGAGCAGGGCGGCGGGGAGGGCGAGGAGCGCGGCGCGGCGGGAAGTGCGGCGCGCGCGAGGGGGGTAGGCGGTGTGGGGAGTGCTGCGGGAGGGGCGGGCGGTTCGGAAGGTTCTGGAGATGCGGCTCACGCGGTTCTCCTTGTGATGTGGGGGGGTACGCGCGGGGGCGGCGCGGGCCGGATCCCAGTCCCGGCAGTCCCGTTCGGTATGACGAACCACGCTCGTCACCGCGAACGGGAAACTAGAGTCGAAGCGCTGGCGCGTCAACGGTTCACGCAGACTTACTTCGCGCCCTGGGACTCGCGCCC
>NZ_QQNA01000176.1 GCF_003346515.1 Streptomyces corynorhini
TCCTTTGTACTCACCCACAGAACATTTTCTGGGGCTTTCCTCCGGGCGCTTCCCTTCGGTGTTTCTTTGTTTTGTTTCCGTCTTGCGTTTCCGACTCTATCAGACTCTTTCGTGTCCGATTCCCCGCCGGAGCGGGGTTTCGCTTTCCAGATTCCACGCTTTCGCGTTTCCCTTTCCGGCGGTTCCGACTCTACCAGACTCATTCGGCGTGTTCTGCCTCAAGATTCTGATGGCCTTTGGATTGGCCTTTTGCCTTTCGACGGACCCGACTTTATCAGAAACCATTCGAGCCGATTGACCGGCTGCGAGGTGTCGATAGTCGAATCGAAAGACTCCGGCAGGAAATTCGATTCCACCGGGAGTCACATAGAGATTAACTTCCGCACTCGGTTCTTGTCCAACTCCGAGGCAACCGTTCAAATCTACCTCCCCACGCCAGCCGTGTCAACGGATTTTGTGGGGCGAAGAGGAGACTAACAGGTCCCGGACGCCGAGCGCACATCAGGCCGCCACGGGAAGCTCGGCACTCCGGTCAGTGGTCTCCACGTCACCGGTCTCGCCGGCGCGGGCCGCTCGGCCACCGAGGATGTAGACGTATGCGAGGAAAGCCAGTTCGGCGCCGATGCCTATCGCGATCCTCGCCCAGGTGGGCAGGCCGGACGGGGTGACGAAGCCTTCGATCAGGCCCGAGACGAACAGGACGAGGGCCAGACCTAGGGCCATCCCCAGTGCGGCGCGTCCCTGCTGGGCAAGAGCCGTACGGCGGCTGTGCGGGCCAGGGTCGATCAGTGTCCAACCGAGGCGCAGGCCCGTACCCGCCGCGACGAAGACCGCCGTCAGTTCGAGCAGGCCGTGGGGAAGGATCAGGCCGAGGAAGGTGTCGAGCCGGCCCGCCGCGGACATCAGACCGATACCCACACCGAGGTTGAGCATATTGAGGAACAGGATCCAGATCACCGGTACGCAGAGGAAGGCACCCAGGACGAGGCACATGGCTGCGGCCTGGGCGTTGTTCGTCCAGACCTGGGCCGCGAAGGACGCCGCCGGGTGGCTTGAGTAGTACGTCTCGTACTCCCCACCCGGGCGGGTCATCTGGCGCAGCTCCTCAGGGGCGGCGATCGCCGACTGGACCTCGGGGTGCGCGCTGATCCACCAGCCGATCACCACGGCCAGCGCGGTGGAGAGAAGCGCCGTCGGTATCCACCAGCGTCGCGAGCGGTACACGGCCGCGGGGAAGCCCTCCGTGAGGAATCGCGCCGCGTCCCGCCAGCCGGCGCGGCGCGCGCCGGTGACGGTGGCGCGAGCGCGGGCCACCAGCTGGGTGAGGCGGGCGATGAGCATGGGGTCGGGAGCACTGGACTGGATCAAGGAGAGATGCGTCGCGGTGCGCTGGTAAAGGGCGACGAGTTCGTCCGCCTCGGCGCCGGTGAGACGGCGGCCCCGGCGCAGCAGATGGTCCAGGCGGTCCCACTCGGCGCGGTGGGCTGTCACGAAGACATCGAGATCCATGGTCGGCTGCTGCTCCAGGCACTGGGTACGTTCGGTCCGTACCGCCGCACAACTGCACTGCCGCGGCGCGCTGGCAGCCAGCTTGGCAGACTGAGGTGTTCATGGGCGGGGAAGGTCGGCGAAGGGTGGGCACCGGTGGATGAGCTTGTGACGGGCGACGCGGTCGTACTGGGGCTCCGCCCTGCGAAGCTGCCGAGCCGGGCGCTGGCCCTGGTGATCGATCTCGTGGTCGTCTGGACCGTCTATCTGCTGGTGTCGATCGGGATCGCGGTCTCGACGGGGGCGCTGGACGACGCGGCGGTGGCGGCTCTGTCCATCGCGTCGTTCCTGTTGGTTCTGGTGGGCGGGCCGATCGCGGTGGAGACGCTGAGCCACGGTCGCTCGCTGGGGAAGATGGCCGTTGGTCTGCGGGTCGTACGGGACGACGGCGGGCCCATACGGTTCCGGCACGCGCTCGTGCGGGGAGCGATGGGCGTGGTCGAACTGCTGATGTCGCTCGGCGTCATCGCGTGCGTCGCGTCGCTGGTGTCGGCCCGCGGCCGACGGATCGGGGATGTCTTCGCGGGGACGCTGGTGGTACGGGAGCGGGTGCCGGCGGCGCAGTTGGCCACGGTCCCGCCGCCTCCGCCGTGGCTCGTGGGCAGGTTCGCGCAACTGGATCTGTCCGCCGTGCCGGATGATCTGTGGCTCGCCGTACGCCAGTACCTCACGCGGATGAGGCAGCTCGACGCCTCGGTCGGCCAGTCGATGGCCGAGCGGCTCGCCGCGGACCTGGCGGCGCGTACAGGGGCTCCTGTGCCGCGGGAGGTGCCTGCGGGGGCCTATCTGGCGGCGGTGCTCAACGAGCGGCAGGCGAGGGACGCGCGGCGGGCGTTCGGCCTCGCCGCGGCTCCCGCGTCCGCTGCGGCTCCGGGGTCCGCCGCGGTGCCGGGGTCCGCCGCGGTGCCGGGGTCCGCCGCGGTGCAGTCGGCTTTCGTACCGGGGCCCGCAGCTCCCGTGGGCCCGGCCGGCCCCGCCGCTCCCCCGGTGGTTCTCCCCTCCGCCTCTTCCTCCGCTCTTCCCCCGGCCGCCCCGCCCTCGCCGCCTGCCACCGGGTTCGTCCCGCCCGCGTAGTGGTGCGGCGCCGCTCGGGCCCGGCCGGTCACGGCAGGGTCGACGGCGGGGATTCGAGGTCTTCCAGCTCGATGCCAGGCGCCGAGAGCACCACGTCCCCGGCGAGGTGCACCGTGTGCTGCTCCCCGGTGTCCAGGGCGTTGACCTGGTACTCGTCCACGGTCAGCGGGCCATTGTCAGTGGCGTGCGCTTCACTGTTCACCAGTGCCCAGGACTGATCCACGGTCCTGGGGGCGAGTACGGGGTGCGTGAAAGCCACGAGGCGTACGCGCGTCGCGGGGGAATCGGGGGTGAGGCGCAGAAGTCGGGCGGTCGCGACGAGGAAGGCGGGGGAAGTGCCGGTGAAGGCGTGGGCGCGCACATTGCCTTCTGTGGCATGGACGCCGGTGGGGTCGGTACGGACCCAGGTGACGCCGTCGAGCGCGGCGCCACGGATCTCCCAGCTCGCGGCGTGGAGTTGCAGACGGATGGGGCGGCCGAGTTCGTCGAGGGCCAGATCGACGGAGCCCGCGTGGTCGCCGGAGGGAGTCGTGATCTGGGAGACGTAGCGCCAGCCGGAGGGGCCTGGGGCGCAATGGAAGTGTTCGTCACCGAGGGGGGTGTGATCGTGCGGATCGTGAAGCGAATAACGGCCTCGGGGCATGGCGGCTTTCGGGTCCTTCGGGTCTTCGGCGGCTGATCACTGGCGCGTCCGATCCACCGGCGCGTCCGGCCTGGCGGCCTGTCCGCGCCGCCGCCGACGGAACAGGCCCCCGCCACGGGGGTGCGGGGGCCTGTTCTCCGGCGCGGTTACCGAGAGGCGATGGCCTCTTGGATCAGTAGCGGTAGTGGTCGGGCTTGTACGGGCCTTCGACCTCGACGCCGATGTACGCGGCCTGCTCCGGGCGGAGCGTCGTGAGCCTGACGCCGAGGGCGTCCAGGTGGAGGCGGGCAACCTTCTCGTCCAGGTGCTTGGGCAGCACGTAGACGTCGGTCGGGTACTCCTCCTGCTTGGTGAACAGCTCGATCTGGGCCAGCGTCTGGTCCGCGAAGGAGTTGGACATCACGAAGGAGGGGTGGCCGGTCGCGTTGCCCAGGTTGAGCAGGCGGCCCTCCGACAGGACGATCAGGGTCTTGCCGTCCGGGAAGGTCCAGGTGTGGACCTGGGGCTTGACCTCGTCCTTGACGATGCCGTCGATCTTCGCGAGGCCGGCCATGTCGATCTCGTTGTCGAAGTGGCCGATGTTCCCGACGATCGCCTGGTGCTTCATCTTGGCCATGTCGCTCGCCATGATGATGTCCTTGTTGCCCGTGGTGGTCACGAAGATGTCGGCGATACCGACGACATCGTCCAGCGTCGCGACCTGGTAGCCGTCCATCGCCGCCTGGAGCGCGCAGATCGGGTCGATCTCCGTGATGATCACGCGGGCGCCCTGGCCGCGCAGGGACTCGGCGCAGCCCTTGCCCACGTCGCCGTAGCCGCAGACGACCGCGACCTTGCCGCCGATCAGGACGTCGGTGGCGCGGTTGATGCCGTCGATCAGGGAGTGGCGGCAGCCGTACTTGTTGTCGAACTTGGACTTGGTGACCGCGTCGTTGACGTTGATCGCCGGGAAAAGGAGGACGCCATCACGCTGCATCTCGTACAGACGGTGGACACCGGTCGTGGTCTCCTCCGTGACACCGCGGATCTCGGACGCGAGACGCGTCCACTTCTGCGGGTTCTCGGAGAGGGTGCGGTTCAGCAGGCGGAGGATGTAGCTGTACTCCTCGCTGTCCGCGGTGGCCGGGTCCGGGGCCGCGCCGGCCTTCTCGAACTCGACGCCCTTGTGGACCAGGAGGGTGGCGTCACCGCCGTCGTCCAGGATCATGTTCGGGCCGCCGGTGGGGCTGTTGGGCCAGGTCAGGGCCTGCTCCGTGCACCACCAGTACTCCTCCAGGGACTCGCCCTTCCAGGCGAAGACCGGGACGCCGGCGGGGGCGTCCGGAGTGCCATTCGGGCCGACCGCGATGGCGGCGGCGGCGTGGTCCTGGGTGGAGAAGATGTTGCAGGACGCCCAGCGCACATCGGCGCCGAGGGCGACCAGGGTCTCGATGAGGACGGCGGTCTGCACCGTCATGTGCAGGGAGCCGGTGACACGGGCGCCGGCCAGCGGCTGGGCCGCGGCGTACTCCTTGCGGATCGACATCAGGCCGGGCATCTCGTGCTCGGCGAGAGTGATCTCCTTGCGGCCGAACTCGGCGAGCGAGAGGTCGGCGACCTTGAAGTCCTGTCGGTTGGCGACAGTCGTCATAGCGAGCTGCTCCTCGTGAAGGGGGTCGAGGGTGAATACGTACGGCTGGCTCTGCGGCGGTGGGCATACGAATGCCCGAGCGCTCGCGGCGCAGTCCGTCGGAGGCCCTCTCTCCCTCGGCCGGTCCGCACGCGGGCCGCCCGACCGCCATCAGCAGCGACGTCTGGCTCTGGCACCGAATCTACACCGACAGGCCCATCGGGCCACAGCCGAATGGGTAAGTGGTCAGTCCTTGGCCGGGTTGGTACCGGCCGCCGCGGCCGACGCGCTGTAGATGTCCGGCTCCAGATAGATCACCCGGGCGATCGGCACGGCCTCGCGGATACGGGCCTCGGCCGCGTTGATCGCCTCGGCGACCTCCGCGGCCGTGTCGTCGTGCTCCACCGCGATCTTGGCCGCGACCAGCAGCTCCTCCGGGCCGAGGTGGAGCGTGCGCATGTGGATGATGCCCGTGACGACCTCGCCGTCGACGACCGCCGCCTTGATCTTCTTCACGTCCTCGGCGCCCGCGGACTCGCCGAGGAGCAGGGACTTCGTCTCGGCGGCGAGTACGAGCGCGATGACGATGAGGAGGAGACCGATGCAGAGCGTGCCGATGCCGTCCCAGACTCCGTTGCCGGTGGCGACGGCGATTCCGACACCGCCGAGGGCGAGAACGAGACCGATCAGCGCGCCGAAGTCCTCCAGCAGCACGACGGGCAGCTCGGGGGCCTTGGCCCGGCGGATGAACTCCTTCCAGGACTGCGTGCCCCGCGTGACGTTGGATTCCTTGATGGCGGTACGGAACGAGACGGACTCCGCGATGATCGCGAAGACGAGTACCCCGACCGGCCAGTACCAGGACTCGATCGCGTGCGGGTGCTTGATCTTCTCGTAGCCCTCGTAGATGGCGAACATGCCACCGACGGAGAACAGCACGATGGAGACCAGGAAGGCGTAGATGTAGCGCTCGCGGCCGTAGCCGAAGGGGTGTTCGGGGGTGGCCTCGCGCTTGGCCTTCTTGCCGCCGAGAAGCAGCAGTCCCTGGTTGCCGGAGTCCGCGAGGGAGTGCACGCCCTCCGCGAGCATCGACGACGAGCCGCTGAAGGCGAACGCAACGAACTTGGCTACCGCGATCGCGAGGTTGGCGCCGAGCGCCGCCACGATCGCCTTGGTTCCGCCGGACGCGCTCATGGGTGCGTGGGTGTCCCTTCCGTGGTCAGCGGCCCTGGCGCCGCCGTACGGCGGGACATTGTTGCAGCAGTGGGTGACGCCGTGATCTCGGACCGCGGCTCAGACCACCACTGTGGCGCGGAAAACGGTTCCCGTACCGGACAGTTCGGTCTTTTCTCCCGCCGGTACGAAGACCGAGCCGCCCGGCGTCAGCGCGATGTCGTTCGCGTGGGGCGCGCCCGCCGTGCAGAGCAGGATCTGCGGTGCGTCGACCGTCAGGTCACGCGGGGCGCCGCCCGGCGCCAGGGTGTAGCGGGAGAGCCTGAACTCGTCGATGGGCGTGTCGTACAGCTCCTCGCCCGAGGCGGACGCCTCCGGGCGCAGCACGCCCGGCTCGGTCGCCTCGAAGCGTACGACGCGCAGCAGTTCCGGTACGTCGACGTGTTTGGGGGTGAGGCCGCAGCGCAGCACGTTGTCCGAGTTGGCCATGATCTCGACGCCGAGGCCGTTGAGATACGCGTGCGGGACACCGGCGCCGAGGAAGAGTGCCTCGCCGGGCTGGAGCTGTACGTAGTTGAGCAGCATGGCCGCGATGACGCCGGGGTCGCCGGGGTAGTGCCGCGCGATCGACGCGTACGGCGCGTGGTCGCCGCCGAGACGTTCCGCCGCGGCGGCGGTCTCGGTGACCGTCGCGGCCATCTCCACCGGGTCGGCGGCCAGGACGGCGGTCAGCACCTCGCGCAGCGCGGCCTCTTCGGGGTGGGCGCGCAGCAGGTCGACGTAGGGCTTGAGCGCGTCGACGTCCAGCCTCGCGAGCAGGTCCGCGGCGGCTTCGGGTGTGCGGAAGCCGCACAGGCCGTCGAAGGGGGTGAGCGCGCAGATCAGTTCGGGCTTGTGGTTGGCGTCCTTGTAGTTGCGGTGGGGCGCGTCGATGGGCACGCCCCGGCTCTCCTCGTCGGCGTAACCCGCCTTCGCCTGGGCCAGGTCGGGGTGGACCTGGAGGGAGAGCGGGGAGCCGGCCGCGAGGATCTTGAGGAGGAACGGGAGCCTGGGGCCGAACTTCGCCACGGTGGCCGCGCCCAGCTCCGCCTCGGGGTCGGCGTCGACGAGGTCGGAGAGGGCCTGCTCGCCGTGGCCGCCGTGACCGCCGTGGTCACCGTGGCCGCCGTGGCCGCCGTGTCCGCCGTGGCCGTCATTGCCCCCGTCGCCGTCGCCGTCGCCGGTTACCACGCCGCTGCCCCGGTCGAGGCGCGACGGCGCGCCCGGGTGGGCGCCCATCCACATCTCGGCCTGCGGCTCCCCCGTGGGGGTCTCGCCGAGAAGCTCCGGAATGGCTGTCGTGGATCCCCACGCGTAGGGGCGCACGGTGTTGGAGAGGCGGTCCATGGGTGAGCTTCCTTGTACGGGGTGAGGTGGCGTGGTGGTGCGCGTCAGGCGGAGGTGCCCGCGAGCGCCAGATAGACCGTGGCGAAGTCGGTGACCGCGATCAGCTCGGCGAGCGCTTCCAGCTCGCTGCCCTCCTCCGGCTCCAGTTCGCTGATCGCCGTGTCGTTCCCCAGCGCGAGTTCGCGGGCGGCGGGCGCGGCGGTCAGTCCGCCCACCGGGCGGTCCCTGAGCAGGACGACCCGGGCCCGCAGCGCCTGGCTCTCGTTGACCCGGTCGCGGAAGAAGTCGTCCTCGCCGCCCGCGCCGCCCGCGCCGCCCGTCAAGTCGCCCGCGAGCAGGGCCTCGTGCGACGGGATCGCCTCGGGCAGTTCGGCGGCGAGCGCGGGCCGGCCGGTCAGCTCGGCCAGTACGGCGGCGAACCTGCGCCCGGCCGGGGCCGCGGCCGTCCCTTCCGTCCAGATCAGCGGAAGGCTGTCGGCGAGTTCGGCGGCGAGCGTCTTGGCCGGGTTGCTGTAGGTCGCGACGGCCGGGCCGCAGCGCTCCGCGACGCTGTCCAGCCGGTCGGCGACGAGCTGGAGCGTCTCCGTCGGCGCGGTGAGCAGGCCGGCGCGGTCGAGGAGCGCGAGGAGCGGTACGAGAAGCGCCCAGAGGGAGCCGGGCGCGGCGGCGCCCGCGTCGGCGTCGCCGTGTTCGTACTGCTCGTACGGCGCCGTCGCCATGGGGACGAGCAGGCCGCGCGAGCCGCCCAGCGACTCGCTCAGCGGCGACTCGCCCGGTGCCACGGCGACGACGGTGCAGCCGCGGCGGTAGGCCTGTTCGGCGAGGAGGGACAGGCCGGGTTCGGTGCCCTCGGTGGTGACGATCAGCAGCAGATCCACGGGTCCGGCCCAGCCGGGCAGCGCCCAGCGCAGTGCCCCGGCGGCGGGGGCGACGCCCGTGGGATGCAGCCGGGTGACCGGCGCGCTGGCCCCGGCGAGCGCGGTGATCACGTCCGCGGTGCCGGTCGCGGCGGCGCCGGAGCCCGCGATGAGTACGGCGCGGGGGCGGCCCTCGGGGCTCAGCCCGGTGACGCCCGCCTCGGCGGAGTTCCGCAGCGCCGTGCGCACCCGCGCTCCCGCCTCGGCGGCGCCGCGCAGCAGACCGAGGCGGTCGGCGCGGGTCAGCTCGTCGGGAGCGTCGAGCAGCGACTCGTCGAGCATGGGGTTCAACCTCCGTTGGGCCGGGTCGGACCGTCGTGTTACGCGGGGCGGCGGGCCTCGTCCACGAGCAGTACGGGGATGTCGTCCCGTACGGGGTAGGCCAGGCCGCAGTCCTCGCCCGTGCAGACCAGCTCGGGGGTTTCGGCCGCGGTGCGGTCGCTGAGCGGGGCGTGACAGGCCGGGCAGGCCAGGATCTCCAGGAGACCGGCTTCGAGCGGCATGAGGGGTGTCCCTTCGAACGGGTGGATCGGGCCACGTCAGGGTACCGCCGGTGGCCCGCGCTCGGCGCGGGGCGCCGTCGGGCGGGAGGCGCCGTCCGGCTAGGTGGTGGGCGGACGTGGTGGACGGAGGCGGTGGGCGCGGTGCTAGGTGGTGGGCGCGGGTGCGGGTGGTGGGCGCCGAGTGCGGGGTGGTGCGGGTCGGTTCGTCGGGGTGCGGGGGGCCGGGGCCTGCGGAGGCACGTGCCCGGACGGCATGATGTACGGCGCGTACGGCGCGGTCATGCGCAGACGGGCGTGCGCGCCGTAGATCGTGCCGCCCCGGATGTACCCCAGGCGACCACCCCCCGCACACGAGAACCGGCGCGAACCGACAACGCACCCCGCCCCGCGCAAGCGCCGCTAGGGCGTGTTTCGAAAGTAGCGCCGTCCGCCCGAAGGGCGGGGCCGACGGCGTCTGGTGCGTGCGATCGCAAGGCGGAGGATCGTCCTCGTACTGGACGTACTTGGATGACTCCGACAACGCGGCGAGCGTACGTGCCAGGCGTCGTCGGCCAGGCGGGACTTTCGAAACACGCCCTAGCCGCGGATCAGCGTCAGCGCCTCGTCCCTGATCCGCGCCATCGTCGCCTCGTCCCGCGCCTCCACGTTCAGTCGCAGCAGCGGCTCCGTGTTGGAGGGGCGGAGGTTGAACCACCAGTCGGTGGACGCCACGGTCAGTCCGTCGAGTTCGTCGAAGGTGACGTTCTCGCGGGCCGCGAACGCCGCGCGGACGGCCGCCGTGCGGGCGGTCTGGTCGTCGACGGTGGAGTTGATCTCGCCGGATCCCGCGTAGCGGTCGTAGGAGGAGACCAGCTCCGAGAGCGGGCCTGGCTGGGTGCCGAGCGCGGACAGGACGTGGAGGGCGGCGAGCATGCCGGTGTCCGCGTTCCAGAACTCGCGGAAGTAGTAGTGGGCGGAGTGCTCGCCCCCGAAGACCGCGCCGGTGGCGGCCATTTCCTGCTTGATGAAGGAGTGGCCGACCCGGGTGCGTACGGGCGTACCGCCGTGTTCCTTGACGACTTCGGGGACGGACCACGACGTGATGAGGTTGTGGATGATCGTGCCGCCGGGGTGCTCGGCCAGTTCGCGCGCCGCGACCAGCGCGGTGATCGCGGACGGGGAGACGCCCTCGCCTCGCTCGTCCACGACGAAACAGCGGTCGGCGTCCCCGTCGAAGGCGAGACCGAGGTCGGCGCCTTCGGCGAGGACGCGGGCCCGCAGGTCGACGATGTTCTTCGGGTCGAGGGGGTTGGCCTCGTGGTTGGGGAAGGTGCCGTCCAGCTCGAAGTACATCGGCACGACGTCGAGGGGAAGTCCGCCGAGGACGGTCGGGACGGTGTGTCCGCCCATCCCGTTGCCCGCGTCGACGACGACCTTGAGCGGGCGGATCGCGGAGAGGTCGACGAGGGACAGCAGATACGCGGCGTAGTCGTTCAAGGTGTCGCGCTGGGTGAGGGTTCCTGGCCGGGTGACCGCGGGCGGGGCGCCCTCGGTCAGCCACCGCTCGACCAGGGCGCGGATCTGCGCCAGTCCGGTGTCCTGGCCCACCGGGGCGGCACCGGCCCGGCACATCTTGATGCCGTTGTAGCGGGCCGGGTTGTGCGATGCCGTGAACATGGCGCCGGGGACGTTCATGTTCCCCGACGCGTAGTACAGCTGGTCGGTGGAGCAGAGCCCGATGATCGTGGCGTGGGTCCCGCGCGCGACGGCGCCCCGGGCGAAGGCCGACGCCAGTCCGGGCGAGGAGGCGCGCATGTCGTGGCCGATGACGATGGCCTCGGCCTCGGTGATCTCCGCGAAGGCCGCGCCGAACAGTTCGGCGAGCCGGTCGTCCAACTGGTCCGGGTACAGCCCACGGACGTCGTACGCCTTCACGATTTGCGCCAAATCGGCCACGGCCAACCCTCCTGAGCTGCTTCACTGCGGAACCGTCAAACTACCCGCGGATGCGGCAATCGTCCCATCCGGCCCGGCGAGAGCAGGGCGCTCCAGGCCCTGTCCGACGCATAGCGCCGTCCGCCCCTCGGGCGGGGCTCGCGGCGTCCTGGTGCCGTGGATCGCAAGGCGGAGGATCGTCCTCGTAGCGGAGGATCGTCCTCGTAGCGAGAGCATCCTCCTCGTAGCGAGAGGATCCTCCTCGTACGGGACGTACCCGGACGACTCCGGCCACGCGGCGCGCGCGTCCGTGCCAGACGCCGCTGGGCAGGCGGGATTTTGACGACAGTGCCTAGGGGAGCATCCAGCCCAGCGCCGCGGTGCTCTGCCCCAGCACGATCAGGCACATCACCAGCAACAGCCCCAGGCTCCACGGCAGCACCTTGCGCAGCAGGTCACCCTCCCGCCCCGCCAGTCCCACCGCCGCGCAGGCGATCGTCAGGTTCTGCGGCGAGATCATCTTGCCGAGCACCCCGCCGGAGCTGTTCGCCGCCGCCAGCAGTTCCGGCGACAGGCCGGACTCGCCCGCGGCCGTCACCTGGAGCGCGCCGAAGAGCGCGTTGGCGGAGGTGTCCGAGCCGGAGACCGCGACGCCGAACCAGCCCAGGATCGGCGAGAGGAAGGCGAGGCCCGCGCCGGCCGCCGCGACGAAGTGGCCGATGGTGGCGGCCTGACCGGACAGGTTCATGACGTAGGCCAGGGCGAGTACGGAGGTGACGGTGAGGATCGCGTACCGCAGTTCGCGCACCGTAGCCGCCCACTCCCGGGCCGCGTCCGCCGCCCGTACGCCGAGCACCGCGGCCGTGAGCAGACCGGCGAGCAGGACGAGGGTGCCGCCGGTGGCGATGAGCGGCAGGGAGAAGACGTTGGCACCGACCCGGTTGCCGTCCGCGTCGGCGACGTCGAGGAACGGCCAGTCGAAGACGCGCGTCGCACGGGCCAGTACCTCCTTGACCGGCGGGATCTGCGCGATCGAGAAGATCACCACGATCAGTGCGTACGGGGCGTAGGCACGCAGCACTTGACCGCGCGAGTCGTCCTGGTCGAGGTCGTCGCTGCGTACGCCGGTGAGTACGGAGGCGCGTACGGGCTCGGCCGCCGGCCTGCGGGCGGCGGGCAGGGCGACGAGTGCGGCGGCGCCGGCCAGCGCGGCGGCGATGTCGGCGAGTTGGGCGGAGAGGTAGTTGGAGGTGGCGAACTGGGCTACGGCGAAGGCGATTCCGCAGGCCAGCGCGGGCCACCAGGTCTCGCGCAGCCCTCGGCGGCCGTCCACGAGCCAGACCAGCACGAGGGGGACGACGAGTGCGAGCAGCGGTGTCTGACGGCCGACGACGGAGGCGACCGTGTCCAGGGGCAGGCCGGTGACCTGTGCGAGCGTCACGACCGGTGTGCCCATCGCGCCGAAGGCGACCGGCGCGGTGTTGGCGACGAGCGCGACCACGGCGGCCTTGACCGGGTCGAAGCCGAGCGCCACCAGCATCACGGCGCTGATCGCGACCGGCGCCCCGAACCCCGCGAGCGCCTCCAGGAGCGCGCCGAAGCAGAAGGCGATGACCAGGGCCTGAATGCGGGGGTCGTCGGAGAGCCGCCCGAAGGAGCGCCGCAGGACGTCGAAGTGCTGGGTGCGGACCGTCATCCGGTAGACCCACAGGGCGTTGACGACGATCCACATGATGGGGAAGAGCCCGAAGAGCACGCCCTGCGCACCGGCCGAGAGGGTCTGGCCGAAGGGCATCGCGAAGATGAGCCATCCGACCAGTACGGCGACGGCCAGCCCGATCACCCCGGCGAGGTGGGCCCTCATCCGTACGGCCCCGAGCAGGACCAGCACGGTGACCAGCGGCAGCGTCGCGACGAGGGCGGAGAGCGCGAGCGAGTCGGCGACGGGTTCCAGCTGCTGTACGAACACGACAGTCCTCCGGATTCCGCGATACGGAAACTGATCTCTCACGAGTGGAAGGAATGGTCGTGCGCACGACAAGGCGGGGTCAATGGATCGCGCAGGATCCGTGACCGAAGGAATCAGGAAGGAATCAGCAAGGACAGGGAGGGAGAAGCGGGAGGAGCGGGGGGTGCCTCTATGTCCTTCGTCA
>NZ_QQNA01000177.1 GCF_003346515.1 Streptomyces corynorhini
CCTGACCGCGTCCGGCCCGGTGGCGCCGCTCATGGCCCAACGGGCGGTCCCCCTCTTCGTCACCGGGCCGGACGCGGTCAGGGGGGCCTGCGGGTGCGCGGTGTCGAGCCGCTGGATGGGCACGGGCACGGGCACGGAGACAGGGTCGGCTGACGGGCTCGGGTGCGGTCCGTACTCCGGCAGTTGCCGCACGTGCGGCGCCCGGGACACCGGGTCCGTCGGTGCCACGAGGGGTGGCGTGTGGCCCAGCAGCGGGTTGCTCGAAGCGTCCGGCGGAGCGAGATCCGATCCCGATCCCGATCCCGAGTCCGAGTCCGAGTCCGAGTCCGAGGCCGAGTCCGAGGCCGGGTGAGGGTGCGGGTCGGCGTCCCCGCTCAGGTACAGGTCCAGGTCTTGGTCCGGGCCGCTCGCCGTCTCCGTCATGGGCCCCGGCGCCCGAGCCGCGACCTGCCGCTGGGCCGTGGGCGGCAGCCCGGCCAGCGGCGCACCGAGCCCCGGGGCGAGCGCGGACCGCTGGAGTGGTGGCGGATCGGCCCGTACGGGGAGGGACGGTGGCCGCCGCGCGGGGGACGACGGCCCGACCGGACCGGCCTTCGGCGATGCGGCCGGAGGCAGGGACGGCTCGATGGGGCGCTCGCTCATCAGCTGCCGTACCGGCAGCTCGACGGGCGCGGACGCAGCCGAGAGGAACGTGGGCGCGGAAGCGTGCGCGTGCGCGGGCGCCGACTCGCTGCGCTGGAGGGGGACGGCGCTCGGCCGTACCCGTGGTGACGTACGACCCTCGGGAGCGGGCCAGGTGGCGACGGTACGGTCGCCCGGGGCCGGGGACGGGGACGGCGGCGTCGAATCCGTACCGCCCCTACCGTCCGCACCGCCCGTATCGCTGATGTCGAGGCCGTGCACCAGCCCGGAGGGGGCCTCGGGGCTGACCAGGTGGCCGAGGGGCGCGGTGGACAGGGCGGTGTCCTGGCGGCTGCTCAGCGATCCCTCGAAGCCCGAGGGGTCCGTGATCAGGTCCGTCGCGCCCAACGTGCGCTGCAAGGGCGGGAGTTCACGCCAGGCGTTCCGGCTCGCGCCCGCCGTCCCGGCGTCCGCCGGGGCCCGGTCGGCCGGGGCCGCGCTCCGGGACATCTCCCCGCTCCGGGCCGCGACCCCGCTCCCGGACGTGTCCCCGCCCGTCGCCCGGTCACCCCGTAGCCAGGACAGCAGTCCCATGAACTCTCGCCCCCCTCATTGCCTCTCCTCAAGTCCCGGTGAGCCGGGCGATCTCCGCCACGTACCGCAGCCGTTCGGTGTGTTCCAGATCGAGCAGCTGATCGAGCGGCCAGTGGAAGTGGAAGGCGAGGTACGCGACCTCCTCGTAGAGCAGGTCGGCCGCGTACGTCACGATTCCCCCGGGCGACCACCCCCGCCGCCCCCGGCCAGATCCACGGCGAAGCTCTCCTGGCAGGACGGGCAGGTGACGGCGGCCCTGGTGTGTCCCTCGGAGTTGACGCGCCGGTAGAAGTCCTGGAGGAAGGCCAGGTCGGAGGCGAAGAGATCCTCGATGACCCCCGGGTGGACGTCGTCGACCGTGCCGATCCTGCTCACCACGCGGGCGATCAGGACCACCGACAGATACGCGGAGTTCTCCCGTACCCGGTCGTCCCGCAGCGGGACCAGCTCGTCGCGGGCGGTGGCCAGCCGCATCACCCCGGAGCGGTGCACGGTGCCGGAGTCGTCCACGTACCCGCGCGGCAGCTCGAAGGCGAACTCGGTGCGCAGGCTCTCGCGAGGCGAGGAGCCGGCACCGCCGTCCGCCCGGCCCTCGGGCGCGGGCGGCGCCGACGAGGGGGGCGAGGAGGACAGCGCGCGCCGCATCAGTCGACTTCCATGCTCTCGTAGGTGATCGAGAGCTTCTCCGTGAGCACGGAGGTGTCGCCCGCCTTCAGCGTGCCGATCTCCAGCGACTTGGGCCAGGCGTTGATCAGCTTGTAGCGCTTGATCGCGACGCCCTCGTAGTCGTAGACGATGATGGCGCCGTTGCGCCGGGCGTCGGCCATCCGGCCGAAACGCGAATCCTTGATCCAGCGCTCGAAACTGTTGTCCTCGGTCAGCCCGCGGCTGACCGTGACCTCACCTGCCTTCGGACGCCCCGGCAACTTCTTGATGGCGTACTTTCCGTCGGTGGTGTTCTGCTTCAGCTCGATGACGTCCTGTTCCATCTTCAGACCGCTCACTTCGGTGATCTGCTTGATGACGACGCTGTCGAATTCCAGGCCGAAGGAATGACCGACGGAACTGTCGAGATCGGGAAGTGGCACTACCAGCCTCCAATACGGGCATAACGGTTAAGAAGCACCTGTACGCTCCTCGGCTCTACTCGTCGACCGCGCCCATACCGGCGGTGAGCTGGGACAACCGGAACACCACGAACTCGGCCGGCTTGACCGGCGCCACCCCGATCTCGCAGATGACCTGCCCGGCGTCGATGGCCTCGGGCGGATTCGTCTCGCGGTCGCATTTGACGTAGAACGCCTCGTCCGGCGTCAGCCCGAACAGCGCGCCCCTGCGCCACTCGTTGACCAGAAAAGCCGAGACCGTACGCCGGATCCGCGCCCACAGCGCGTCGTCGTTCGGCTCGAACACCACCCACTGGGTCCCGGCGAGAATGGACTCCTCCAGGTAATTGAAGAGGCGCCGCACATTCAGGTACCGCCAGGCGGGATCGGACGCCAGCGTCCGGGCTCCCCACACGCGAATTCCACGGCCGGGGAAAGCACGGATGCAGTTGAGACCGATCGGGTTGAGCAGATCGTGTTCGTTCTTGGTCAGCTGGGTCTGGAGGGACACCGCGCCTCGTACGATCTCGTTCGCCGGCGCCTTGTGCACCCCGCGCGAGGCGTCGTTACGGGCCCACACCCCGGCGATGTGCCCGCTCGGCGGTACGAAGGCGTTGCGGCCGGCCGCCGGATCGAAGACCTTCAGCCACGGGTAGTAGAGCGTCGCGAACTTCGAGTCGAAGCCCGCCGTCTCCGTCCGCCACGCCCTGATCTGCTGCGGGCTCAGTCCGGGCGGCGGGTCGAGGATCGCGATCCGGTCGCCCATCAGCGCACAGTGGCTGATGACCCCCTGCTGCACGGCGAGCACCGACTCCAGATCCAGCCCGCCGCGCTCGTAGGCGCTCATGAGATCGGGCACGGCGACCATGGTGACCTCGTCGATCGCCTCCAGCGCGCCGAGACCGGTGCGCTGGTCGGGATCGCCCACGTACTCCTCGGGCGACAGCGGACCGCCCGCCCCGGGCACGGCCCCTGCGCCGGGAGCGGCTTCGAGCGTCACGCTCTGCGCCTCGGGCCGGGCGGGCGCGGCGCCGCGCCCCGGCTCCTGGACCTCGATCAGCTGCGACTGGGCCTTGACCTGGGCGACGACGTTGTCCTTGCTGCGCTTGGTCGACACCGAGGGATAGGTCTCCACGACCTTGCCGTCCCGCGACACCCGCAGCGTGAAGACATCCTGCGGCGGATCCTCCGCCTCCGGCTCCGCGACCTCGACGGTGATCTCACCGGTCACGCCGGGCAACGTCCGGACGAGGTAGGGCCCGAGCCGTGTGTCGGGGCCCGCGGGCAGTTGCGAGGGCGCGGAGGCGGCGCCGTCACCATCGCCATTGGCCGCGTCCGCGCGGCCGGTCTCCCCGCCGGTCTCCCCGCCGGTCTCCCGGCCGATCCGGATGACGTAGCAGGTGCCGCCACCGTTGGCGAAGAAACCGTAGACGGAGGAGGCGAGGTAGGTGCCCTCGACGAACTCACCGAACTGGCTGACGAACTGACCCCAGTTCGCGATGAGCGTCGGTTCGTTGAAGGGCCCGCGCTGGGCGAAGCCGATAAACGCGGCGACGGCGGTCCCCACGCCTTCGATCGGCCGCGAGCCGCTCGGGACCTCTTCGACGTAGACACCCGGGGACAGATACGACGGCATGCAACTCTCCTTGACCGGGAACAGGGCGCCTTGGCCGGGGAACGTGCGACGCGGGGATCTGGGACGTGGTACCGGGGCCGATTCTCGCCGGGACATGGATCACCGGGAACGGGCGTACGGTCGCCCAGCCGTACCGAGCCGACTGCCCGAACAGGCAGGCGCGGCCGGACAGCCCGATAGGGCAACGGACGCTGCCCGAGGGCCCGCCCGCGTAACACTGCCCCGTCGTGCCCGGGACGCCACACCCTGGCAGGCATGTCGGGGACCTGTGACCGGGAGAGCGGGTGAAGGCGGCCGCGGAGAAGACCACCGGCACCGCCAGGCCGTCGGCGCCCGGTGCGGGGGCGCGTACGGCGAGCACGCACACGGCGAGCACGCACACGGCGCCCGTCGCGCAGACCTCACAAGCCACCGAGCCCGCACAAGCGACTGCGGCCCCGCGAACCTCCCCGGCCCCGCGCACCACTGCCGCCCCGCGCACCGCTGCCGCCCCGTCCGCCGCGCGGGGGCTGAGCGCCCGCGGCGTACAGCGCCTCCAGACCCGCGCGGGAAACGCGGCGGTGTCGCGGCTGGTGGCACAGCGGTACGCGGACGTGGTGAAGCCGCCGCCGTCGCAGGCGCCGGGCTTCCGGAAGGTCCAGCAGGACGTCACGGCGAAGAAGCAGACGCTCAAGCAGCACAAGCCGGCGGCGACGGAGTCGCGAGCGGCCCAGAACGCGGCCGTGGCCCCGCCGGACGACAGAGAGGCACAGGGCAAGACGGCCAACGCCGAGAAGATGAACGACGCCGAGCCGGGCGAGTTCGACAAGGCGCGGTTCGTCGGCGCGGTCAACCAGGCGATCGAGGCGCAGGCGCCCAAGAACCTCGACGACGCCGACAAGTTCGCCGACTCCGGCAAGGCCGACACCATCAAGAACGCGGTCGACGGCAAGGTCAAGGACGGCAAGGAGTCCTCCGCCGACGCCATCGAGACCGCCACCACCGCGGCTCCGGACACCTCGAAGGCCACCGAGAAGGACGTCACCCCTCTCAACCCGGACCGGCCCCCGGCCAACCCGGGCGCCCCGAGCGCGGCGGACGCCGTCCCGGCCGAGCAGCCGGACGAGGTGCTGGACTTCCGCGAGGGCAATCAGCGGGTCGACCAGCGGATGGACGATGCCGAGGTCACCGAGGACCAGCTCGCCCGCGGCAACGAACCCGCCTTCGACAACGCCCTCTCGGAGAAGAAGAAGGGCGAAGAGAACACGGCCAAGGCCCCGGCCGCGGGCCGTGCCGCCGAAACGAGACAACTCGCCACCGCCAAAGCGGGCGCCGCCGCGTCCGGCGCCCAGGCCATGGCCGCCATGACGGCGGACCGCGGCGTGGCGGGCAAGAGCGTCGACTCGGGCAAGGGCGAGACCAAGTCGGCGGACGAGAAGAAGCGCGAACAGGTCACCGCCAAGCTCCAGAAGGTCTTCGACACGACGCAGAAGGACGTCGAGAAGATCCTCAAAGACCTGGACGGCAAGGTCGACAGACAGTTCACCCAGGGCGAGAAGCGGGCCCGCGACAACTTCACGGCGGATCACAAGCGCCGGATGAAGGAGTACAAGGACAAGCGCTACTCGGGCTTCATCGGTAAAGGCCGCTGGATCAAGGACAAGTTCAAGGGCCTCCCGCAGGAGGGCCTGAACATCTTCCAGAAGTCCCGCGAACTGTACGTCGATCAGATGCAGACGGTGATCTCGACCGTCGCCGACATGATCGGCACGGAACTGGGCCGCGCCAAGGCCCGCATCACCGTCGGCCGGAACGAACTGAAGGCCGAGGTGGACAGGCTCCCCGCAGACCTGAAGCAGTTCGGCGAGGAAGCGGCGGCCGACTTCGCGGGAAAGTTCGACGACCTCGAATCAGAAGTCAACGACAAGTCGACCCAACTGGTACAGGACCTGGCACAGAAGTACACCGAGGCACTCAACTCGGTGGACGAGGAGATCAAGAAACTGGAGGAGGAGAACAAGGGGATCATCGCGGCGGTGATGGACGCCGTGATGGGCGTGATCCAGACCATCCTTGAGCTGAAGAACATGCTGATGGGCGTCCTCGCCAAGGCGGCGAGCGCCATAGGCAAGATCATCAAGGATCCGGTCGGCTTCCTCAAGAACCTGGTCTCGGCCCTGGGCGCCGGACTGAACCTCTTCATCACCAACATCCCCGACCACCTCCAAAAGGGCCTGGTCTCCTGGCTGCTCGGCACGGCGGTCAGTACGGGACTGGCCATCCCGGCGAAGTTCGACCTCAAGGGCATCATCCAACTGATCGCCTCCCTCCTCGGCCTGACCTGGGACAACATCCGAGCCCGAGTCACCCGCAAGGGCGTCCCCGAAAAGGCGATGACGAAGGTCGAACAATCCGTCCCGGTAGCGGGAGCCCTGGCACGAGAGGGGCCGGCAGGAGCGGTAAACGAAATAAAAGAGGAAACGGGCGACCTGAAGAAGACCATCCTGGACGACCTCAAGTCCTACCTGATCCCCACGCTCCTCATCGCCGGCATCACCTGGATCCTCTCCCTCCTCACCCCCGCCTCGGCCTTCGTCCGAGCGGTGAAGGGGATCATCGACCTGGTCACCTTCATCGTGACCCAGGGCGCCCAGATCTTCGAGTTCGTCAACGCCTGCCTGGACGCGGTCATAGCGGTAGCCAACGGAGGCTCGGCAGGCGTCCCCAAAACCATAGAAACGGCCCTGGCCACCAGCATCCCCCTCCTCCTGGGTCTGCTGGCCTCACTGCTGGGAATAGGCGGCCTGTCCAACAGGGTCCGCCAGGCATTCCAAAAGGTCTCCCGCCCGGTGAACCGGGCCATAGACAAACTGGTCGACAAAATAGCCAAGGCCGGAAAGAAACTGTGGCAGAGACTGCGGAAGACCTATGACGGTGGCGGTGGGGGAAAGGAAAAGAAATCACCTTCTGATGGTAAGAAGGATCCCGGACCTGTCGGTGAGAACCTCAAGTGGACCGTGCACGCCGAGTCGCATCACCTGTGGATCGCCCGGACCGGTCGGCGATATGTGCCTATGGTTGCCAGCGTTCCGCATCCGGTCGAGGTGGCAATCGACAGCTACCGGGTGCAGGCGGAGAATTCTGTCACCGACAAAGATGCAACCGGTGATATATCTTTGGCGGAGAGTCACCTGGATGCCCTGAAGGCTGCTCTCGCCGACTACGAGAAAAAATCCGAGGCAAGGGCATCGCACGTCGTACTGGACGGGATTAGGAACGAAATCGCAATGGCTCAGGAAAATCTCCGCGACTCGGTTGCCGTGGTACAGGAACTTCTTGGACACGGTTCGGATGAACGGCTCACGCAGGCCAAAAATCATTTCAAGTCGAGTCCGTTCACTACACGCGCGCTGGCCGATTTTCTGTGCGTATCGAAGCGTACGGCAGAAAGATCGGTCCAGGCTTGGGTCGATAAGGGAGCCATATTCCGCGTGCAGTCCCACGAGCGCGATCCGCTGGGCGGAAATACATTCGATCCGGTGGTTGCTGAATGGCGCGAGACCAGTCCGAACAACCGGAGTAAGTACGGGTATTCCAACCCGAACAAGTCCTCTGCCGTGGGCCTCGAAATCCTGAGCAAGGGGCTTCTTGGGAGCAGTGGTCCTGGCGGAGTTTTCAAACCCGCAACACCAGGCGAGAGGAAGGACGCGGCCTACCACCAGCAGCGCGCCCTCTACAAGAGTGTGGTGAACCCATCGGATTACCCAAATTTCCCGTTCCCGGATGCCATACTCGGGCATGCTCCGCCGGGAGCTTCGGGCCATTGGAACAAGATAGGGCATAAGCAGACCCGGGAGGAAAATCGTGCCTGGAACCAGCAAGCCGGAAACTATCACGGACCCGAGCACAAGGAAGAGTCGTCGGCAAGCGGATCTTTGGCGGAGCGGTACGGGTTGCCGAGCAAGGAACGCGGCAGTCATGAATCGTGGTGGGAGCACAGTTGACCATGGATGATGAATTCATCTCTTCGGTCCTCGCCGCCTACGCGGAGCTTTACGACCCGCCGAACCGTATGGTCCGGCTTTCTCGCACTCGGCCGTCTCCAGGTGACTCCATCGTGGTGGTCTATTTTCCGGACGAAAGTGAACAGCTGGATCCGGCGGACGACCTGACGTTGCTGGGGACTGCTGGATTCGGCTCGGAGACGCTCTGTGCAGATTTTCCCTGCGAGCTGGGAATGGAGGTCAAGGGGAAACCCGATGAAACCTCCATCGACGCCTTGGCCAAGGCGCTTGCCGACTTGGCATCGGTCCCCCTGGAAAACAACCGTCCTTTCCTGAACGGTCAGATTCTGATGAATTTCTCGATTCCGCTGTTCCCTCGGTTCTCGATGGCCATGCTTGTCGACTGGGATTCGGTCTACGGATTTCGTTTCCCCGAGCCGGCCGCCGGGATAGGTTTGCTGCGCGTAGTGCCGTTGTTCGAGGCGGAGGCCGGATTGATCGAGTCCTCGGCGGACCGACAAAGGGGCTACCGTGCCCTCATCAACAGGGGGATGGTCCCGGCGGATCCTGACCGGGAATCAGCCGTATGACCGGATAGGGAGTCTGGTGGCGTTCGGTGGCGTCCCTCACCGCCGTGCTGGTCCCACTCGGTGGGTGTACCTGTGTGGGGTGTGTCTTGCTCCGCTCATCGCCATCGGGGAGACCTCCGTCGACTCCGACAACGACGAGTCAGGGGACGGCGGTCCGGAACAGCCCTCGTACTCCGAAACTTCTTGGACAGGGGCGCCTGTCCCGGGGATCCTGTGCCGAATGACACAGGACGAACTCTGGGACGTCGAAACCGCCGAGAGCTACGACACCCCCGGCGTCGGCGCCTTCTCGCCCGAGGTACTGGATCCGATCGTCGGTCGACTCGCCGAACTCGCCTACGGGGGAGCGGCGTTGGAGTTCGCCATCGGTACGGGGCGGGTGGCCGTTCCGCTCGCGCGGCGTGGGGTGGCCGTCACCGGGGTCGAGCTGTCGCGGCCGATGATCGACCGGCTGCGCGCCAAGGCGGACGAGGCGACGATTCCCGTCGTCGCCGGTGACATGGCCACCGTGCGCGTCCCCGGTACGTTCCAGCTCGCCTATCTCGTCTACAACACCATCTCCAACCTCCTCACCCAGGCCGAGCAGGTCGCCTGCTTCCGCAACGCCGCCCGCCACCTCGCGCCGGGCGGACGGTTCGTCGTCGAGTTGTGGGTTCCCGAGTTGCGGAAGCTGCCGCCCGGACAGCAGGCCATGGTGTGGGAGACCCGGGCCGGTTACGTCGGGCTGGACACCTACGACGTACTGCGCCAGCGGGTCGTCTCGCACCACTTCCGGTTCGGCGAGGGCCGGGAGGCGCGGCTGTTCCGCAGCCCGCACCGGTACATCTGGCCCGCCGAACTCGACCTCATGGCCCAGCTCGCCGGGTTCGAGCTGGAGTCGCGGCACGCCGACTGGGACGGGGCCTCGTTCACCGCCGAGTCCCGGTCCCATGTTTCTGTCTACCGGCTGCCCGCGGGCCTACGTCAGTAGGCGCAGGTAGGGGCCGAACTCCGAGGCCAGGGTCAGGCGGCCCAGCTTCTGGTACTCCCGCTGGATCGCGTGGATCAGGATCGGCATCGTGACCGGCGTGGCCGACTCCGCCGACAGGTAGGCGGCCGTGATCGCTATGGAGCGGATGTTGCCGCCCGCCAGTTCGAAGGAGTCCGCGCAGAAGTCCAGGTCCAGGTCCGGGGACCGGGGGAGGGCGCCGCCCAGGCCGCGTTCCCACAGCAGACGGCGGTGTTCCGCGTCCGGGACCGGGAAGTCGATCACCAGGTCCAGCCGGCGGGTGAACGCGTCGTCCAGGTTGGCGCGCAGGTTGGTGGCGAGGATGGCCAGACCGTCGAAGGACTCCATGCGCTGGAGCAGGTAGGCGCTCTCCACGTTGGCGTAGCGGTCGTGGGCGTCCTTGACGTCGGAGCGTTTGCCGAAGATGGCGTCGGCCTCGTCGAAGAGCAGGACGCCGTTGACTCCGGCCGCCTCGGAGAAGATGCGTTCGAGGTTCTTCTCCGTCTCGCCCACGTACTTGTCGATGACCGTCGCCAGATCGACCGTGTACAGGTCCAGTCCCAGGTCCGCCGCTATGACCTCCGCCGACATGGTCTTGCCGGTGCCCGAATCGCCCGCGAAGAGCGCCGACACGCCCCGGCCCCGGCCGCCGCCCGGCCGCATGCCCCAAGTGCCCAGGACCTGGTCGCGGTAGCGGGCGCGGGCCGTCAGTTCGCGCAGCTGGGCGTGGACATCGGGCGGCAGCACCAGGTCGGGCCAGCCGACGGACGGTTCGATACGGCGTGCCAGCCGGTCCAGCCCCGCCGCGTTCTGCGCCCGCGCGCCCCGGCGCACGTCCGTCGCGTCGACCGGGCCGTCCGTCAGCGCCGCCGTCTGCGCGGCCCCCGCCGCCGCGCCCTCGATCTGGTCCGGCGTCAGCAGGAACGGCGCGAGCAGCAGGCCCACGTCCAGGTCGGCAGGCAGCGCTGCCGGGCCCGGGTACGCCTCGTGCCAGAGCCTGGAGCGTACGGACGGTTCCACCCTCGGCGCGTTCAGGAGGAGCGGTGGCCGGGTCGCCCAGGCCGCGTCCCAGGGGACCCGCCCGACCATCGCCGTCGGCAGCGGAGCGCTCGTCAAGAGGCGTAGCAGCTCGGGGTGTTCGCGGGACAGCGCGTCCACCGGGGCGCACACCAGCCCGGCGCCCGTCAGCCGGCCCTCCCGCACCAGCGCCCGCACCGCCTCCACGGGCGTGGGGTCCTCCGCCAGCCGCGCGAGGTCCAGGCCGAGCACGCCCCGGCCCGTCAGACTCAGCGCCGTCGCGGCCAGCGCCGTACCCGCGCCGCCCTGGTCCTCGCGCAGGTATGTCAGGAGTACGCCCGAATCCACCGCCCCGGCCAGCGCCTTCGCGTCGCCCACCCCCTCCACCGGGTGCCACGCCGCCAGCAGGTCCGCCAGCCTGGGGTCGGGTGTGCGGTCGCCCAGCAGGTGCGCCGTGACCCGGTCGGGGACCCGCAGCGCGCGGCCCAGGAACGGCCGGTCCGCCTCCTCCACCAGCAGCAGCCCGCCCGAGCGCAGCGGAGCGTGCGGGCCCAGCCGGGCGCGGGCCGCCGCGTCCGCGGGGGTCAGGCCGCAGAGGCCGAGGGCCAGACCGATGGTCGGGCGGCGGCGCGTGACGTCGTCGTTCAGGTAGGCGTAGAACGCCTCGAAGCGGTCGTCCAGATCCGGTACGAGCGTGATCAGCAGGATCTCCACGTCCAGCGCGGTCAGCTCGAATTCCCTGATGAGGCCGGACAGCGGGGAGTCCGTGACCGCCCGCTCCTCATACACCGCCGATTCCGCCCCCGGCTCCGCAGGTTCCCCCGGCGCCCCGGGTTCCGTCGCGTCGTCCGGGGCCGGGAACGGTCTGCCCTCCTCCAGCAGCCGCAGGATCGTCTCCTCCGTCAGATACAGGCCCCGGAACTCGTCGTCCGGATTCGGGTCGGTCCGCCTGCGCGCCTCCACCGCCCGCCGTACCCGCAGCTCGACCCGTACGGCACGCTCCAGCAGCTGCCGCAGATGCCGGCGCCCGGGACCGTGGCCGGGACCGTGGTCGGGCTCAGGGCCGGGCTCAGGGCCGGGCTCAGCCGTCATCGCCGCGCGTCTCCGTGATGCGCAGCGACAGGCCCGCCCGCCGCGGCTCCGCACCGGAGGCGGGCGCCTCGGCCCGCTCCGGTACGGGGCGATCGGCCCGTACCGCCCGGCCGCCGCCGTACACCGGCTGCTCGCCGCCCCGCCGAGCGCGTGGTTCCGCCGGGTGGTCGCCGAAGTGGGCGCGCAGCCCGTCGTCGGTCACGGGCGGACCCACGGTGTACGTGGGCGAGGCGGTGACCGGCACACTGATCACCAGGTCGAGCGACGGCTTCAACTCGCCGCCCAGCGCGCTCCACACGTCCGCGAACGACCGGTCCTCCGGCGGTGGCAGCGCGATGGACATCGGTACGGCCGCCCCGATCTCCTGGAGCGTGCCCGTCAACCGCTCAGGCGGCAGCGCCTCGTACCGCAGCAGACAGGCCAACAGCGAGGAGAGCAGCCGGTGTTCGTCCTCCGGACGCTTGGTCCAGGCGGTGATCAGATACGACAGCTTGAAGTAACGCGGCGGCCGGCGGCGGGCGATGACGGTGCCGTGCCCGTCGTACTCGTTGTGCAGCCCGCGCTCGCGTCTGCGCACGTCCTCGCGGATGTCGTAGAGATAGAGGTTGACCGTGGGCGCGTTGATCTTGGCGGCCCAGTCGCGGGTCGGCGCGTCGAAGACGACGGCGATCTGGGCGCCCTCCAGCACCTCCGCCCTGAGCAGTACCCGCAGCGCGTCGTCCACCTCGTGGATCACGG
>NZ_QQNA01000178.1 GCF_003346515.1 Streptomyces corynorhini
CGCCGACACCGCCCCGCGACGCCGACACCGTCGCGGGGCGGTGGCTCCCTGAGCCTGGTGGCTTCGGTCCCGGCAGCCACCGCTTCCCGAGCCCGGCCCCGGCCCCGAGCCCGGGGTCAGGCCCCGGGGTCGGGGCCGGGGGAGTGGTGGGGTCCGGCCGGGGTCGGGCGGCTGCCCGGCTGCCTTCCGCCGTCGTTGGCCATGAGCCATTTCGACAGGTCCCGTGTGGCCGCGTCGATCTCGTCATGTGCGTAGTGGTCGGGGTCCCATCCGGCGTACAGGGAGATGATCAGCGGGCGGTCCTGGCTTGTCAGGGCGCGGGCGCGCAGGTCGAACTGCGGGTGGTCGACGACGACGCAGACGCCGTGGCCCGCGGCGGCCAGGGCCTGGGCCATGGACGCGGACTGCGGCTCGAAGGCGGGCCGCAGCGGTGTGCCCTGCTCGTACAGGGCGGTGTCGAGCGCGCGCCGCACGGCGCTGGCCCGGCTGCTGACGATCACCGGATGGTCGAGCAGGCTCGCCAGGTCCAGGTCGCCGCCCCCCTGTTCCAGCGGGTGCCCGGCAGGCACCTGGGCGCTGATCCGGCGGGCGCCGAGCCGCCGCGTGGCCATGCCGCCCGGCGGCGGGCCGGTCGAGATGCCGATGTCGACATCGCCGGCCCGCAACCGCTCGTACACCTGGTCCGGCTCACAGCTCCGGGCGTCGGTGAAGGGGCCGCCCATCTCGGCGACGAACGGCGCCACGAGGTGCGTGATGGTGGAGTTGGGGCAGGCCACGCGGAACTGCAACGGGCTGCGCCCGGCGACAGCCTGCAGCAGTTCCGTGCCCCGCGCGGCGCGCAGCGTCAGATCCCTGGCGACGGGGACGAAGCGGCGCCCGGCCGCCGTGAGCCGCACCCCCGAGCTGGTCCGTCGGAGCAGCTCCGCGCCCAGCTCGCGTTCGAGGGAGCGCAGTTGCCGGGAGATCGAGGGCTGCGCCACGTGCACGCGTACGGCGGCGGCCGTCATCGAGCCCGTGTCGACCACCGCCAGGAAGTAGCGCAGTACCCGCAGTTCCATCGTGCCTCCGTCGTATCGCCGCGGTCCGCGCCGTACGGCTCGCCCCCCACGCGCGTCGCCATGCCTCTGAAGTATGGCTGTGCAGCTCAGAAGGTACTGGACCGTATGGCCTGTGAGC
Organism: Streptomyces corynorhini; assembly: GCF_003346515.1. GTDB lineage: Bacteria > Actinomycetota > Actinomycetes > Streptomycetales > Streptomycetaceae > Streptomyces > Streptomyces corynorhini. Next base: position 1,177 of record NZ_QQNA01000178.1, read on the forward strand.
TACGAAACTGAGGCGGACCGGACAACACCGTTCGAACGGGCACCCGCAGCGTCGCGGTCAGCGCAGGCGTTTCGCCGCCTCGCCACCACGCACAGGTCGAATCCGCCGGCACCGCCGCTACCCCCGGAGTCAGCCATGCCCCGAGCCACATCCACCGCTGGCCGCAAAGCCAGACGTGCCACCACCGCGTCCTTCATCGGGACCGCGGTCGAGTGGTACGACTTCTACATCTACGGCACCGCCACCGCTCTGGTGTTCGGCAAGCTGTTCTTCCCCACGGCCAGCCCCACCGCCGGCACCCTCGCGGCCTTTGCCACCTTCTGGGTCGGCTTCCTGGCCCGCCCGGTGGGCGGACTGATCTTCGGCCACATCGGCGACCGGGTCGGACGCAAGAACGTCCTCGTCACCACCCTCGTCCTGATGGGGACCGCCACCACCCTCATCGGCCTGCTCCCCACCTACGCCACCATCGGCGTCGCCGCGCCCGTCCTGCTCGTCGTGCTCCGCGCCGTCCAGGGCATCGCGGTCGGCGGCGAATGGGGCGGCGCCGTACTCATGGCCACCGAGAACACCGACGAGAAGCGGCGGGGGCTGGCCGGCATGTGGGTCCAGCAGGGCTCGCCCGCCGGGGCCGTGCTGGCCTCCCTGGTCTTCATCGCCGTGGGCCACCTGCCCGACGATGCCTTCCTGTCCTGGGGCTGGCGCGTTCCGTTCCTGCTCTCCGCCGTGCTGGTGGTCATCGGGCTGGTCATCCGGCTGAAGGTCTCCGAGTCCACCGAGTTCGAGGCGGCCAGGAAGCAGCAGGACGCCGCCCCGAAGATCCCCGTGGTCGAGTTGCTGCGCACCTCCTGGTCGCTGGTCCTGCTCGGCGTGGGCGCCAGCGCGATGGGCATCTCGTCCGCCTACTTCACCAACACCTTCGTGCTCTCCTGGGCCACGAGCGACCTGGGGGTGCACCGGCAGACCATGCTCGACATCCTGCTCGTCCTCGCCGTCATGCAGTTCCTGTGGCAGCCGGTCGCCGCGCTGCTGGCCCAGCGCGTGGGGACGGTCCGGCTGATGGCGGGCGCGCTGATCGCCAACATCGTCGTGGCGGTGCCGATGTTCCTGCTGATCGCCACCCGCGACAGCACGCTGATCGGCGTGGGCCTCGCGCTGGGCGTGTTCACCGGATGCAGCTACTACGCGCTGCTGGCGGGGTTCCTCTCCGAGGCGTTCCCCGTCAGGGTCCGCTACACGGGTGTCTCCCTCGCCTACCAGCTGTGCAGCACCCTCATCGGCGGCTCCACGCCGCTGGTCGCCCAGTGGCTGCTCACCAGGGGCGGCGGCCACTGGCCCGTCGTCGGCTACTACATCCTGCTCCTGCTGCTGACCACCGTCAGCGTGCTGGCCCTGGCCCGGCGCCGCTCCCCCTCCGGCGACACCGAGGGGGCCGGTACCGGCCCCCGGGAGCCGGAGAGTCTGCCCACCGTCGCTTGAGCCGGCCACCCGCACGTACCCCCCGAGGAAACCCCATGCACCTGGACGCACTGTTCACCAACGGCCGCTTCACCACGCTCGACGCGGAGCGGCCCGCCGCCCACACCCTCGGGGTCTTCGGGGGGCGCGTCGTCGGCCTCGACGAGGAGGTCGCCGGGTGCACCGCCGACCTCGTCCACGACCTGGGCGGTGCCCCGGTGGTGCCCGGCTTCAACGACGCCCACCAGCACCTGAGCATGCGCGGCCGCCGCCTCCTCCAGCTCGACCTGCACGCCCGGACCGCCCCCACCCTCCGGGCCCTCTACGCGGCGGTGCGCGAGCGGGCGGCCCGGCTCGGGCCCGACGAATGGATCTTCGGCGCGGGCTACGACCAGAACAAGATCGGCGCCCATCCCACGGCCGAGGCCCTGGACGAGGCGGCACAGGGACGTCCCGTGTGGCTGGAGCATGTCTCCTGCCACATGGGCGTGGCCAACACCGCGGCCTTCGCCCGAGCCGGGTTCACCGGCCGCTGCGGCGTGCCCGACCTCGACGGCGGCCATGTCGAGCGCGACGCCGACGGCAGGGCGGTGGGCCTGCTCCAGGAGACCGCCCAGCATCTGGTCACCCGGGCCTTCCGGCCCTCTCCCGCGGACTCGATCGTCGCGGCCATCGCGGCGGGCAACGACCAGGGAGTGTCGGAAGGCATCACCAGCCTCACCGAGCCGGGGATCGCCGCCGCGGAACACGTCGGACACGGCCCGGCCGACCTGCACGCCTTCCACCGCGCCGTGCGGGAGGGCGTGCTGAGCATCCGCACCACGGTCATGCCGTACATGACCGTCCTGCACGACATGGGGGCGGTCGGCGACGGCGCCACCTGGTTCGGGCTCGACCTGGGACTGCGCAGCGGCTTCGGCGACGACCGGCTGAAGATCGGAGCCACTAAGATCGCCACGGACGGCTCCCTGATCGGCCGCTCGGCGCATATGTGCTGCGGCTACCACGACGAGCCCGACAATGTCGGCTTCCTCCAGTTCGACGAGGACTGGCTGCGCCACACGATCGGCGAGGCGCACCGGTGCGGCTGGCAGATCGCCGCCCATGCCATCGGCGACGCAGCCATCGACATCGTCCTGGACGCCTTCGAAGCCGCGCAGGCCGCTCATCCGCGGTGGGACGCGCGCCACCGCATCGAGCACTTCGCGGTCGCCTCCGACCAGCAGGTCCGTCGGCTGGTGGCCAACGGGGTCGTCCCCGTGCCGCAGGGACGCTTCGTCTCCGAGATCGGCGACGGGATGATCACCGCGCTGGGGCCCCAGCGCGCCGAGCACTGCTACCGCATGCGCAGCCTCCTGGAGGCCGGAGCCGTCCTCCCCGGCAGCAGTGACGCCCCGGTGGCGCACGGCAGCCCGCTGCTCGGCATCCACGACATGATCAACCGCCGCACCGCCGCGGGCGCCCCGCTGGCGCCGGCCGAGGCGGTCACCCCCGAACAGGCGCTGTACGCCTACACCGTGGGCTCCGCCTACGCCGAGCACGCCGAGGACCGCAAGGGCCGCCTCTCCCGGGGCATGCTGGCGGACTTCGCCGTCCTCTCGGACGACCTGCTCTCCGTCGACCCGGGGAGGATCGACACCCTGACCGTCGGCGCCACGGTGATCGGCGGCCGGGTCGTGCACGACGCCGGAGCCCTCGGCTGACCCGGGGTTTCCCCCGGCCGGCCGCGGAGGCGCCACGTGCGGCCGCGCCGAAGATTCGCCGATCCTGTCGTGGGGTACGCTTCTGGACCCTGATTGGCCAGGGCCGAGGCGCCTGTGGCACACTGTTCAGGTTGCTCGGTTGAGTGCCAATGCTGCGCGCCTCCCGCCGGGAGGACCGGAAGCGAGTCCCACAGTACTCGTCGCCCCAACTGCCTTACGGGCAGCGCTGAGGCGGACGTACGGGAATCTTCCGGGAAGTGTCAGTGGGGTACCGACCAGGCTCCCGGTGGCTGAACGCGTTCGTCGTTTGCGACGTGGCTCGTCCCCGGCTCGCGGACTTGGGCCGCACCCCTGGCAGGGAGAATCCTTCGGGAAATTTTCGCGGCAGGGATGCGACACGCCCGACCGCGTGGGTCGGAGAAGAGCCCGGAACTACCGGGTCCCAGAGCGTTACGAGAGACAGGACTACGAAGTAGCCATGGCGGGACAGAAGATCCGCATCCGGCTCAAGGCCTACGACCACGAGGTCATCGACTCCTCGGCGAAGAAGATCGTCGAGACGGTGACGCGTACTGGTGCGTCGGTCGCGGGCCCGGTGCCGCTGCCCACTGAGAAGAACGTGTACTGCGTCATCAAGTCGCCGCACAAGTACAAGGACTCGCGCGAGCACTTCGAGATGCGCACGCACAAGCGCCTGATCGACATCCTCGACCCGACGCCCAAGACCGTTGACTCGCTGATGCGCCTGGACCTTCCGGCCGGCGTTGACATCGAGATCAAGCTCTGAGAGGCGCGGAAGAGATGACTAAGCCGATCAAGGGTGTCCTGGGCGAGAAGCTCGGCATGACCCAGGTCTGGGACGAGAACAACCGTGTCGTCCCGGTGACCGTGGTGAAGGCCGGGCCCTGTGTCGTTACCCAGGTCCGTACGAATGACAGCGACGGCTACGAGTCGGTCCAGATCGCCTTCGGCGAGATCGACCCTCGCAAGGTGAACAAGCCCCTCAAGGGTCACTTCGCCAAGGCCGACGTGACCCCGCGCCGCCACCTGGTGGAGCTGCGCACCTCCGACGCGAGCGAGTACACGCTCGGCCAGGAGATCACCGCTGCCGCGTTCGAGTCCGGCGTCAAGGTAGACGTCACGGGCAAGAGCAAGGGCAAGGGCTTCGCCGGTGTCATGAAGCGTCACAACTTCAAGGGACTCGGCGCCGGTCACGGCACCCAGCGCAAGCACCGCTCTCCCGGTTCCATCGGTGGCTGTGCCACTCCGGGCCGTGTGTTCAAGGGCCTCCGCATGGCGGGCCGTATGGGCAACGAGCGGGTCACCACCCAGAACCTGACCGTTCACGCCGTTGACGCGGAGAAGGGCCTGCTCCTGATCAAGGGCGCGGTCCCTGGTCCGAACGGCGGCCTCGTCCTGGTCCGTACCGCGGCCAAGGGGGCCTGAGGTAACTGATGAGCACCGTTGACATCCTTTCGCCGGCAGGCGACAAGGCCGGGACCGTCGAACTCCCCTCGGAGATCTTCGACGCCAAGGTCAGCATTCCGCTGATCCACCAGGTCGTTGTCGCCCAGCTGGCCGCTGCCCGACAGGGCACGCACAAGACCAAGACCCGCGGCGAAGTCCGTGGCGGTGGCAAGAAGCCGTACCGCCAGAAGGGCACCGGCCGCGCCCGTCAGGGCTCGACCCGCGCCCCGCAGTTCGCCGGTGGTGGCGTCGTCCACGGCCCGCAGCCGCGTGACTACTCGCAGCGGACCCCCAAGAAGATGAAGGCCGCCGCCCTGCGCGGAGCCCTCACCGACCGGGCCCGTCACTCTCGTATCCACGTCGTCTCCGGCCTGGTCGAGGACGCGGTGTCCACGAAGGCCGCCAAGACCCTGCTGGGCAAGATCAGCGAGCGCAAGAACGTGCTCCTGGTCGTCGAGCGGGCCGACGAGGCCGCGTGGCTGTCCGCCCGCAACCTGCCCCAGGTGCACATCCTGGCGCCGGGCCAGCTGAACACGTACGACGTGATCGTCTCCGACGACGTGGTCTTCACCAAGGCCGCTTTCGAGTCCTTCGTGTCTGGCCCCAACAAGGCCGATGACAACGAGGGGAGCGAAGCCTGATGGCCGCCGAGATCACCAGCAAGACCTTCACGGACCCGCGCGACATTCTTGTCAAGCCCGTGGTCTCCGAGAAGAGCTACGCGCTGCTCGACGAGAACAAGTACACGTTCATCGTGGCGCCCCACGCCAACAAGACCCAGATCAAGCAGGCCGTGGAAGCGGTCTTCTCGGTCAAGGTCTCCGGGGTCAACACGATCAACCGCCAGGGCAAGCGCAAGCGCACCCGCACCGGTTTCGGCAAGCGCGCCAACACCAAGCGCGCCATCGTGACCCTTGCCGAGGGCGACCGTATCGACATCTTCGGCGGCCCGACCTCCTGACGGAGGTCGAGACGTCCAGGATCCGGATTATTTCCGAGGACTGAGAGACAATGGGTATCCGCAAGTACAAGCCGACGACCCCGGGCCGTCGTGGCTCCAGCGTCGCCGACTTTGTCGAGATCACGCGGTCCACGCCGGAGAAGTCGCTGGTCCGCCCGCTGCACAGCAAGGGCGGCCGTAACAACGCCGGTCGTGTGACCGTTCGCCACCAGGGTGGTGGACACAAGCGCGCCTACCGCGTGATCGACTTCCGTCGTCACGACAAGGACGGCGTGCCGGCCAAGGTCGCGCACATCGAGTACGACCCCAACCGCACCGCCCGCATCGCGCTGCTGCACTACGCAGACGGTGAGAAGCGCTACATCATCGCCCCGGCCAAGCTGAACCAGGGCGACCGGGTCGAGAACGGCCCCGGCGCCGACATCAAGCCGGGCAACAACCTGCCGCTGCGCAACATCCCGGTGGGTACGACGATCCACGCCATCGAGATGCGTCCCGGTGGCGGAGCGAAGATCTCCCGTTCCGCGGGTGCTTCGGTCCAGCTGCTCGCGAAGGAGGGCTCCATGGCCACCCTTCGTATGCCGTCCGGCGAGGTCCGGATGGTCGACGTCCGCTGCCGCGCCACGATCGGCGAGGTCGGCAACGCCGAGCAGTCGAACATCAACTGGGGCAAGGCCGGCCGTATGCGCTGGAAGGGCGTTCGCCCGACCGTCCGCGGTGTCGCGATGAACCCGGTCGACCACCCGCACGGTGGTGGTGAGGGCAAGACCTCCGGTGGTCGCCACCCGGTCAGCCCGTGGGGTCAGAAGGAGGGTCGTACTCGCTCGCCGAAGAAGGCAAGCAGCAAGTACATCGTCCGCCGCCGCAAGACGAACAAGAAGCGCTAGGAGCGGGTTTAGATGCCGCGCAGTCTCAAGAAGGGGCCCTTCGTCGACGGACACCTCATCAAGAAGGTGGATGTCCAGAACGAAGCAGGCACCAAGAACGTCATCAAGACCTGGTCCCGTCGCTCGATGATCGTCCCGGCCATGCTCGGCCACACGATCGCGGTGCACAACGGCAAGATCCACGTCCCGGTGTTCGTCACCGAGTCGATGGTCGGCCACAAGCTCGGCGAGTTCTCGCCGACTCGCACCTTCCGCGGCCACGTCAAGGACGACCGGAAGTCGAAGCGCCGCTAGCGCGGGGTGACTGACTATGACTTACACCGAAGGGACAACCATGGAAGCCAGGGCCCAGGCGCGGTACATCCGCGTCACGCCCATGAAGGCCCGCCGCGTGGTGGACCTCATCCGTGGCATGGATGCCACGGAGGCTCAGGCGGTCCTGCGCTTCGCCCCGCAGGCCGCGAGCGTGACGGTAGGCAAGGTGCTCGACAGCGCCATCGCCAATGCCGCTCACAACTACGACCACACCGACGCCTCTTCGCTGGTCATCAGCGAGGCGTACGTGGACGAGGGTCCGACCCTGAAGCGGTTCCGGCCGCGCGCCCAGGGCCGGGCCTACCGGATCCGTAAGCGGACCAGCCACATCACCGTGGTCGTCAGCAGCAAGGAAGGAACCCGGTAATGGGCCAGAAGGTTAACCCGCATGGGTTCCGGCTCGGTATCACCACGGACTTCAAGTCCCGCTGGTATGCCGACAAGCTGTACAAGGACTACGTCAAGGAAGACGTTGCCATTCGTCGCATGATGACGAAGGGCATGGAGCGGGCCGGCATCTCGAAGGTCGAGATCGAGCGCACCCGCGACCGAGTCCGCGTGGACATCCACACCGCGCGTCCGGGCATCGTCATCGGCCGCCGCGGCGCCGAGGCCGACCGTATCCGCGGCGAGCTGGAGAAGCTGACCGGCAAGCAGGTTCAGCTCAACATCCTTGAGGTCAAGAACCCCGAGGTCGACGCTCAGCTGGTGGCCCAGGCCGTCGCCGAGCAGCTGTCCTCGCGTGTCTCCTTCCGTCGCGCCATGCGCAAGAGCATGCAGTCGACGATGAAGGCCGGCGCCAAGGGCATCAAGATCCAGTGCGGTGGCCGTCTCGGCGGCGCCGAGATGTCCCGCTCGGAGTTCTACCGCGAGGGCCGCGTGCCCCTGCACACGCTCCGCGCGAACGTGGACTACGGCTTCTTCGAGGCCAAGACGACCTTCGGCCGCATCGGTGTGAAGGTCTGGATCTACAAGGGCGACGTCAAGAACATCGCCGAGGTACGCGCCGAGAACGCCGCGGCCCGCGCCGGCAACCGCCCGGCCCGTGGTGGCGGCAACGACCGCCCCGCCGGCCGCGGTGGCCGCGGTGGCGAGCGTGGCGGCCGTGGCCGTAAGCCGCAGCAGAGCGGCGGAGCCGAGGCCCCCAAGGCCGAGGCCACCGCGGCTCCGGCGGCTGACACGGCGGCGCCTTCTACCGGTGGAACGGAGGTCTGACCGAAATGCTGATCCCCCGTAGGGTCAAGCACCGCAAGCAGCACCACCCGAAGCGCAGCGGTATGTCCAAGGGTGGCACGCAGGTTGCGTTCGGTGAGTACGGCATCCAGGCGCTGAGCCCGGCGTACGTGACGAACCGTCAGATCGAGGCCGCTCGTATCGCGATGACCCGTCACATCAAGCGTGGCGGCAAGGTCTGGATCAACATCTACCCGGACCGTCCGCTCACCAAGAAGCCTGCCGAGACCCGCATGGGTTCCGGTAAGGGCTCCCCCGAGTGGTGGATCGCGAACGTCAAGCCCGGTCGGGTGATGTTCGAGCTGTCCTACCCGAACGAGAAGATTGCGCGTGAGGCGCTTACCCGCGCTGCTCACAAGCTTCCGATGAAGTGCCGGATCGTTCGGCGCGAGGCAGGTGAGTCGTGATGGCGGCCGTTACCAAGGCGTCCGAACTGCGCGAGCTGGGCAGCGAGGAGCTTGTCGCCAAGCTCCGCGAGGCCAAGGAAGAGCTGTTCAACCTCCGCTTCCAGGCGGCGACCGGTCAGCTCGAAAACCACGGGCGGCTGAAGCTCGTCCGTAAGGACATCGCGCGGATCTACACCCTGATGCGTGAGCGCGAGCTGGGCATCGAGACGGTGGAGAGCGCCTGATGACTGAGAACAACGTGACCGAGAACAAGGCCGCGCGCGGAGACCGCAAGACCCGTGAGGGTCTCGTCGTCAGCGACAAGATGGACAAGACCGTCGTCGTCGCCGTCGAGGACCGCGTCAAGCACGCGCTGTACGGCAAGGTCATCCGCCGTACGAACAAGCTCAAGGCGCACGACGAGCAGAACGCCGCCGGCATCGGCGACCGCGTCCTCCTGATGGAGACCCGGCCGCAGTCCGCCACGAAGCGGTGGCGCATCGTCGAGATCCTCGAGAAGGCCAAGTAAGACCCTCCGAGGGGGTTTCCTCTCGGAACAGTTCCGCCAGGCTCCGGGGGCCATTCAGCTGAATGGCCCCCGGGGAACCGGCAGACGATCAGGAGATAGACGTGATCCAGCAGGAGTCGCGACTGCGCGTCGCCGACAACACGGGTGCGAAGGAAATTCTCACCATCCGTGTTCTCGGTGGCTCGGGTCGCCGCTACGCGGGCATCGGCGACGTCATCGTCGCCACCGTCAAGGACGCGATCCCCGGTGGCAACGTGAAGAAGGGTGACGTCGTCAAGGCCGTCATCGTTCGCACCGTCAAGGAGCGCCGCCGTCCGGACGGCTCGTACATCCGCTTCGACGAGAACGCCGCCGTCATTCTGAAGAACGACGGCGACCCTCGCGGCACCCGTATCTTCGGCCCGGTCGGCCGTGAGCTGCGCGAGAAGAAGTTCATGAAGATCATCTCGCTCGCGCCGGAGGTGCTGTAAGCATGAAGATCAAGAAGGGCGACCTGGTCCAGGTCATCACCGGTAAGGACAAGGGCAAGCAGGGCAAGGTCATCGTCGCCTACCCCGCCCAGGACCGTGTCCTCGTCGAGGGTGTCAACCGGGTCAAGAAGCACACCAAGGCCGGTCAGACGGCTCGCGGTTCGCAGACCGGCGGCATTGTGACCACCGAGGCCCCCGTCCACGTCAGCAATGTTCAGCTGGTCGTGGAGAAGGACGGCAAGAAGGTCGTCACTCGCGTCGGCTACCGCTTTGACGACGAGGGCAACAAGATCCGCGTTGCCAAGCGGACCGGTGAGGACATCTGATGACTGCGACCACTACCGCGCCGCGTCTGAAGCTGCGCTACCGCGAGGAGATCGCGGGCAAGCTGCGTGAGGAGTTCTCCTACGAGAACGTCATGCAGATCCCCGGTCTCGTCAAGATCGTGGTCAACATGGGTGTGGGCGACGCCGCCCGCGACTCCAAGCTGATCGAGGGCGCCATCCGCGACCTCACCACGATCACCGGCCAGAAGCCGTCCGTCACCAAGGCCCGGAAGTCCATCGCGCAGTTCAAGCTGCGCGAGGGGCAGCCGATCGGCTGCCACGTCACCCTGCGCGGTGACCGCATGTGGGAGTTCCTGGACCGTACGCTGTCGCTCGCGCTGCCGCGTATCCGTGACTTCCGCGGTCTGTCGCCGAAGCAGTTCGACGGCCGTGGCAACTACACCTTCGGTCTCACGGAGCAGGTCATGTTCCACGAGATCGACCAGGACAAGATCGACCGGGTCCGGGGCATGGACATCACCGTGGTCACCACGGCGACCAACGACGACGAGGGTCGTGCCCTCCTTCGTCACCTCGGCTTCCCGTTCAAGGAGAACTGACCGTGGCGAAGAAGGCTCTGATCGCTAAGGCCGCCCGTAAGCCGAAGTTCGGCGTGCGCGGGTACACCCGTTGCCAGCGCTGCGGCCGGCCCCACTCCGTCTACCGCAAGTTCGGCCTGTGCCGTGTGTGCCTTCGCGAGATGGCCCACCGCGGCGAGCTGCCGGGCGTGACCAAGAGTTCCTGGTAGTCCAGATTCCAATCCGTCGGCCGAAGGCCGCCCTTGAGGGGTGGCGGTCGGGCGACGGGTGGGCGGACTGCTCGAAACTCTCGGTAAGCAATTGGTTGGCGGGAGCCCTCCTCCACATGCCGTAGGCTTGTGGGGTTGGGCGCCCGCCGTCCATAACGACTTACTACGCCGTAGGTCCCCGCACCGCACCCGTCCCGACTCTGATTCGGGGAGAGGGATGGCGCATACAGGAAACCCCGGCGAGAGAGGCCGAAGGCCAATTCATGACCATGACTGATCCCATCGCAGACATGCTCACGCGTCTGCGCAACGCGAACTCGGCATACCACGACGACGTCGTGATGCCGCACAGCAAGATCAAGTCGCACATCGCGGAGATCCTCCAGCAGGAGGGCTTCATCACCGGCTGGAAGGTCGAGGACGCCGAAGTCGGCAAGAACCTCGTCCTGGAGCTGAAGTTCGGCCCGAACCGCGAGCGTTCGATCGCCGGCATCAAGCGCATCTCCAAGCCGGGTCTGCGCGTGTACGCGAAGTCCACCAATCTGCCGAAGGTCCTGGGCGGCCTGGGCGTGGCGATCATCTCCACGTCCCACGGTCTCCTGACCGGCCAGCAGGCCAGCAAGAAGGGCGTAGGTGGGGAAGTCCTCGCCTACGTCTGGTAGTCGGGAACGGAGGAAAAGCTCATGTCGCGAATCGGCAAGCTCCCCATCCAGGTTCCCGCCGGTGTGGACGTCACCATCGATGGCCGCACGGTCGCGGTGAAGGGCCCGAAGGGTTCCCTCTCGCACACCGTCGCCGCGCCGATCGAGGTCACCAAGGGCGAGGACGGCACCCTCTCGGTGCTGCGCCCCAACGACGAGCGTCAGAACAAGGCCCTCCACGGCCTGTCCCGCACGCTGGTGGCGAACATGATCACCGGCGTGACCACGGGATACATCAAGGCGCTCGAAATCAGCGGGGTCGGCTACCGCGTCCAGGCGAAGGGCTCCAACCTGGAGTTCGCCCTGGGCTACAGCCACCCGATTCTCATCGAGGCCCCCGAAGGCATCACCTTCAAGGTCGAGACGCCCACGAAGTTCTCCGTCGAGGGCATCGACAAGCAGAAGGTCGGCGAGGTCGCCGCTAAGATCCGCAAGCTGCGGAAGCCCGACCCGTACAAGGCCAAGGGCGTCAAGTACGCCGGCGAGGTCATCCGCCGCAAGGTCGGAAAGGCGGGTAAGTAAGCCATGGCATACGGTGTAAAGATTGCCAAGGGTGACGCGTACAAGCGCGCCGCCATCAAGCGTCGCCACATCCGCGTCCGTAAGCACGTCTCCGGTACGCCGGAGCGTCCTCGTCTGGTCGTGACGCGCTCCAACCGCAACATCGTCGCGCAGGTCATCGACGACATCGCGGGCCACACGCTCGCGTCGGCGTCGACCCTGGACACGTCGATCCGCGGCGGCGAGGGCGACAAGAGCGCCCAGGCGAAGCTGGTCGGATCCCTGGTCGCCGAGCGCGCCAAGGCCGCCGGTGTCGAGGCCGTCGTGTTCGACCGCGGTGGTAACCAGTACGCAGGGCGCATTGCCGCTCTGGCTGACGCCGCCCGCGAAGCCGGGCTGAAGTTCTAAGCCCCGGTTCCTACGCAAAGCGGACGTAACAGAGAGAGGTAAATCCAATGGCTGGACCCCAGCGCCGCGGAAGCGGTGCCGGTGGCGGCGAGCGGCGGGACCGGAAGGGTCGCGACGGTGGCGCTGCCGCCGAGAAGACCGCTTACGTTGAGCGCGTTGTCGCGATCAACCGTGTCGCCAAGGTTGTGAAGGGTGGTCGTCGCTTCAGCTTCACCGCGCTGGTCGTGGTGGGCGATGGTGACGGCACCGTCGGCGTCGGTTACGGGAAGGCGAAGGAGGTTCCGGCCGCCATCGCCAAGGGTGTTGAGGAGGCCAAGAAGAACTTCTTCAAGGTCCCCCGTATCCAGGGCACCATTCCTCACCCGATCCAGGGCGAGAAGGCCGCGGGCGTCGTCCTGCTCAAGCCTGCTTCCCCCGGTACCGGTGTGATCGCCGGTGGCCCGGTGCGCGCCGTGCTCGAATGCGCGGGCGTGCACGACATCCTGTCGAAGTCGCTCGGCTCCGACAACGCGATCAACATCGTGCACGCGACCGTGGCGGCCCTCCAGGGCCTGCAGCGTCCCGAGGAGATCGCGGCCCGCCGCGGTCTGCCCCTTGAGGACGTCGCCCCCGCGGCTCTGCTCCGTGCGCGTGCGGGAGCGGGTGCGTAATGGCCCGTCTCAAGATCACGCAGACGAAGTCGTACATCGGCAGCAAGCAGAACCACCGCGACACCCTTCGTTCGCTCGGGCTGAAGCGCCTGCACGACGTGGTTGTCAAGGAGGACCGTCCCGAGTTCCGCGGCATGGCCAACACCGTGCGGCACCTCGTCACGGTCGAGGAGGTTGACTGACATGGCGGAGAACAGCCCGCTGAAGGCTCATGACCTCCGTCCTGCCCCGGGCGCCAAGACCGCCAAGACCCGTGTGGGTCGTGGTGAGGCGTCCAAGGGTAAGACCGCAGGTCGTGGTACCAAGGGTACGAAGGCCCGTTACCAGGTTCCGGCACGCTTCGAGGGTGGGCAGATGCCCCTCCACATGCGTCTGCCGAAGCTGAAGGGCTTCAAGAACCCCTTCCGCACCGAGTACCAGGTCGTGAACCTGGACAAGCTCTCCGCTCTCTACCCCGAGGGCGGCGAGGTCACGGTGGCCGACCTGGTCACCAAGGGTGCGGTACGCAAGAACAGCCTCGTCAAGGTCCTGGGCCAGGGCGAGATCTCCGTAGCGCTCCAGGTTTCGGTTGACGCCGTCTCCGGGTCCGCCAAGGAGAAGATTGCCGCCGCCGGCGGCACCGTCACCGAGCTCGTCTGAGACAACTCGATGGCCTGAACATCCGACCGGGGATGCCTCCCAAAAGGGGCATCCCCGGTTGGTCGTTCCAAGGGGGGCACTGTCGCCGGTAAGGTGGCGTGCGTTGTTGCTGTATTGAAGCCGGGGGACCGCCCCCGGACCCCCGCCACGCGGAGTGTCCCCAGGGGCCTTCCGTGTGGTAACGCTCGTTCCTTATCCGTCGATCCTCAATACCGTCACCTCTGACGCAGTAGCGCGGGGGTCGCAGGAGGCACCGTGCTCACCGCGTTCGCCCGGGCGTTCAAGACGCCCGACCTGCGCAAGAAGCTGCTCTTCACGCTCGGCATCATCGTGCTGTACCGGCTCGGGGCGCACATCCCCGTACCCGGCGTCAGCTACGCGAATGTCCAGGAGTGTGTCGACGCGGCCCAGAAGGGCAATAACAGCCTGTTCGGCTTGGTGAACATGTTCAGCGGCGGGGCACTGCTGCAGATCACGATCTTCGCACTCGGCATCATGCCGTACATCACCGCGAGCATCATCCTGCAGCTGCTGACCGTGGTCATCCCCCGGCTGGAGGCCCTCAAGAAAGAGGGTCAGTCCGGTACGGCCAAGATCACGCAGTACACCCGTTATCTGACGGTCGCCCTCGCCGTTCTCCAGGGAACAGGGCTGGTCGCCACCGCCCGCAGCGGCGCGCTCTTCAGCGGCTGCCCGGTCGCCTCGGAGATCGTGCCCGACAAGTCGATCTTCGTCACCGCCACCATGGTGATCACCATGACCGCGGGCACCGCGGCCGTCATGTGGCTCGGTGAACTCGTCACCGACCGCGGCATCGGCAACGGTATGTCCATCCTGATGTTCATCTCCATCGCCGCCGGCTTCCCCGGCGCGCTGTGGGCCATCAAGGAGAGCGGCACGCTCGCCCAGGGCTGGATCGAGTTCAGCACCGTCATCCTCATCGGCTTCGTGATGGTGGCCCTGGTCGTCTTCGTCGAGCAGGCGCAGCGCCGGATCCCCGTGCAGTACGCGAAGCGGATGATCGGCCGCAGGTCCTACGGGGGTACGTCCACGTACATCCCGCTCAAGGTGAACCAGGCGGGTGTGATCCCCGTCATCTTCGCGTCGTCGCTGCTCTACATCCCGGCCCTGGTCGCCCAGTTCTCCAGCGGCGACGCCGCCTGGAAGACCTGGATCGAGGCGCACTTCGTCAAGGGTGACCACCCGTACTACATCGCGACGTACTTCCTGCTGATCGTTTTCTTCGCCTTCTTCTACGTCGCCATCTCCTTCAACCCCGAAGAAGTCGCTGACAACATGAAGAAGTATGGTGGCTTCATCCCGGGTATCCGGGCAGGTCGCCCCACGGCCGAGTACCTGAGCTACGTGCTCAACAGGATCACTTGGCCGGGCTCGCTGTATCTGGGCCTGATTGCTCTTGTTCCGACGATGGCGTTGGCGGGCTTCGGCGGTGCGAACCAGAACTTCCCGTTCGGCGGGACAAGCATCCTGATCATCGTGGGTGTGGGTCTGGAGACCGTGAAGCAGATCGAGAGCCAGCTTCAGCAGCGCAATTACGAAGGGTTCCTCCGCTGATGCGAATCGTCCTCGTCGGACCGCCCGGTGCCGGCAAGGGAACGCAGGCCGCGTACCTTGCCAAGAACCTGTCGATTCCGCACATCTCGACGGGCGACCTTTTCCGGGCCAACATCAGCCAGGGCACGGACCTCGGCAAACAGGCGAAGGCGTACATGGACGCCGGGAACCTGGTGCCCGACGAGGTGACCAACGCGATGGCGCAGGACCGCATGGAGAAGCCGGACGCCGAGAACGGCTTCCTGCTGGACGGCTTTCCGCGCAATGTCTCGCAGGCCGGTGTGCTCGACGAACTGCTGACGGCAGGCGGTCTGAAGCTGGACGCGGTGCTCGACCTGGAGGTTCCCGAGGACGAGGTCGTGAAGCGGATCGCCGGTCGGCGCATCTGCCGCAACGACAGCGCGCACGTCTTCCACGTCACGTACAGCCCGCCGAAGAAGGAAGGCGTCTGTGACGTCTGCGGCGGCGAGCTGTACCAGCGGGACGACGACTCCGAGGAGACGGTGCGCACCCGTCTGGAGGTCTACCACACCCAGACCGAGCCGATCATCGACCACTACCGGGCCCAGGGCCTCGTGGTGACGATCTCCGCGCTCGGCAAGGTCACCGAGGTGACCGAGCGCGCGATGGAGGCGCTCGGCCGGGCGTAGGCGGCCCGCGCCGACCCGCGCGGGCGGCGGAAGAAGAGTGCGTAAGGCCGTGGTGCCCCTCCGGGTGCCACGGCCTTACTGTTGAACATGATGTTCAGTAGTGACCGATCATTGGAAGGCATAGCCATGGTGGAGATCAAGACTCCCGAGCAGATCGCGAAGATGCGCGAGGCGGGACTGGTCGTCGCCGCCGTGCACGCGGCGACCGGTGCCGCGGCGGTACCCGGCGCCACCACGAACGATCTCGACCAGGTCGCCCGCAAGGTACTGGCCGAGCACGGCGCCAAGCCGAACTTCCTCGGGTACGGCGGGTTCCCCGCGACGATCTGCACCTCGGTCAACGAGGTTGTCGTCCATGGCATCCCCGACGGGAAGACCGTCCTCAAGGACGGCGACATCATCTCCGTCGACGCCGGTGCGATCGTCGACGGCTGGCACGGCGACGCCGCCTTCACCGCGTTCGTCGGCACCGGTCACGCCCCGGAGCTGGTCGAGCTGTCCCGGGTCACCGAGGAGTCGATGTGGGCCGGTATCGCGGCCATGCGCACCGGCAACCGGCTGGTGGACGTGAGCCGCGCCATCGAGACGTACATCCGCCGCCAGCCGCGCCCCGGGGGCGGCAAGTACGGGATCATCGAGGAGTACGGCGGCCACGGCATCGGTACGGCCATGCACATGGACCCGCACCTGCTGAACTACGTCACCCGCAAGCGCGGCAAGGGCCCGAAGCTGGTCCCCGGCTTCTGCCTCGCCATCGAGCCGATGGTCTCGCTCGGCACCCCGCGCACGGAGGTGCTGGAGGACGAGTGGACGGTGGTCACCACGGACGGCACCTGGTCCTCGCACTGGGAGCACTCGGTGGCGCTGACCGAGGAGGGCCCCCTGGTCCTCACCGCCCCGGACGGCGGCCGGGCGAAGCTGGCGGAGCTGGGGATCACGGCGGCGCCCGACCCGCTGGCGTAGGGCAGGGGGCGCTGTCCGCCGGTCGGAGGCCGGCGCGGGCCCGCGAAGCTTGTGAGGCGCCTCGGCGCCGAGCCCGCGAGTGGGGCGTTGTGAGGGTGCGGCCCCGCTGGCGTAGGGCAGGGGGCGCTGTCCGCCGGTCGGAGGCCGGCGCGGGCCCGCGAAGCTTGTGAGGCGCCTCGGCGCCGAGCCCGCGAGTGGGGCGTTGTGAGGGTGTGGCCCCGCTGGCGTTGGGCAGGGGGCGCTGTCCGCCGGTCGGAGGCCGGCGCGGGCCCCTCTGCTTAAAGATCTCCCGCTCTGGGCAAACTGAACGGATTAGTCTTTTCGAGAGGGCTCCCGTAGACTGACGCGTCGGCTCTGGTGTATCCGTGTGTCCTCATGCGGCTGCCAGAATCGATCAAGGTAGCCGATTCGAAGGGCGAAGCGTGGCCAAGAAGCAAGGTGCCATCGAGATCGAGGGCACCGTGATCGAGTCCCTCCCGAACGCCATGTTCAAGGTGGAGCTGCAGAACGGTCACAAGGTCCTCGCGCACATCAGCGGAAAGATGCGGATGCACTACATCCGGATCCTTCCCGATGACCGGGTTGTGGTGGAGCTGTCTCCGTACGACCTGACGCGTGGCCGGATCGTCTACCGATACAAGTAGATCTTGCTGGCGCCCCTCAGACGGGTGTCCGCACTGACCCGGAGAACCTCAATCCCATGAAGGTCAAGCCGAGCGTCAAGAAGATCTGCGACAAGTGCAAGGTGATCCGCCGTCACGGCCGGGTCATGGTCATCTGCGACAACCTGCGCCACAAGCAGCGCCAGGGCTGACGCACGACCACCTGCCTCTCGCAGTACTTCGCGCGACGCGAGCAACTCGTCATCAAGCAGTGTCCGGCTCCCGGCGACGGGACCGACACCTCCGGCGGAGGCCGGGGACCCGGACCGTATCCGTACGGCGGCCGGGACAGACGCTGCGGAATACCTCCGAATCAACAGGAGCCATGAATGGCACGCCTCGCAGGCGTTGACCTCCCGCGCGAAAAGCGCGTCGAGGTCGCCCTCACCTACGTCTTCGGTATCGGGCGCACCCGGTCCAAGGAGACCCTCGCCGCCGTCGGCGTCGACCCGAACGTCCGCGTCCGCGACCTCGCCGAGGAAGACCTCGTCAAGATCCGCGAGTACGTGGACGGCAACCTCAAGACCGAGGGTGACCTCCGTCGCGAGATCGCCGCCGACATCCGCCGCAAGGTCGAGATCGGCTGCTACCAGGGTCTGCGTCACCGCCGTGGCCTGCCGGTGCACGGTCAGCGCACCAGCACGAACGCTCGTACCCGCAAGGGCCCGCGTCGCGCCATCGCCGGCAAGAAGAAGCCGGGCAAGAAGTAGTCCTCAGCCGGACGCTCATCAGCGGTCTTCGCTGTAGGACCGACCACCTCCCTGTAGGAGAAACAGATGCCCCCCAAGGGTCGTCAGGGCGCTGCCAAGAAGGTGCGCCGCAAGGAAAAGAAGAACGTCGCTCACGGGCACGCCCACATCAAGAGCACGTTCAACAACACGATCGTCTCGATCACCGACCCCTCGGGCAACGTGATCTCCTGGGCCTCCGCCGGCCACGTCGGCTTCAAGGGCTCGCGCAAGTCCACCCCCTTCGCCGCGCAGATGGCCGCCGAGTCGGCCGCCCGCCGCGCGCAGGAGCACGGCATGCGCAAGGTCGACGTCTTCGTCAAGGGTCCCGGCTCCGGCCGTGAGACCGCGATCCGCTCGCTCCAGGCCACCGGCCTGGAGGTGGGCTCGATCCAGGACGTCACCCCCACCCCGCACAACGGCTGCCGCCCGCCGAAGCGCCGCCGCGTCTGACCCTCCGGGGTCGGCCGCCTTGGCGTTTCGACCCTCCGGGGTCCGTCGGCCCTCCGGGGTCGGCGACGCGTAGTTTTTCGGGGTGCGGGCGGTACGGCTCATTCGGGCCGTGCCGCCCGTACTCTTGCACGTAGGGCATCAAATAGTGGGTGCCCATGACTGAAGGATCTCGCCATGCTTATCGCTCAGCGCCCTTCGCTGACCGAAGAGGTTGTCGACGAATACCGCTCGCGGTTCGTCATCGAGCCGCTGGAGCCGGGCTTCGGCTACACGCTCGGCAACTCCCTGCGCCGCACCCTCCTCTCCTCGATCCCCGGTGCCGCTGTCACCAGCATCCGGATCGACGGAGTCCTGCACGAGTTCACCACCGTGCCGGGCGTCAAGGAGGATGTGACCGACCTCATCCTCAACATCAAGCAGCTGGTCGTCTCCTCGGAGCACGACGAGCCCGTCGTGATGTACCTGCGCAAGCAGGGCCCCGGCCTGGTCACCGCCGCCGACATCGCCCCGCCGGCCGGTGTCGAGGTCCACAACCCGGACCTCGTCCTGGCGACGCTGAACGGCAAGGGCAAGCTGGAGATGGAGCTGACCGTCGAGCGCGGTCGCGGCTACGTCTCCGCCGTCCAGAACAAGCAGGTGGGCCAGGAGATCGGGCGCATCCCGGTCGACTCCATCTATTCCCCGGTGCTCAAGGTCACGTACAAGGTCGAGGCGACCCGTGTCGAGCAGCGCACCGACTTCGACAAGCTGATCGTCGACGTCGAGACCAAGCAGGCCATGCGGCCGCGCGACGCCATGGCGTCCGCCGGTAAGACGCTGGTCGAGCTGTTCGGCCTCGCCCGCGAGCTGAACATCGACGCCGAGGGCATCGACATGGGCCCCTCGCCCACGGACGCCGCGCTCGCCGCCGATCTCGCGCTGCCGATCGAGGAGCTGGAGCTGACCGTACGGTCGTACAACTGCCTCAAGCGCGAGGGCATCCACTCCGTGGGTGAGCTGGTGGCCCGGTCCGAGGCGGACCTGCTCGACATCCGCAACTTCGGCGCCAAGTCGATCGACGAGGTCAAGGCGAAGCTGGCCGGCATGGGCCTGGCCCTCAAGGACAGCCCGCCCGGATTCGACCCGACCGCCGCCGCCGACGCCTTCGGCGCCGACGACGACGCGGACGCGGGTTTCGTGGAGACCGAGCAGTACTGAGCCCCGCGCAGCGGCCGAGGCTCTGCCTCGACCGCCGGACGGGCTTGATCGTGCCTTCCGTGGGGCGACCGTCTCACGGGAACTGACACCGGTACCTGACACGGCCGGTGCAGATATGAAGGAGTAACACCATGCCGAAGCCCGCCAAGGGTGCCCGTCTGGGCGGCAGCGCCGCGCACGAGAAGCTGCTTCTCGCGAACCTCGCGAAGTCGCTCTTCGAGCACGGCCGTATCACCACGACCGAGGCCAAGGCCCGTCGTGTGCGCCCCATCGCCGAGCGTTTCATCACCAAGGCGAAGAAGGGCGACATCCACAACCGTCGCCTGGTGCTGGAGTCGATCACGGACAAGAGCGTCGTGCACACGCTCTTCACCGAGATCGCCCCGCGGTACGAGAACCGCCCCGGCGGTTACACCCGTATCACCAAGATCGGCAACCGTCGTGGCGACAACGCCCCGATGGCGGTCATCGAGCTGGTCGAGGCGCTGACCGTGGCGCAGGAGGCCACCGGTGAGGCCGAGGCCGCGACCAAGCGCGCCGTCAAGGAAGACGCCCTCAAGAAGGACGAGGCTCCGGCCGAGACCGTCGAGGACGCCAAGCCTGCCGACGCCGAGGTCAAGGACGCGGCGGAGAGCAAGGACGCCTGAGTCCCGCTGTTCGCACGGACGGGCCCGCTCCCTCACGGGGGCGGGCCCGTTCGCTTTGTTTTGAGAGGATCGTCTTTGTTTTGAGAGGATCGTCGGGTGAACGAGGAAACCGAGGGCGCGCCGCCCGGACACGTACGGGTACGGCTGGATCTGTCGTACGACGGCAAGGACTTCTCCGGCTGGGCGAAACAGCGCACCCGGCGCACCGTGCAGGGGGAGATCGAGGACGCGCTGCGCACGGTGACGCGCTCCTCCCGTACGTACGAGCTGACCGTCGCCGGACGCACCGACGCCGGGGTGCACGCGCGCGGGCAGGTCGCCCATGTCGATCTGCCCGACGAGGTGTGGGGCGAGCACGCGGAGCGGCTGCTGCGGCGGCTCGCGGGGCGGCTGCCGCACGACGTACGGGTGTGGCGGGCGGCCGAGGCCCCGGCGGGCTTCAACGCGCGGTTCTCGGCGATCTGGCGGCGCTACGCGTACCGCGTGACGGACCATCCGGGCGGCGTCGATCCGCTGCTTCGCGGCCATGTGCTGTGGCACGACTGGGAGTTGGACGTCGAGGCGATGAACGCGGCGTCGGCCGGGCTGGTCGGCGAGCACGATTTCGCGGCGTACTGCAAGCGGCGCGAGGGCGCGACGACGATCCGGACGCTCCAGCGGCTGGAGTGGGAGCGCGGCGCGGACGGGATCGTCACGGCGACCGTGCGGGCCGACGCCTTCTGCCACAACATGGTGCGCTCGCTGGTGGGCGCGCTGCTGTTCGTGGGGGACGGGCACCGGCCCGTGGAGTGGCCGGCGAAGGTGCTGGCGGCCGGGGTGCGGGACTCGGCGGTCCATGTCGTACGGCCGCACGGGCTGACGCTGGAGGAAGTCGGCTATCCGGCCGACGAGTTGCTCGGTGAACGCAACCGGCAGGCGCGCAACAAGCGCACGCTGGGCGGGGCGAGCGGGGCGAGCGGGGCGGGCGGGGCGCCGGACGGCTGCTGCTGAGCCCGCCGCCGACGCCCGCCCGGCCTCACCGGTCGACGGGCCGGGTGGCGGCGGCCGACGCCTGGGCCTGGCCGCGGGCGAGGATCTGCTGGAACGTGAACTCCGCGACGTCGTCACCGGCGTCGAAGACGTTCTTGTCCGCCTTGGTCGCGTTCTGGCCGCTGATGAAGCCGCCCACCGTGAAGTACACGTACCTGCCGTAGGAGTTGGCGGTCTTGCGGCAGACCGAGGGGGCCCGGCAGAAGGTCGGGACGCCCGCTCCCGAGAGCGAGGCGATCCCGCCCTCCGCCTGCTCCTTGGCCTTCAGCGCCTGCGTCTCCTTCTCGAAGACCGCCACCCCCACGGTCACCGCGACGCCGTCCTTGCTGAAGGTGGCGCGGATGACCTGGTCGCAGCTGTTCGAGGCGAGGATCGAGCCGAGCGCGCCCTGCGCGGCGGCGGCGCAGTTGGTGGTGGCCGTGGTGGCGCCCTTGCGGTAGGCGCGGTCGGCGACCGTCAGTTTGTCGCCGGGGAAGAGCGTCTCCGCGCTCAGCGGCGCCTTGTCCTTGTCGGCGCTGGAGACGAAGTCCTTCGGGTTCGGCGGAGGCGGCGGTGCGACCGAGGAGAAGGCCGGCTCGGGCTCGGTGGTCCCGGTCGGCAGCTCGGAGACCGGCGGCAGCTGATTCGCCTGGCCCTGCGAGGCGTTGGCGTCGCCCTTGTTCACACTGACGACGGTGGTGGCCACGACCGCGGCTATCGCGCCGGTGGCGAGAACACCGCCGCCTATCAGCAGCCAGCGTTTGCGGCGGGCGCGCGCGGCGGAGGCGTCGGCGAGCGCGCCCCAGTCCGGGGTCTGTGTGCCGTACGGGTCCTCCATGTCACGCTCGGCCGCGCCGAACCGGTTCGAGGGTCCGAACGCGTTCTGGGCGAACGGGTCCTGCGCGTACGGCTCTTGCGGGTACGGCTGCGGTGCTGGCGATGTTCCGTATGGTGCCTGCGATGCGTACGGGTCCTGTGATCCATGCGGGTCGTGTCCCGGTGAACCGGGGTCACCCCAGGAGGCCCCCCCTTGCCCAAAGCTCATGCCCGGAGTTTAAGCCCGCGCCCGCCCGGGGTCTGCCCCGGGAACGGGTCCGGAGACCGGAAACCGATTGGGCCCAGGAGCCGTCTGCACCGACAATGCCGGACATGGGACATCTAGAGGCCGCGCACCTGGAGTACTACCTCCCCGACGGACGGGTGCTGCTCGCCGACGCCTCGTTCCGCGTCGCGGAGGGCGCCGTCGTGGCGCTCGTGGGGGCCAACGGCGCGGGCAAGACCACACTGCTGCGACTGATCGCGGGGGAGCTGAAGCCGCACGGCGGCACGGTGGGTGTCAGCGGCGGGCTCGGCGTGATGTCGCAGTTCGTGGGGTCGGTACGGGACGAGCGGACCGTACGCGACCTGCTGGTATCCGTCGCCCAGCCGCGTATCGGGGAGGCCGCCGCCGCCGTCGACGCGGCCGAGCACGCGATCATGACGGTCGACGACGAGGCCGCGCAGATGGCGTACGCGCAGGCGCTGAGCGACTGGGCCGAGGCGCACGGGTACGAGGCCGAGACCGTCTGGGACATGTGCACGATGGCCGCCCTCGGTGTGCCGTACGACACGGCGCAGTTCCGCGCGCTGCGCACGCTGAGCGGCGGCGAGCAGAAGCGGCTGGTTCTGGAGGCTCTGTTGCGCGGGCCCGACGAGGTGCTGCTGCTGGACGAGCCGGACAACTATCTGGACGTACCGGGCAAGCGGTGGCTGGAGGAGCGGCTGCGCGAGACCCGTAAGACGGTCCTGTTCATCTCGCACGACCGGGAGCTGCTGGCCAGGGCCGCCGAGAAGATCGTCAGTGTGGAGCCGGGGCCGGCCGGCTCGGACGTATGGGTGCACGGCGCCGGGTTCGACACGTACCACGAGGCGCGCAGGGAGCGGTTCGCGCGCTTCGAGGAGCTGAAGCGGCGCTGGGAGGAGAAGCACGCGCAGCTCAAGCGGCTGGTGGTCAATCTGCGGCAGGCGGCCTCGGTCAGCCACGAGATGGCGTCGCGGTACTCGGCCGCGCAGACCCGGCTGCGCAAGTTCGAGGAGGCGGGACCGCCGCCCGAGCCGCCGCGCGAGCAGGAGATCACCATGCGGCTGCGCGGTGGACGTACCGGCGTGCGGGCGCTGACCTGCGAGAACCTTGAGCTGACCGGGTTGATGAAGCCCTTCTCGCTGGAGATCTACTACGGCGAGCGGGTGGCGGTCCTGGGGTCGAACGGCTCGGGCAAGTCGCACTTCCTGCGGCTGCTGGCCGGGGAGGACGTGCGGCACGAGGGGATGTGGAAGCTGGGCGCCCGGGTCGTGCCGGGCCACTTCGCGCAGACCCACGCCCACCCCGAGCTGGTGGGGCGCACGCTGGTCGACATCCTGTGGGCGGAGCACGCGAAGGACCGGGGCGGGGCGATGAGCGTGCTGCGCCGGTACGAGCTGAGCGGCCAGGGGGACCAGCCCTTCGAGAAGCTGTCGGGCGGGCAGCAGGCGCGGTTCCAGATCCTGCTGCTGGAGCTGGCCGGGACGACGGCGCTGCTGCTGGACGAGCCGACGGACAACCTGGACCTGGAGTCGGCGGAGGCGCTGCAGGACGGCCTGGAGGCGTACGAGGGGACGGTGCTCGCGGTCACGCACGACCGGTGGTTCGCCCGTACGTTCGACCGCTATCTGGTGTTCGGGGCGGACGGGCTGGTGCGGGAGGCGCCGGAGCCGGTGTGGGACGAGGGCCGGGTGGTGCGGGAGCGGTGAGGGCCGGCGGCCCTTGGGGCGGGGGCCGGGCGTGGTCCGGGGCGTGGTCCCGGGCGTGGTCCCGGGCGTGGTCCGGGGCGGCCGGGACCTCGTTTTGACCCGTACGGGGCAGCGGCGGTATTCTGCTGGTTCGTTATGCGTATTGGCTTGGTCGTTCTCACGCGAGGGGCCCTTACGCCGGTCCACCGGGCCGATGGACAGCGGTAGGTACACGGGTTGCGTCCCCGGCGTACCACCAGGGCTGTCGTGATCGTCCGGGTGGCCTTGTCAGGACTCCACTCACTGAAGAAGCGAAGGCATACGACCGTGCGTACGTACAGCCCCAAGCCCGGCGATGTGACGCGCCAGTGGCACATCATCGACGCGCAGGACATCGTCCTGGGCCGTCTGGCGACCACCGCCGCCAACCTTCTGCGCGGTAAGCACAAGGCGATCTACGCGCCCCACGTCGACACCGGTGACTTCGTCATCATCGTCAACGCGGACAAGGTGCACCTGTCCGGCAACAAGAAGACCCAGAAGATGGCGTACCGCCACTCCGGCTACCCGGGTGGTCTGCGCTCCGTCCGCTACGACGAGCTGCTCGCCAAGAACCCCGAGAAGGCCGTCGAGAAGGCCATCAAGGGCATGATCCCCAAGAACACCCTGGGCCGTCAGATGCTCTCGAAGCTGAAGATCTACTCGGGTGACCAGCACCCGCACGCTGCGCAGCAGCCGGTCCCGTTCGAGATCACCCAGGTCGCGCAGTAGTTCCGGCCACCCCCTAAGACGAAAAGAAATCTGAGGAGCATCGTGGCCGAGACCACTGCAGAGACCCCCGTCGAGGCCCCCGAGGCCGAGGAGACCTTCGACGCGGTGACGACCTTCGAGTCGGAGGTCCCCGTCGAGGGTGAGTACACCTCCGAGTCGCTGGCGGGCCGCTTCGGCGACCCCCAGCCGGCGGCGGGCCTGGGCCGTCGCAAGAACGCCATCGCCCGCGTCCGGATCGTTCCGGGCACCGGCAAGTGGAAGATCAACGGTCGCACCCTTGAGGAGTACTTCCCCAACAAGGTGCACCAGCAGGCTGTCAACGAGCCCTTCAAGGTGCTCGAACTGGACAACCGCTACGACGTCATCGCCCGTATCTCGGGTGGCGGCGTCTCCGGTCAGGCCGGCGCCCTGCGCCTCGGCGTGGCCCGCTCGCTCAACGAGGCGGACGTGGACAACAACCGCGCCACGCTGAAGAAGGCCGGCTTCCTGAGCCGCGACGACCGTGCGGTCGAGCGCAAGAAGGCCGGTCTCAAGAAGGCCCGCAAGGCGCCGCAGTACAGCAAGCGCTAGTCGCTCGCTTGCCGGACCAGCCGTTACGGCTTGGCTTTACGGCATACGAACGCCCCGGCGGCACTCCGTGCTGCCGGGGCGTTCGTTTTCTTGGTTACTCGGGCGTATAACAGCATGAGACGCTCATTGGTCGCTCAATCGCATTCATGCGCCGACTTGAGCGCACATAAGTTTGCAATTTCGGAGCATTTACGGTCGGTGCGGATATATCGGCGCCGGGCGTTTCTCGGAGGGAGAGCTGTGGGACGACTCTTCGGCACGGACGGCGTGCGCGGCGTCGCCAACGCCGATCTGACGGCCGAGCTGGCGCTCGGCCTGTCGGTGGCGGCGGCGCATGTGCTCGGCGAAGTGGGGACGTTCGAAGGGCATCGGCCCACGGCGGTGGTCGGCCGCGACCCCCGCGCGTCCGGCGAATTCCTGGAGGCGGCGGTCGTCGCGGGGCTCGCCAGCGCGGGCGTGGACGTCCTGCGCGTCGGGGTGCTGCCCACCCCGGCGGTGGCGTATCTCACCGGTGTGCTCGGCGCCGACCTCGGCGTGATGCTCTCCGCGAGCCACAACGCCATGCCCGACAACGGCGTCAAGTTCTTCGCGCGCGGCGGCCACAAGCTGGCCGACCAGCTGGAGGACCGGATCGAGAAGATCTACGAGGAGCACCGCACCGGCGAGCCGTGGGCGCGGCCGACCGGCGCGGGCGTCGGCCGGGTCCGTACGTACGACGAAGGTTTCGATCAGTACGTGGCACATCTGATCGGCGTGCTGCCGAACCGGCTCGACGGCCTCAAGGTCGTCCTGGACGAGGCGCACGGCGCGGCGGCCCGGGTGTCGCCTGAGGCGTTCGCCCGCGCGGGGGCCGAGGTCATCACGATCGGCGCCGAGCCCGACGGGCTGAACATCAACGACGGCTGCGGCTCCACCCACCTGGGACTGCTCAAGGCCGCCGTCGTCGAACACGGCGCCGACTTCGGCATCGCCCACGACGGCGACGCGGACCGCTGCCTGGCCGTGGACGGCGCGGGCGAGGAGGTCGACGGCGACCAGATCCTCGCGGTGCTGGCCCTGGCGATGCGCGAGGCGAAGACCCTGCGAGGCGACGCGGTCGTCGGGACCGTCATGTCCAACCTGGGCTTCAAGATGGCGATGGAGCGCGAGGGCATCCACCTGGTCGAGACGGCGGTCGGCGACCGGTACGTCCTCGAATCCATGAAGGAGCACGGCTACGCCCTCGGCGGCGAGCAGTCGGGCCACGTCATCGTCCTCGACCACGCCACCACCGGCGACGGCACCCTCACCGGCCTCATGCTGGCCGCCCGCGTCGCCGCGACCGGCCGCACGCTCGCCGACCTGGCCGGCGTGATGGACCGGCTGCCGCAGGTCCTCGTCAACGTCCCGGACGTCGACAAGTCCCGGGTGAAGACCTCGGCGGAGCTGGCCTCGGCGGTATCGGAGGCCGAACGCGACCTGGGCACGACGGGCCGCGTCCTGCTGCGCCCCTCGGGCACGGAGCCGCTGGTCCGGGTCATGGTCGAGGCCGCGGACATCGACCAGGCCCGCTCGGTGGCGAGCCGGCTGGCGGACGCGGTGAAGGCGACGCTGGGCTGACGGGGCGGTGCGTGCGGTGCCGGTGGCACCGGGCCGGATTGGGGCGGTAATGGTGGCGCGGGGCCGACGTCCGGCGCGGGAGCGTGGCGGGTACGGCGTGAGCCGGGCCCGCCCGCGTGACCTGGGCCCGCGGGTTCCTTGCCGCCCCTTTGCCTGCGCGGAAGGTATCGCGGAAGGTATCGCGGAAGGTGTCTCGGAAGGTGGTTCCGCGCGATCCCACGCCCGTCTAAGACTCTTTCTATTAGAATCGTGGCATGAGTGATGACGCGACCTTCGGTGTGGGAGAAGGGCCAACGGCGAACGTCTCGGTGAGCCTGCACGTGGGGAACATCTCCGCTGTGCGCGCGCGGGCCGGGAAGCGGGGCTTCAGCGCTTACGTCGACGCGGCGGTGCAGCGGCAGATCGAGCGCGACGATCTCGCCGAACTCGTGGCCGCGCACGAGTCCGCGCACGGTGCGTTCACCCAGGAGGAGATCGACGCCGCCCGCGCCGAACTGCGGGGCGATGACCAAGCCGCTGGGAACGCGGCCTGACGGGGCAGGGGGGCACCCTGGTTCTGGACAGCGAGGGACTGTCCAAGGTCGCGTTGGACGACCGTCGGGTCATGAGCCTCGTCCGTGGCGCTCAGGACGAGGACATGCGCGTGGTAGCGAGCGTCCTGACTCTGATCGAGGCCCACCACCGGCGAGTGAACCAGCCTCGATTCGACTGGGTCGTGTCCCGGCTGGTGGTGGAACCTGTCAGTGAGGCCATCGGCAGAAAAGCCATGGCGCTGCTCAAGGACGCGGGACTGCACGGGCACAAGTACGCCATCGACGCCGTGGTCGCGGCCACCGCCCTGCAGGCCCGACGACCGGCCATGATTCTCACCTCGGACCCCGAGGACCTGGAACTGCTCTGCGGCCGGGACATTCGCATCGTCAAGGTCTGACCGGGCCCTCAGCCCGGTACGTCCATGCTCTGCGTGCCGACGACCGACAGCAGCCGCAGCGCCTCCTCGGACCGGGAGCCGGGGTCGGCGGTGTAGATCACGACCCGCTGGTCCCGGTCGGCGATCTGGAGGACGTCGCAGTTCACGGTGGTCGGGCCGACCATCGGGTGGCGGAACGTCTTGCACAGCGCGGGCGGCGACGCCACGTCGTGGGAGGACACAGGCGGGTGAACTCCTCGCTGCCGGAGAGCAGTTCGGCCACCAGGCCGGACACCTCGGGGTCGTCGGGGTAGCGGGCGGCGGTGGCGCGCAGGTCCTGGGCCGCCGAGCGGGCGAACTCCGCCGCGTCCGCGAGCCCGTACAGGGGGCCGTCCGCACCGTGCGGTCCGAGGAAGACACGGCGGGTGAAGTTGCGGTCGCGGCGCGGCAGCGCGGAGAAGTCCTCCATGAGGGCGGCGGCCAGATCGTTCCAGGCGATCACCTCGCCCGCCGCGGACATCACCATCGCCGCGGCCTGCGGCAGCCGGTTCAGCAGGTCGAGGATGGACTGCCGCACCTCACGGGAGGGGCCGGGCGGCGGGCCCGGCGGGGCCCCGGCCAGATGGTGCACGTGGGCGCGTTCCGCGTCCGACAGCCGCAGCGCGCGGGCCAGACCGGCCAGCACCTCGCGCGACGGGCGCGGGGCACGGGCCTGCTCCAGCCGCGTGTAGTACTCGGTCGAGATGAACGCCAGCTGCGCCACCTCCTCGCGGCGCAGCCCCGGCGTACGGCGGCGCGGCCCGGCGGGCAGCCCGGCCTCCGCGGGGGCGATCCGCTCGCGCCTGCTGCGCAGGAAATCGGCGAGTTCTTGTCTGTCCACACCCCCAGTGTGCGGCGGGCCGCCGACTCCATCCAGGTACAGCCGGTGCCTGGATAGCCCCCGCCGCCGGACGCACGGTGAGAGGCATGGACACCACACAGGACCACACACAGATCAGCGAAACCGCCGCCCCGGCGTCCCTCGGCCTGCTGGACGGCAAGGTCGCCTTCATCACCGGCGCCGGACGCGGCATCGGCGCCGCCGCCGCCCGGCTGTTCGCCCGGGAGGGCGCCAGGGTGATGCTCGCGGCCAGGACGGAAACCCAGCTCAAGGCCGTCACCGAGGAAGTGCGGGCGGCGGGCGGCACCGCGGAGTACGTCGTCTGCGACCTGGCCGACGCCGCCAGTGTGCGCGCCGCCGTCGACCGTGTCGTGGAGGTGTACGGGCGGCTCGACGTCGCCTTCAACAACGGCGCGACGATCGTGCGCCCCGGCCCCGTGGACGAGGTGACCGAGGAGGAGTTCGACGAGGTCTACGCCGTCAACCTCAAGGGCGCCTGGTTCGCCCTGTCCGCCGAGGTCGCCGCCATCCGGGCCACCGCCGGGACCGGGGCCATCGTCAACAACTCCAGCGTCGGCAGCCTCAGGGGCAACCCCGCGCTGCCCTCGTACGGGGCGATGAAGCGCGCGGTCAACAGCCTCACCGAGTCCGCCGCCGTCACCTACGGCCCCGAAGGCATCCGCGTCAACGCCATCGCCCCCGGCGGCACCCTGACCGACATGATCCGCACCTGGGACGACGCGACCCCCGGCGTCATCGACCAGATCAGCGCGCAGACCCCGCTGCGCCGCGCCGCCGCGCCCGAGGAGATCGCCGAGTCGGCCGCCTGGCTGCTGAGCGACCGTTCCTCCTACGTGACCGGCGTGGTCCTGTCGGTCGACGGCGGCCTGCGGGCGTGACGCCGGGCGGGCAGCTCAGCCGCTGACGTCGAGCGCCGTGCCGTACAGGCGGTGCGCCTTCAGCCGGACGACCACACGGCGCTCGGCGACCGCCTGCGCCAGGAACGCGTCCACATCCGCCGGCTTCGCGACCTCCGGGAGCATCGCGAGCAGCTCGCGGCCGGTCGCGTCGCCCGGGACCGTGGTGGGCTCGGAGACCTCGGCCTCTCCCTCGGCCACGGCGAACGACCAGACGTCGCCGCCGGGCACGTGCAGGGCCGCGCGGGGGTCGCGGCGGAGGTGGCCCACCTTGACGCGGTCGGCGGTCGTGGAGAAGCGCGCGGTGCGGGACGCCGGGTCCCAGCTGTAGACCATGGTGGTGAGATGCGGATGGCCATTGCGCTTGTTGGTGGCCAGGGTGCCGAACTGCTGTGTGCTCAGCAGCGCGGAGAGCGCGTCGTCGGACAGGACGCGGGGTGCGGGGTCTTCTGCCATGACGGGGCCAACTCCCGCCCCGGCAGGGCTATTCCGGCGTGGATCGGGCGCGGGGGCGCGACCGCGGGAGGCACCCGTACGGCCGCCGGGGATACGGAAGCCCGTACGGCCGCCGGGGGTACGGGCGCCCGCGCGGCGTCAGAGCTTGCGCAGCGAGAGGCGCTGGACCTTGTGGTCCGGGCCCTTGCGCAGGACCAGGGTGGCGCGGCCCCGGGTGGGGGCCACGTTCTCCAGCAGGTTGGGCAGGTTGATGGTGCGCCAGGTGGTGCGGGCGTAGTCGAGGGCCTCCTCCTCGGAGACCTGGGTGTACTTCCTGAAGTACGAGGACGGGTCCTGGAAGGCCGTCTCGCGCAGCCGTCGGAAGCGGTTGAGGTACCAGGTCTCGATGTCCTCGGGCCTGGCGTCCACGTACACGCTGAAGTCGAAGTAGTCGGCGAGGGCGACCCTCGTTCTGCCGTCCTTGCCGGGCAGGGCGGGCTGGAGGACGTTGAGGCCCTCCACGATGAGGATGTCGGGGCGGCGCACGGTGAGCAGTTCGCCGGGGACGATGTCGTAGATCAGATGCGAGTAGACGGGGGCGCTGACCTCGTCCTTGCCCGCCTTGATGTCGGCGACGAAACGGGTCAGCGCCCGCCGGTCGAACGACTCGGGGAAGCCCTTGCGGCCCATCAGCCCCCGGGCGATCAGCTCCTTCATCGGGAGCAGGAAGCCGTCGGTCGTGACGAGTTCGACCCTCGGGTGCTCGGGCCAGCGTGCGAGGAGCGCTTGCAGCAGCCGGGCCACGGTGGACTTGCCGACGGCCACGCTGCCCGCCACCCCTATGACGAAGGGCGTACCGCGCTGGGCGCCGTGGCCGCCTCCCGCGTCCCCGAGGAACGTGTTGAGCGCGCCGCGCAGCCCGGCCGTCGCCTGGACGTAGAGGTTCAGCAGCCGGGACAGCGGCAGATAGACGTCCCGTACCTCGTCCAGGTCGATGACGTCGCCGAGCCCGCGCAGCGCCTCGACCTCCTCGGCGGTCAGCGGCAGCGGCGTCTTGTCGCGCAGCGCGCTCCATTCGTCGCGGGAGAGGTCGACGTACGGGGTCGGTCCGTGCTCGCCCCGGCGGGGGGCGCCTCGTGGCGGCTCAGTGATCACTGAGCCATTGTCGGCGGTCGTGGCGGATTGTGGCTGGTGTGTTACATCACGCGGCGCGGCCGGGCCGGGGGCCGCCGGGAGGGTGTGGCCGGTCCGGGGCGCGGCCGGGCCGGGGCGCGGCCAGCGTGCCCGGCGCGAACCGCGCCCGGGGCGCGCGCTCCCTTCCCGGCGCCGTCCCTTCTGCGACGATGCGTCCCGAGCGGGTCGAAGGGTGGATGACGCCGCCCCGCCCATCCGCCCGGCCTCTACGGCACGAAAGGGAGCGTTATGTGCGGAATCGTGGGTTACGTCGGCGGACAGTCGGCGCTCGACGTCGTCGTCGCGGGCCTCAAGCGGCTGGAGTACCGGGGGTACGACTCGGCCGGGGTCGCGGTGCTCGCCGACGGCGGACTCGCCTCGGCGAAGAAGGCCGGCAAGCTCGTCAATCTGGAGAAAGCCCTGGTGGAACGGCCGTTGCCGAGCGGTGTCACCGGGATCGGACACACCAGGTGGGCCACCCACGGTGGCCCGACCGACGCCAACGCCCACCCCCATCTGGACAACGCGGGGCGCGTGGCCGTCGTCCACAACGGCATCATCGAGAACTTCGCCGCACTGCGCTCCGAACTCACCGGCCGGGGCCACGACCTGGGCTCGGAGACCGACACCGAGGCCGTGTCGCATCTGCTCGCCGAGGCGTTCTCGGCCTGTGGCGACCTCGCCGAGGCCATGCGGCAGGTCTGCCGACGCCTGGAGGGCGCCTTCACGCTCGTCGCCGTGCACGCGGACGCGCCGGACGTGGTGGTCGGCGCGCGCCGCAACTCCCCGCTGGTGGTGGGCGTCGGGGAGGGCGAGGCGTTCCTCGCCTCCGACGTCGCCGCGTTCATCGCGTACACCCGCTCCGCCATCGAGCTGGGCCAGGACCAGGTCGTCGAGGTGCGCCGCGACGGGGTGACGGTCACGGACTTCGACGGCGCCCCGGCCGAGGTCCGCTCGTACCACGTCGACTGGGACGCCTCGGCCGCCGAGAAGGGCGGCTACGCCTCCTTCATGCTCAAGGAGATCGCCGAACAGCCCAGGGCCGTCGCCGACACCCTGCTGGGCCGGATCGACGGCGAGGGCGCGCTGACCCTGGACGAGGTGCGCATCCCGGCGGCCGTCCTGCGCGAGGTCGACAAGGTCGTCATCGTGGCGTGCGGGACGGCCTTCCACGCCGGGCTGATCGCGAAGTACGCCATCGAGCACTGGACCCGGATGCCCTGCGAGGTGGAGCTGGCCAGCGAGTTCCGCTACCGCGACCCGATCCTGGACCCGCGCACCCTGGTCATCGCGATCTCGCAGTCGGGCGAGACCATGGACACGCTGATGGCCCTGCGGCACGCCCGTGAGCAGGGCGCGAAGGTGCTGGCCATCTGCAACACCAACGGGTCGACCATCCCCCGGGAGTCGGACGCGGTCCTCTACACGCACGCGGGCCCCGAGGTCGCCGTCGCCTCCACCAAGGCGTTCCTGACCCAGCTGGTGGCCTGCTACCTGGTCGCGCTCTACCTGGGGCAGCGGCGCGGTACGAAGTGGGGCGACGAGATCAGGGCCGTCGTACGGGACCTGGCGCGGATCGCGGACGACGTGGAACGCGTCCTGGAGACCATGGAGCCGGTACGGGAGCTGGCGCGCTCGCTCAAGGACAAGAAGACGGTGCTGTTCCTCGGCCGGCATGTCGGCTACCCGGTGGCGCTGGAGGGCGCGCTCAAGCTCAAGGAGCTGGCGTACATGCACGCGGAGGGGTTCGCGGCGGGCGAGCTGAAGCACGGCCCGATCGCGCTCGTCGAGGAGGACCTGCCGGTGGTCGTCGTCGTACCGTCGCCGCGCGGGCGCTCGGTGCTGCACGACAAGATCGTGTCCAACATCCAGGAGATCAGGGCCAGGGGCGCGCGCACGATCGTGATCGCGGAGGAGGGGGACGAGGAGGTGGCGCCGTACGCGGATCATCTGATCCGGATCCCGGTGACTCCGACGCTCCTTCAGCCGCTGGTGGCTACCGTGCCGTTGCAGGTGTTCGCGTGCGAGCTGGCGACGGCGCGCGGCAACGAGGTGGACCAGCCCAGGAACCTGGCCAAGTCCGTGACGGTGGAGTGAGATTCTGTGAGGTCTGACGAATGATCATCGGCGTGGGTATCGACGTGGCCGCCATCGACCGGTTCGCCGCGTCCCTGGAAAGGACCCCGCAACTCGCCGACCGGCTCTTCTCGCGGAGCGAGCTGCTCCTGCCGAGCGGCGAGCGGCGCGGGGTCGCCTCCCTGGCGGCCCGGTTCGCCGCCAAGGAAGCCGTCGCGAAGGCGCTCGGCGCGCCTCCCGGGCTGCACTGGACCGACGCCGAGGTCTGGCAGGAGGGCAGCGGGCAGCCCCGGCTGCGGGTGCGCGGGACGGTCGCGGCGCGCGCGGCGGAGCTGGGTGTGCGCAGCTGGCACGTCTCGCTCAGCCACGACGCGGGGGTGGCGTCGGCCGTCGTGATCGCGGAGGGTTGATGAGTGGAGGAGGCTTGAGGCATGCGTACTGCTCACAGCGTGGACGCCGTCAGGAACGCCGAGCGCGAGCTGATGGCCCGGCTGCCGGAGGGCGCGCTGATGAAGCGCGCCGCCGCCGGTCTCGCCACGGCCTGCGCCGGGCTGCTGAAGGACCTGCTGGGCCGGGTGTACGGCGCGCGCGTCGTCCTGCTCGTCGGCAGCGGTGACAACGGCGGCGACGCCCTGTACGCCGGTGCCCGGCTGGCCCGCAGGGGCGCCGGGGTACGCGTCGTACCGCTCGCTCCCGGCCGTACGCACCCCGGCGGCCTGGCGGCGCTGCTCGCCGCGGGCGGCCGGGTCGCCGAGGACCCCTTCGAGGTGCTCGCCACCGCCGATCTCGTGCTGGACGGCATCACCGGCATCGGCGGCCACGGCGGGCTGCGCCCCGACGCGCTGCCGGTGGTACGGGCCGCCAGGGGCGGCGGCGCGATGGTCGTGGCCGTCGATCTGCCGAGCGGGGTGGAGGCGGACAGCGGCGAGGTGACGGGCGAGGCGGTGCGCGCGGACGCGACCGTGACGTTCGGTACGTACAAGCCGGGGCTGCTGATCGACCCCGGGCACGAGCGGGCCGGGGCGCTGCGGCTCGTGGACATCGGGCTCGGCCCGTATCTGCCCTCCGTGCCCGAGCTGGAGGCGCTCCAGCACGCGGACGTCGCGCGCCTGCTGCCGGTGCCGGTGGGCGAGAGCGACAAGTACCGGCGCGGGGTGGTCGGCGTCGTGGCCGGCTCGGCGCGCTACCCGGGCGCGGCGGTCCTCGCCGTCTCGGGCGCGCTGCGCGGCGGCGCGGGGGCCGTGCGGTACGTCGGCCCCGGCGGCGAGGCGGTCCTCGCCCGCTTCCCGGAGACGCTGGTGCACGAGGGGCCGCCGTCCGGGGCGGGCCGGGTCCAGGCGTGGGCCGTCGGCCCCGGCCTCGGCGACGGCTCCTGGGCGGCGGCGGCCGTCGCGGACGTACTGGCCGCCGATGTCCCGGTGCTGGTCGACGCGGACGGCCTGCGGCTGCTGGCGGAACGGACCGTACGCGAACGCACCGCCCCGACCCTGCTCACCCCGCACGCGGGCGAGGCGGCGGCGCTGCTGGGCGTGGACCGCGAGGAGGTCGAGGCGGGCCGGCTCGCCGCCGTACGGGAGCTGGCGGCGCGGTACGGCGCGACGGTGTTGCTGAAGGGCTCCACGACGCTGGTGGCCGAGCCCGCGTCCGGTTCCGCGTCCGGCTCCGCGTCCGGTTCCGCGTCGGAACCGGGAGCGGCGCCGCCGGTCCGCGTCAACCCGACCGGCACGCCGTGGCTGGCCACGGCCGGTAGCGGCGACGTCCTCTCCGGCCTGGCGGGCTCCCTCCTGGCCGCCGGTCTGCCCGCCCGCGACGCCGCCTCGGCAGCCGCCTACCTGCACGGCCTGTCGGCCCGCCTCGCCTCCCGGGGCGCGCCGGTCGCGGCGGACGACGTGGCGGCGTGGCTGCCGGAGGCGTGGCGCAACGTGGTGGGGTGAGGGGGCGAGAACAGTACGTTGGGCCCGGCGGGACCGGCCCGCCGCGCGAGTCCCCTGGAGGTGCGTCGTGACCGCCGAGCCGGTAGCTCCCGCGTGGATGCACGAGCCGATCACCGCGGAGCGGTACGCGTCATGGTCCGAGGCGCAGTGCGCGGGAATCGAGATCGTGGACGGGATGATCGTCGTGAGCCCCAGCGTGTCCAAGGGCCACAACCGGCTGGCCCGGATCCTGGCGAACGCCCTGGACAGCGCCGCCGGTTCCGACTGGAACGCCGACACGGACTTCGACGTCCGGCTTCAGGACGTGCCGCTCACCAACCGCCGTCCCGATGTCGTCGTGTACCGCGCGGACACGATCGACGTCTCGCCGACCCGACCCGAGCACGTGCTGCTGGTCGTCGAAGTCGTCTCGCCGGGGTCGGAGACCACCGACCGCGTCGTCAAGGTGGACCAGTACGCGCGGGCCGGCATCGCCTTCTACTGGCGGGTCGAGCAGGCCGCCACCGGCCTGCCCCTCCTGTACACGTACGTTCTCGACCCCGCGACCAGCACCTACCGGGACGGTGAGGTGTTCACCGGCGTGGTCAAGGCCGTGGCTCCCTTTCCGGTGGAGATCGATCTCGGCCGGATCTGATCCTCCGGGCCGGGCCGGGGCCGGCGGGCAGGGGCGGGCCCCGCCGCCCCGGCCGGGGCGGCGCGCGACGACCGTGAGCGCGCTCGGGGGCGCTGTCCTGAGAGACTGGGCCCGATGACCGGAACCATGCAGACCTCGGCCGGCCCCCGTGCCCGCGCCGAAGTCGATCTCGCCGCCCTGCGGGGCAATGTGCGGGCCCTGCGCTCCCGGATGGGGGCGGGCACCGCGCTGATGGCCGTCGTGAAGTCCGACGCGTACGGGCACGGCATGCTGCCCGTCGCCCGCGCCGCCCGCGCGGCCGGGGCGGCCTGGCTGGGGACCGCCACGCCGCACGAGGCGCTCGCGCTGCGGGCGGCGGGGATCGGCGGGCGGGTGATGTGCTGGCTGTGGACGCCCGGCGACCCCTGGCGCGCGGGCATCGAGGCCGACCTCGACATGTCCGTCAGCGGCAGGTGGGCGCTGCGCGAGGTGACGGCCGCCGCGCGCGAGGCGGGCCGGCCCGCCCGTATCCAGCTCAAGGCCGACACCGGCCTCGGCCGCAACGGCTGCCAGCCCGCCGACTGGCCGGAGCTGGTCGGCGCCGCGCTCGCCGCGCGGGACGCGGGGCTCGTCGAGGTCACCGGTCTCTGGTCGCACTTCGCGTGCGCCGACGAGCCGGGGCACCCCTCGATCGCGGGGCAGCTGGACCTCTTCCACGAGATGCTCGCGTACGCCGAGAAGGAGGGCGTCGAGCCCGAGGTCCGGCACATCGCCAACTCCGCGGCGACGCTGACGCTCCCCGAGTCGCACTTCGACCTCGCCAGGGCGGGCATCGCCCTGTACGGCCTCTCGCCCAGCCCCGAGATCGGCGTCCCCGCCGACTTCGGGCTGCGGCCGGTGATGACGCTGTCCGCCTCCGTCGCCCTGGTCAAACGGGTCCCGGCGGGCCACGGCGTCAGCTACGGGCACCAGTACGTCACGCCGGAGGAGACCACCCTCGGGCTGATCCCCCTCGGCTACGCCGACGGCATCCCCCGCCACGCCTCGGACCGCGGACCCGTGCTGGTCGGCGGGGTGCGGCGGCGGGTGGCCGGGCGGGTCGCGATGGACCAGTTCGTGGTGGACCTCGGCGGTGACACGCCCGAGCCCGGCGAGAGCGCCGTCCTGTTCGGCCCCGGCGACCGGGGGGAGCCGACGGCCGAGGACTGGGCGCGCGCCGCGGACACCATCGCGTACGAGATCGTCACCCGTATCGGCGCGCGGGTGCCGCGCGTCCACGTGAACGAGAGCCGCGCCGGTGACGAGAACGAGCGCCGCGCCGGTGACGAGAACGAGAGCTGCGCCGGTTACGAGAACGAGCGCGCCGAGAGCGGCCAGAGCGGCGGGAGCGGCCAGCGCGGCCAGGGCGCGGACTGAGCGGCGCGCGGGGCCGCCCCGGGGGCATGGGCCGACGCCCCGGTGAGCATGTTGAATAGGCAACGGCCCGGGTCCGGTACGACGAGGAGCGCACGGTGAGCGAGAGCAGCGCGGCGGCGGACGCGGCAGCAGCGGCGGCGGGCAACTGGCGCCGGGCCGGAGTGGCCGGTGCCGCGATAGGCGTGATCGCCGCCGGAGCCGCCGCCGGTGTCGCGATCGAACGCCTGACCGTCGGCCGCGGCATACGCAGAAAGGCGCAGCTCGCGCTCGACGCCACCGGCCCGTACGGCGCGCTGCGCGGCACCCCGGGCAAGGCCGTCGCCGACGACGGCACGCGCCTGTACTACGAGGTCGACGAGGTCGCCCCGGCGACCGGCCCGGCCGCGGCGGGCTCGGCCCCGCGCCGCAGGCGCCTCTTCGGACGCAAGGCGCCCGCGCCCGTCACCGTCGTCTTCAGCCACGGCTACTGCCTCAACCAGGACGCGTGGCACTTCCAGCGGGCCGCGCTGCGCGGCCCGCTGGAAGTGCCA